>NZ_JBIMER010000059.1:0-223 GCF_051262515.1 Arthrobacter arnarulunnguaqae | reverse complement strand
GGCCACGGCCACGGCCCCTGCCACGGCGCCTGAAACGACCCCGGACGCCGAAACCGCGGACGGACCGGTCCCGGCAAACGAAACAACCACCACGGACACCACGGCCACCGAGACCGGCGATCCGGACGCCGCGGCCGCAGGCGCCGACCCGGCGGACGGCGCCAAACCCGGCGCGGGACCCGGTGCGGGACCCGGCGGGGTTCCCGGTGGCGGTCCCGAGGTG
>NZ_JBIMER010000058.1:0-229 GCF_051262515.1 Arthrobacter arnarulunnguaqae | reverse complement strand
GCCTGCGCCGCGCACACCGCGGACTTCACGACCTCCAGCCCCCGGATCAGATCCACCACCGCCGCATCCGAACGATCCACGGTCCCCCGCCGACGGATCACCGTCCCATCCGACACATACGAACCCCCACCCCGTTCGGCTGGCCGCGAAGGAACGGTAGAGCCGCCGGTGCCGCCGGTACCGCCGGGATCAGCCGGTAACCCACTGGAGCCTTCGCCGCGATCGGCGC
>NZ_JBIMER010000057.1:0-237 GCF_051262515.1 Arthrobacter arnarulunnguaqae | reverse complement strand
AGGTCCGGGTCCGCGCAGAGTTCTTCGTCGACCGCGGCGCGGTCCTGAACGGACAGGCACGCGGTCTCGCGCACCAGCACCGTGGCCCGCCACTCGCTCAACGCCCCGGTCTCCAACGCGGCCAGGGTGTGGGGCATCTCCGCCACCAGGGCCTTCGCGAGGGCCAGGTGCGCGGTGCCCTGGTGCGGGGATTCCCGCCGGGCCAACCCGATCTGGTGCCCGATCCCGTCCCCGCGC
>NZ_JBIMER010000056.1:0-243 GCF_051262515.1 Arthrobacter arnarulunnguaqae | reverse complement strand
CGCCCCCGCCACGGCCCCCGCCACGGCCCCTGCCACGGCGCCTGAAACGACCCCGGACGCCGAAACCGGAGACGGATCGGTCCCGGCAAACGAAACAACCACCACGGACACCACGGCCACCGAGACCGGCGATCCGGACGCCGCGGCCGCAGGCGCCCACCCGGCGGACGGCGCCAAACCCGGCGCGGGACCCGGTGCGGGACCCGGCGGGGTTCCCGGTGGCGGTCCCGAGGTGTGCGAACT
>NZ_JBIMER010000055.1:0-244 GCF_051262515.1 Arthrobacter arnarulunnguaqae | reverse complement strand
TGGAGGAGGCGGTGTTGCTGACCCGCGAGGGCGCCCGGCGGCGTGCGGGGCTGGACGCGGACGAGGTGCGGTTGCGGGCCGCGGCGGTGGAGGCGGTCCACCGCGAGCGGTTGGCGGAGCTCACCGAACTGGCCAGGACCTCCCGGGGCGTCTACCGGCCGTGGGCGGAGCGGTTGCGCGCGGAGTTCGCCGAGACGGACCCGAAGGTGGATTGGTGGGCTACCGCGGCCGCGGCGACCGAACT
>NZ_JBIMER010000054.1:0-256 GCF_051262515.1 Arthrobacter arnarulunnguaqae | reverse complement strand
GTGTGCCGGATGCCGGGGACGGGGATCACGGACCAGCCGGGGGCTTCTTTGGCGTAGTTGCATTCTTCGCAGAGCGCTTGGGAGTTCTCCAGGGTGGTGGGTCCGCCGGCGGCGGCGGGGACGATGTGGTCGTGGTGGCGGAAGGGGGCGTCGCACCAGGGGTTGGAGCAGTCCTGGTCGCGTGCGGCGACGATGCGGCGCATCCCGGCGGGGAAGATCCGCGCCCTGGAGTCCATCGCCTGCAGCTGTCCGGTGG
>NZ_JBIMER010000053.1:0-261 GCF_051262515.1 Arthrobacter arnarulunnguaqae | reverse complement strand
AGGTTCCCGGACCGCGCGGAGATCCCCATCCCGGGCCCGGACTCCAACGCCTCCAGGTGGGCGGGGGTCTTGCGCTGGGCGTCGTCGTGCAGGATCACCATCGCCCGGTAGGCCTGGGCCTCGGCGAACCGCCGCAGCTCCTCCGCGAGCTCGAACCTGCGCCCCGCGTTCACCCCACGCAAGCCAGGATCCGGGGTGAGGACCCATCCCCCCACCACTACCGAATCCATGTTCGTATCCATGCATTCACACTAGAAGAGA
>NZ_JBIMER010000052.1:0-266 GCF_051262515.1 Arthrobacter arnarulunnguaqae | reverse complement strand
GAGGTGTGGGTGATGGAGCCGTTTCCGGTGGTGAGGGTTTGCCAGAGTCCGACGGTTTTCATCTTGTGGTGTTTCGGGCAGCGCGGGGCGAGGTTGTCCAGGTCGGTGGTTCCGCCGTCCTGCCATTCGGTGATGTGGTCGTTTTCGGAGTCCACGCGCGCGCAGCCGATGTGGGTGCAGTAGGGGTCCCGGGCGGTGAGCATCCGGCGCATCGGTTCGGTGGGTCGGTAGCGGGCCCGTCCCATGGCGACGATCGCGGTGCCGTC
>NZ_JBIMER010000051.1:0-280 GCF_051262515.1 Arthrobacter arnarulunnguaqae | reverse complement strand
CCGGCCGGATTCACCTACAACACCGACTCCGAAATCCCCTGGCAAACCACCAAACCACCCCCGCCGCCCGGCGGCCGAAGCGACGGTCGCCCGGATCCCCACAACGGCGGAATCCGAACCGAGCACCAAGCCGAAGCCGAAGCCGAAGAATCCTGGCGACGATCACTGGCCGAACTCCGCCAAAAAACCGACACCAGCCAGCCCCCTCCACCGGACCCAGAACCGGAGCCGGGGCCCGGGCAACCCGACGGCGCCGTCAACGACGACGAACCACCGTTCT
>NZ_JBIMER010000050.1:0-319 GCF_051262515.1 Arthrobacter arnarulunnguaqae | reverse complement strand
CCCGCCGGGTCCGGACTGGAGAACGTCCAGGCCCACGTGAGCATCACCGTCCCGGCGACCCTGCTGCCCGCCCTCGCCCGCGCCGGCGCCACCCCACCCCCGGCAACACAACCGCCGCCAGCGGCCGATCGGCCGCCGGCCACCGACGAGGGACCGCCGGCGGTCGACCCGGTGCCCGCGCGGGACATCCCGCCGGGCGCGGAGCCTCCCACCGCCGCACGCCTCGGGGCCCTGGACCTGGAATCCACCGCGGCCCTGCTCGCCGCGGCACCGTCGTGGTGGCGGGTCCTCACCGACCCCTACGACGGGGCGATCATCG
>NZ_JBIMER010000049.1:0-323 GCF_051262515.1 Arthrobacter arnarulunnguaqae | reverse complement strand
GAACCATCCCCGCCCAACACGCCCGCGACCTCATCCGCCTCCACCCCAAGAGCACCCCGGACACGGACGATCCCGATGCCGCCGATGCCGTTGGCCCCTCCGCTGCCGCCGGAAATGCCGTGGATGCGGTGGCCGGTGACACGGTGGCCGGTGACGCGGTGGCCGGAAGCGGAGCGGCGTGGGAACGCGGCCCCGGCCCGGCAGCAGCGGCCCGGCCGGGAACGGCGTTCCACCGCCCACCCGATCCCGCACCGGCCCGAGAACCGGATCCCGAGCGGGGGACGGTCACCTGGTCACCGAGGAACGATGTCCAACCCGTCCTG
>NZ_JBIMER010000048.1:0-344 GCF_051262515.1 Arthrobacter arnarulunnguaqae | reverse complement strand
CAGCTCCGCCGCGAAACCACCCGGACCGCTGGAGGTGCCGCTCACGTCCGTGGAGCCGACGATCGGGGAATCACTGCGCGGGACTCCAGAGTCGCGGGAACCCGCACTCGCGGATCCAGCGTCCGGGGAATCCACGCCGGACGACGGCGGCGATGGCGGTGGCGCAGCAACCGCGCGCGAACCGGGCGGGGGTGGCGGAGCCTGCGCCGACCCCGGCACGGCGTCCGACTCGGCCCCTTGCTCGGAGCCCCACTCGCCACCTGATCCGGCACCCGGCCTGGTACCCCGCTGCGGGTCCGGCTCCGGCGTCGGCTGCTGTTCCTTGGACATGACTCCACGCTACC
>NZ_JBIMER010000047.1:0-347 GCF_051262515.1 Arthrobacter arnarulunnguaqae | reverse complement strand
GACGCCGTCATCTTCGCCACCGGGGCGATCAGGGACGCGGACCTGAACATCCCCGGCATCGAGCTGGAGGGGTCCCACGGCGCCGCGGACTTCGTGTCCTGGTACGACGGCCACCCCGACGTGCCGCGCGAATGGCCGCTGGAGGCCAGGGAGGTGGCGGTCATCGGCAACGGAAACGTCGCCCTCGACGTGGCCCGGGTGCTGTCCAAGCACGCCGAGGACCTGCTGGTCACCGAGATCCCCGACAACGTGTTCCGGGGCCTGGCCGCGTCGCCGGTCACCGACGTGCACGTCTTCGGCCGCCGCGGACCCGCGCAGGTGAAGTTCACCCCGCTGGAGCTGCGCGA
>NZ_JBIMER010000046.1:0-352 GCF_051262515.1 Arthrobacter arnarulunnguaqae | reverse complement strand
ATCATTGCCAGGACCCCCAACCAACGGTTGGGGGTCCTGACGTTTAACCACCGACCACCGAAGCTGGCGGTCGTGCCACTAGCAGGTACCTTCGGCTGCCGGCAGGTGGTGACTCGACTAAGATTGAATGAGTCGAAATTTATAGGCACATCCTGCCGACAGTATTTGAAATAACATCCAGGCGCAGAATTCGGGCGCCACAGAGAGGAACGGCCACCTTGGCTGAAGACCAGAGGAACTCCGGCGACGATCGCCCACGTAAGTTCAACAAGCCGGATTCCGAGAGTCGTGGCCAGCGTCCCGCTACCGGTGATCGCCGTCCGCCCAGTAGTGACCGCCGTGAGGGTGGTTC
>NZ_JBIMER010000045.1:0-376 GCF_051262515.1 Arthrobacter arnarulunnguaqae | reverse complement strand
GCACGGCTCCCCGGAGAGCGTCCACACCCGTTCCAGGACCCGCTGCGCGGACGCACTGTATTTTCGGGCCCGTCGACGCGGCAGCGGGACAGGTCCGGCGCGGCGCACCACCGCAGCGACAAGCTGGCGACGGGCGTTGGCCCTGGACCAGCCCATCGCACCGCACACGTGATCCAGCAACACGCCCTTCTGGCTCTTGCTCGCCTTCGCGTACTCCACAGCCAGACCCCGCGTGATCTCCCGACGCGCACCCATCGACATCCCCTGCACCATCGCCCCAGCAGACCCGATGCCCGAACAGACCGCCAGAGCTTCGCGAGCATTTCTAAATGAGGCACGCACCCCATTTCGCGAGCATCTCCACTGAGTCAACGCG
>NZ_JBIMER010000044.1:0-386 GCF_051262515.1 Arthrobacter arnarulunnguaqae | reverse complement strand
GTGTCCGGATCGCTGTCCTGCGCCGGGCGGGTGCCCGCCGGGATGTCCGCGGCGCCGCCCCCGCGGGTTCCTTCGGGCTCGTCGGCCCCGTCGGCCCCGACCGCCCCGCTTGCCCCGCTCACCCCGACGCTCCGCTCGTCGGCGACGGCAGCGCCGTCACCACCGTCGGCGGCCCTGTCGCCGGCGGCGTCTGCGCCATGGACGGCCCCGCCGCCGGCAGCGTCCCTGCCCCCGAACGGCGCTCCGTCCCTGCCGCCTCGATCGCCAGGCGGGGCCGTCCCGGCCGTGCGGTGGGGAGGAACGCCGGTGGGGCGGCCTCCGCCGCTTCCGCCGCCGGCGCCGGAGGGAGCGCCCGTGGCGCCTGCGCCGTCCGCGTCGTCCGTGGT
>NZ_JBIMER010000043.1:0-430 GCF_051262515.1 Arthrobacter arnarulunnguaqae | reverse complement strand
TTCCCCGGAGGGGGGACCGCGGCGGGCTGGACGGCCTCGCAGGCCTCCAGGATCACCCGCAGGTGCCCGAACCCCAGCTCCCCGTTCCCCAGCGCGGTAAGGGACGCCTTCCGGTGGGTGGTGAGCTCGATCGCGTGGGCGACGCGCGCCTGCATCGTCGCCTCGGACGTTCCGGTCGCCGGGGCCAGCTCGGTCGCCGCGGCCGCGGTCGCCCACCAATCCACCTTCGGGTCCGTCTCGGCGAACTCCGCGCGCAACCGCTCCGCCCACGGCCGGTAGACGCCCCGGGAGGTCCTGGCCAGTTCGGTGAGCTCCGCCAACCGCTCCCGGTGGACCGCCTCCACCGCCGCGGCCCGCAACCGCACCTCGTCCGCGTCCAACCCCGCACGCCGCCGGGCGCCCTCGCGGGTCAGCAACACCGCCTCCTCCA
>NZ_JBIMER010000042.1:0-491 GCF_051262515.1 Arthrobacter arnarulunnguaqae | reverse complement strand
TAGAGCGTCGCCCACGTCGCGGCAAGCCGGGCCAGGTGCAGGGCGGCGCCG
Organism: Arthrobacter arnarulunnguaqae; assembly: GCF_051262515.1. Taxonomy (NCBI): domain Bacteria; kingdom Bacillati; phylum Actinomycetota; class Actinomycetes; order Micrococcales; family Micrococcaceae; genus Arthrobacter; species Arthrobacter arnarulunnguaqae. Next base: position 440 of record NZ_JBIMER010000042.1, on the reverse strand, counting down.
GGGTCGATCGGGCCGTATCCGGCCAGTTCGCACACCTCGGGACCGCCACCGGGAACCCCGCCGGATCTCGCGCCGGGTCCCGCGCCGGGTCCCGCGCCGGGTTTGGCGCCGTCCGCCGGGTCGGCGCCTGCGGCCGCGGCGTCCGGATCGCCGGTCTCGGTGGCCGTGGTGTCCGTGGTGGTTGTTTCGTTTGCCGTGGCCGGTCCGTCTGCGGTTTCGGCGTCCGGGGTCGTTTCAGGCGCCGTGGCAGGGGCCGTGGCCGTGGCGGTGGCCGCATCCGGACCGCTGTTCTGCGCCGGGCGGCGGGTGCCCGCCGGGATGTCCGCGGCGCCACCCCCGCGGGTTTCTTCGCCGCCGTCCGCCCCATCAGCCCCGCACGCCCCGACACCCCGCTCGTGGGCGCCGGCAGTGCCTTCACCACCGTCGGCGTCGTCCGTGGC
>NZ_JBIMER010000041.1:0-497 GCF_051262515.1 Arthrobacter arnarulunnguaqae | reverse complement strand
GGTACCGGCGGGACGTGGCGGCGGAGGTGGAGTTGATGGAGGCGCAGCGGGACTGGCTGGAGGCCGAGCTGCTGGCCTTCGCCCCCGGGCGCACCCCGGCGGATTTGGGGAAGAAGGCCCGGCGGGTGCAGGCGAAGATGGGTCCGGGGGTGCTGCGGGAGCGGGTGAAGGCCGCCGGGGAAAAGCGCGGGGTCTGGGTCGAACCCGGAACGGACGGGATGTCTCGGATGCACGCCGAGCTCCACGCGGTGGACGCGGTGGCGATGATGGACCGGATCCAACGCATCGCCACGACCCTGCACCGCGTCCAGGGCGAGGAGCGGACCATGGCGCAGCTGCGCGCCGACGTCCTGGCCGCCCTGGTGCTGGGCACCGAGGACGGGGACACGTGGGCGAACATCAAGGCCGAGATCATGGTCCTGCTCCCGCACGACGTCCTCACCGGCGACGCCGGCACCCTCCTGGAAACCACCCTCGCCGCCATGGACACCACGGAC
>NZ_JBIMER010000040.1:0-612 GCF_051262515.1 Arthrobacter arnarulunnguaqae | reverse complement strand
GTCACCCAGATCGCGCTGGTCCGGGCGGTGCCCTCCGAGGTCGCCCAGCAGTGCCTGAACCACGCCGAGGTCCTGTCCACCGACCTGCCCGAAACCCTCCACGCCCTCACCGGGGGGACCGTGGATCCCTCCCACGTCGCGGTGATCGCCGAGCAGGTCCTGCGCATCGTCCCGCGGCCCATCCCGGTCCCGGAGTCGAAGGACCCGGCGGCGCGGGAGGAATGGATGCGTCGGGTCGACGCGGAGGAACGCGCGGTGCACGCGGGCCGGAACGAGCTCGGGGGCAGGCTCCTGGACTACGCCGCGGGCCGCAGCCCGGCGTCGGTGCGGCAAAAGGGCAAGGCCCTGTTGGAGAAGTACGATCCCGTGTCGTTCGGGAAGCGGTCCAAGAAGGCCAAGGACGACCGGTGGGTGCGCGTGGAGCCCGGGAACAACGGCATGGCCTACCTCACCGCCGCGCTGACCTCGGCGACGGCCGAGGCGATCTACGACCGGCTGGACCGACAGGCGAAAATCCTCAAGGACACCCCCGCGGACCCGGACGGGACGCCGGAGGAGCGGACCCTGGACCAGCTGCGCACCGACGCGCTCACCGACCAGCTGCTCGCAGGA
>NZ_JBIMER010000039.1:0-637 GCF_051262515.1 Arthrobacter arnarulunnguaqae | reverse complement strand
CCACCAAACCCGCGAAATGCGCCATGTCCACAAACAGGTACGCCCCCACCCTGTCCGCGATCGCCCGGAACCGCGCGAAATCCAACCGCCGCGGATACGCCGACCAACCCGCCACGATCATCTTCGGCTCGTGCTCCACCGCCAGACGCTCGACCTCGTCCATGTCCACCTCGTACGTGGACTCATCCACCCCGTACGGCACGATGTTGTACAAACGACCCGAGAAATTGATCTTCATCCCGTGCGTCAAATGCCCGCCGTGCGCCAGGTTCAGGCCCATCACCGTATCCCCCGGACGGATCAACGCGTGCATCACCGACGCGTTCGCCTGCGCACCCGAATGCGGCTGCACATTCGCGAACCCCGCACCGAACAACGCCTTCACCCGATCGATCGCCAACCGCTCGATCACATCCACATGCTCGCACCCGCCGTAATACCGCCGACCCGGATACCCCTCGGCGTACTTGTTCGTCAACACAGAACCCTGCGCCTGCATCACCGCCAACGCCGCATGGTTCTCCGACGCGATCATCTCCAAACCATCCTGCTGCCGACGCAACTCCGCATCAATCCCCGCAGCCACCTCCGGATCCAACACCGAGATGTCCTGCGTCAACGAACCCGCAGCGACGGC
>NZ_JBIMER010000038.1:0-645 GCF_051262515.1 Arthrobacter arnarulunnguaqae | reverse complement strand
AGCGGCGCGAGGTCCGGGTAGAGCGGGTGCGCGTCGGCGACGGCCTTCACACGGGCACGAAGTCCCGCGGTGTCGGCGTCCGGCCCCGCGACCAGGACCTCGGCGATGATGTCCGCGACCTCCGCGAACGCCTCCTCGCCCAGACCACGCGTCGCCAACGCCGGCGTCCCGATCCGCAAACCCGACGTCACCATCGGCGGACGCGGATCAAACGGCACCGCGTTGCGGTTCACCGTGATCTCCACCGACGCCAACAGATCCTCCGCCTGCTGCCCGTCCAACTCCGAATGCCGCAAATCCACCAGCACCAGGTGCACATCCGTGCCCCCGGTCAACACGCCAATGCCCTTGCCCGCCACATCCGCACGGCCCAAACGCTCCGCCAGGATCGCCGCACCCGCCAAGGTGCGCTCCTGCCGGTCCCGGAACTCCGCGGTCCCGGCGACCTTGAACGCCACCGCCTTGCCCGCGATCACATGCTCCAACGGACCGCCCTGCTGACCCGGGAACACCGCCGAATTGACCTTCTTCGCGATCTCCGCGTCGTTGGTCAGGATGATCCCGCCCCGCGGACCGCCCAACGTCTTGTGCGTCGTGGAGGACACCACATGCGCATGCGGCACCGGAGACGGATGCAAACCCGCC
>NZ_JBIMER010000037.1:0-704 GCF_051262515.1 Arthrobacter arnarulunnguaqae | reverse complement strand
ACTGGGCCCACAACCGCTACACCCCCACCCCGGCCCAGCGCCGCGCCCTCACCCAACGCGACCACACCTGCCGCACCCCCGGCTGCCACCGCCGGGCCGCCCGCTGCGAACCGGACCACACCATCGAATGGCAACACGGCGGCACCACCAACCTGAACAACCTGGCGATGCTCTGCAAACGGTGCCACCGCCTCAAATCCCTCGGCATCCTCACCATGGACCAACACCCCGACGGGACCATCACCACCACCACGCTCTGGAACACCACCCACGAATCCGCCCCCGACGCCCCCTGGGCCACCACACGCCCCACCACAGGCACCGGCACGCAGCCGCGCACAGAGAATGCGGACACGCAGGAGGCGGACACGGACACCCCCGAGCCGTGGGACGACCCGCCGCCGCCCGAGGTCGTGGACAGGCTCAACGCGGTCCTGTTCGCCGAAGCCGCCCACGACCCCGACACCCCGCCGGCCGACCCCACCGCGGACGCCGAGGAGGCGATCGCGTCCTGGCAGGCCATCCAACAACACCGGCAACGGCTCGGACACCAGGCCGCCGAACGCGAGAAGGACAACCACGCCTGGGAAACGGCCGGCGGCTACGACCTGCCCCTGCTCCTGGAACTGATCGGCATGACCGACCACACCCCGGCCCAAAACCCCGACAAACCCCCACGCTTCTACCCGCGGATCCCCGAACCC
>NZ_JBIMER010000036.1:0-772 GCF_051262515.1 Arthrobacter arnarulunnguaqae | reverse complement strand
GAGCGGTTCGGTGAGCTCGGGCCGGCGGCCGGGTTCCTGGACGACGCCGTGTGGGACGAGCTGGTCTCGATGTCGGCGGCCACGCTGGACCGGTACCTGAAACCGTTGCGCGACGCGCGGTATCCGGCGGCGGGCTTGTCCTCGACCCGGCCGGGGTTGATGTTGCGCTCGGAGATCGAGGTCCGGTGGTCCGGGACGCCCATGGAGCAGGAACCGGGCTTCTTCGAGGTCGACACCGTCGCGCACTGCGGCCACAGCCTCCAGGGGGAGTTCCTGTACTCGATCACGCTGACCGACGTGTTCACGGGATGGACAGCGAACACGACGGTCAGGAACCGGGGCCACCGCAATGTCGTCGCCGGCGTCGCTGCGCTGGTCGAGGCCCTGCCCTACCCGTTGCGAGGGCTGGACTTCGACAACGGGGGCGAGTTCGTGAACGTCCAGCTCATCGAGTGGGCCGAGCTCCGGGGGATTCACCTCACGAGGGCGCGGCCCTACAAGCACAACGACAATGCCCACGTCGAGCAGCGCAACGGCGACTGGGTGCGCCGGCACGCCTTCCGGTACCGCTACGAGGGTCCGGAGGAAATGGCGCTACTCAACGAGCTCTGGGTTCTGGTGGACCAGCGCAAGAACCACCTGTTGCCGATGGTCAAGGCCAACGGCTACGCCACAGGCCGGTCCGGGCGCAAGAGACGGACGTACGACAAGCCCCGCACCGCGTACCAGCGCCTGCTCGGCCACGCCGCCTTGGACCCCGCCCACGCGGTCG
>NZ_JBIMER010000035.1:0-972 GCF_051262515.1 Arthrobacter arnarulunnguaqae | reverse complement strand
TGTATTGACCACGAACGTTGGTAACGCTCGGCGTGGGTGATTGAAACAAGGAAGACCTCCGGGTGAGTGTGGGCTTATTCAGAGTCCGTCTCACCACAGGAGGTCTTCCATGGTCCACGCTAACGCACGTCTCGCGCCGAGGGGGCGGTTGTCCCTGGCCAAAACCATCGTCGAGGACGGTTGGCCCCTGCGGCGGGCCGCAGAGCGCTTCCAGGTCTCGGTCACCACCGCCGCCCGGTGGGCAGGTCGCTACCGCGAGCTCGGCGCCGAGGGCATGGACGACCGTTCCAGCCGGCCCGAGAGCTGCCGACACCGGACCCCGGTCCGCCGCGAGCGCAGGATCATCGCCATGCGCGCGAACCGACGCTGGGGTCCGGCACGCATCGGGTACCGACTGGGGATGCATCCCTCGACGGTGCACAAGGTCCTCTCCCGCCACGGGCTTTCCAAGCTGAGGTGGCAGGACCGCGCCACGGGCCGGAACATCCGCCGCTACGAACACGAACGCCCCGGGGACCTGGTCCACGTCGACATCAAGAAGCTCGGCCGGATCCCCGACGGCGGCGGCCACAAGGCCCTGGGCAAGGCCGCGGGCCGGCGGAACAAGACCGGCACCGCGGCCAACCGCAGGCCCGGCTACGCGTACCTGCACAACGCGGTCGATGACCACTCCCGCCTGGCGTACACCGAGATCCTCGGCGACGAGAAAAAGGAGACGGCTGCCGCGTTCTGGGAAAGGGCCAACGCCCACTTCAACAGCTGCGGCGTCGAGGTGCGGCGCGTGCTGACCGACAACGGATCCTGCTACCGTTCCCACGCCTTCCGGGACGCCCTGGGCCCGGACATCAAGCACAAGCGCACCCGTCCCTACCGGCCCCAAACCAACGGCAAGGTCGAACGCTACAACCGCACCATGCTCGAGGAATGGGCCTACGCCCGCACCTACACCTCGGAGACCGAACGCGTTGCCGC
>NZ_JBIMER010000034.1:0-1432 GCF_051262515.1 Arthrobacter arnarulunnguaqae | reverse complement strand
GAGGGTGTCAGATGGTGTGTGTAAGTAGCCTAGTCACCCTTGGAATGGAGCATGATTGTGACTGTGACTGACCACAAGAATCCGGTGATGAAAGTAGACGCGTCCAAAACCGCCGAGCGGATGGCTGCGGTGGGGGACATGGAGGCGCTGAAGTCTTCGGGGGCCTTTGACGAGTTGATGGGCCAGATCGACCGTGGGGAGATCGAGCTCGACGGCAAGGACGGGTTCATCCGGCAGATCATCAAGGCCGGCTTGGAGCGTGGCCTGAAGGCCGAACTGTCCGGGCATCTGGGGTATGAGAAGAACGAGTACGCCGGACGCGCGGTGTCCAACTCGCGCAACGGCACCTACCCCAAGACGGTGTCCACCAGTGCCGGGGACGTCGAGGTGGGCATGCCCAGGGACCGGGCCGGCACGTTCGTGCCCCGCCTGGTTCCCAAGGGATCGCGGCGCACCAGCGAGCTGGCCGACATGATCGTGAGCCTCTATGCCGGGGGCATGACGGTGCGCGACATCGAACACCACCTGGCCTCCACGATCGGCACCGAGCTCTCGCGCGAGACGATCTCCAAGATCACCGACGAGGTTCTGGACGAGGTGATCACCTGGCAGAGCCGGCCGCTGGATGCGATCTACCCGATCATGTACCTGGACGCGATCGTGGTGAAGATCCGCGACGGGCACCACGTGAAGAACAAGGCCGCCCACATCGCCGTGGGCGTGGACATGGAGGGCATCAAACACGTGCTGGGCATCTGGATCGCCGAGACGGAAGGCGCCAAGTTCTGGGCCGGGGTCTGCGCGGAGCTGGCCAACAGGGGCGTGAAGGACGTGCTGATCGTGTGCTGCGACGGCCTGACCGGGTTCCCCGAGGCGATCGGCGCGACATGGCCCCACGCCACCGTGCAGACCTGCGTCGTGCACCTGATCCGAGCCTCCACCCGCTTCGTGTCCTACGGAGACCGCAAGCAGGTCGCCGCGTCCCTGCGCACCATCTACACGGCCCCGACCCAGGAAGCCGCCCGGGAGGCCCTGGATGAGTTCGCGGCCGGGAAATGGGGCGTCAAGTACCCCGCGGCGGTGAAGACATGGGAGCACGCCTGGGAGCGCTTCACGCCGTTCCTCGGCTTCCCGCCGGCGCTGCGGAAGGTCATCTACACGACCAACGCGATCGAGTCGCTGAACTACCAGCTGCGCAAGGTCACCAAGACCCGCGGGCACTTCCCCAACGACCAGGCCGCCACCAAACTGCTCTGGCTGGCGATCTGCAACATCGAGGACAAACGCGCCCGCGAAAGGGCCAAGGCCCGCACCACCACCCGGGAATCGACCAGCGGAGGCCTCGTCGAAGGAGCCGGAACCATGGGCTGGAACCAAGCCCTCCAGCACCTGATGCTCACCTACCCCGAACGCCTCGAACAACACCTCGCAT
>NZ_JBIMER010000033.1:0-4593 GCF_051262515.1 Arthrobacter arnarulunnguaqae | reverse complement strand
GCTAGTCCGCCTCGTGTCAGTCAGTGGGTCCGCCCGGCGCAAGCCGGGCGGACCCACTGCCGTTAACGGTGTCGTATCGGTGCGCAACCGTGATCGCGGGAACCTACCGGCTTTACGGGGGCGGGAGTAGTGTGGGCGCACGATCTCCCCGGGGTTCGTGATTCCCGGGCGTGGAATGGGGGAGCCCCTCATGGAAAACCATCCTGTGGAAACCGTTGTCGCCGCGGAACGGAGGGGCCCTTCCCGGCGCGCGGTGCTCTCCGCGGCCGTGGCCACCCTCGTCGCCGGAGCCGGCACCGGCGTCGTTTCCGTGTCGCGGGCCGGACCGGCCGCGGCCGCCGTCGTCAGGAACCGCGTCTACACCATTTCCTCGCGGAACACCGGGGTGTCGGCGACGTTTCCGCGCAACGAGTTCCGTGGTTTGTGGACCGCCAGCGTCGTGAACATCGATTGGCCGTCGCGGACCGGTCTGACGGTGGCCGCGCAGCAGACCGAATTGCGTTCCATCCTGAATCTGGCGGTGGCGCGCAACCTCACCACGGTGATCCTGCAGGTACGCCCCGCGGCCGACCGCATGTGGGTTTCGACCCTGGGGGAGCCCTGGTCTAAGTACCTGACGGGGGTTCAGGGGCGCAGCCCCGGTTACGATCCCCTCGCCTACGCGGTCGCGCAGGCGCACGCCCGCGGGTTGGCCCTGCACGCGTGGATCAATCCGTTCCGGGTTTCCATGGAGGCGCCGTTGAGTTCCGTCATCCCCACGCACCCCGCCCGCACCAACCCGACGTGGAGTTTCGCCTACGGTGCCCGGCGGTACTATAACCCCGGCATCCCCGCGGTCCGGAATTACATCCGTTCGGTAGTCGTGGACCTCGTCAGGCGGTATGACGTCGACGGCATCCACTTCGACGACTACTTCTACCCTTATCCCATCGCCGGCGTCACGATTCCGGACTCGGCGGCCTACGCGGCCCATCGCGGTACGTTCACGTCCGTGGCGAACTGGCGCCGCAACAACATCAACGTTTTCATCCGCGACACCAAGGCGGCCATCCGGGCGGCGAAACCCCGGGTGGCATTCGGCGTGAGCCCGTTCGGGATCTGGCGCAACCGTTCCTCGAGCACGCTCGGTTCGGCGACTTCGGGGCTGGAAAGCTTCTCGGCGCTCTACGCCGACACGCGCCGGTGGGTGAAGGAGGGGTGGATCGACTACGTCGTGCCGCAGCTTTACTGGCACCAGGGCTTCGCCGTCGCGGACTACAACGTGTTGGTGAACTGGTGGGCGGCCCAGGTCGCGGGGACGCGCGTGCGCCTGTTCACCGGCGAGGCGGCGTACCGGGTGGGGGATCCGGCCACGCCCGCGTGGATGGACCCGAACGAGTTGCGCGACCACGTCACCAAGGGCCGCGCCGTGGCGGCAGTCACGGGCCAGGCTTTCTACAACACGACGGCGGTGCGCGCCAACAAACTGAACGCCATCGGCATCCTGCGCAGCGCCCGATACGCCCGCCCCGCCCTGCCGGTTCCCTTGACGCAGCTTTCGGTTCGGCGGCCGTACAAGCCACTGATCCGCAGCGCGGTGTGGGACGGGACGGGGATCCGGCTCACGTGGACGGCCAGCGCGTCCGGTGAGCCCGCGCGGTTGATTGCCATCTGGCGGTGGGAATCCACGGGATCCGTGTTGCCCAACATCCAATCGACGGCAACGTACCTGCGCGCCGTGAGGGCGAAGACCGGTGGGACACAAAGCTGGCTGGACACCGGCGTGACTAGGGGACATTTCTACTGGTTCATGATTCAGACAATCAGCCAGACCGGTACGGATTCCGGAAACGCCACGGCCATCTTCGTCCGGGCATGAGGATGGAGGGACTGTCGACGCAGTGGTTGGCCCTCCCCGCGGCGCTCAATGCGCCCGGCGGTGTGGACTATGCCGCGGCGGCCACCCTGTAGGACGAGGCGCTGGCAGAGGTCCTTGGGCACCGGGACTTCTGTGAGGGCGCACGCCGGCGGCTGCCGGTTGCGCAGCCCGGCGACTATGGCATGGAGTTGCGCTGAGTGGCCCGCGCAATCGCCGGAGGCCCCGTCGTAGGGACGGCGTCCCTCTCGCTGCCGCTGGCCGAGAATACCGACATGGCCGTCGTCAACGTTTCCGTCGAGCCCGCGTACCGTCGGCGTGGCGTGCTATCCGCGCTGTTCGCCGAGGTGGATTCCGAGGTGGCCCGACGCGGACGAACCAAGATCAACGCCTGGGTCAAGTACGCACATCCGCCAGTTCCCGGGCGCGAAGCGGGAGTGCTGGGCGGGAATGGAGTCACGATGCCGTCGGAGGGTGATGGAGCCGTCCCCGCGGACGACCGCGCGTCGGGTTTCGCGCGCTCCATGGGCATGGACCTGTGGCAGGTGGAACGTGTCAGCCGCCTGGACGTCGAGTCCTGCGCGGGGACGGTCGCCGCGCTGGGTGAGGCCGCGCGACTCGCCGCGGGAGAGGCGTACGGCGTTGTGGGCTGGGTGGGTGCGGTGCCAGATTGGGCGGTCGAAGGCTACTGTCGCATGATCGAGAAAATGGACACGGACACCCCTGCCGGGGGACTGGAGTGGGACGAGTCCGTCTGGGATGAATCGCGGCTGCGCGTCTCGGAGGAGCGGCAATCCCTGCGGGGCTCGTTCTTGGTCCAAACCTGTGCCATCCACCGCCCCACCGGCGCCCCGGTGGCCTTCACGGAGTTGGTGGTGGTCCGTGAGGTTCCGGAAGCCGTCTTCCAGGAGGACACGCTCGTGGTCGCGGCGCACTGGGGCAACCGACTCGGCATGCTGGTCAAGACCGCAAACCTCGACAGGGTTCGCCGGGCCTGGCCGACCATGCGCCGCATCTACACCTGGAACGCGGACGAAAACGGGCACATGCTCGCCATTAACACGGACATGGGATTCCGGGGTGTTCAGTGCGAGGGGGCCTGGCAGAAAAAAACCCAAAAGAATCTACCGGATGTGCTTGCCCCAAAAAGCCGAAGGACTGCTAATCTTGAGTTATCGGCAGATGATTCTGTCGAGTGACGTGGCAACGCGTCGTCCGCGTCGGACATGTTCCCCAAGCAGATCCGGCGCGATGAACAGTTACGGTGCGTTCCCCCAAGTCGCACCGTAACGAATTGAAGCCGGGTCGCTCCCCGCCGTCCCCCAAGTGGCGCGGAGCGGCTCGGTTTCGCATTTAAGGTCCGATTTAGACCATGTAGGGTTCGATTTGGACTCGGTCCCCCCGCACGCTAAGCTGGGTCTACCAAAGACCGTCGGTCGATGTACTTCCTCGCCTTACCGCAGGAAATCATCCGAAAGTCCCCGCAGGGGCGGCCCACGCAGGTGAACGAACTTGACCCAGGCAGCCGGCCAGACCGGAAGCCAGCGGTAAAGCCCCGTGCATCTGCACGGGGCGTTTTTTGTGTGTAGGCCACCAGGCCTCGGGACCGGGATACCGGCTCAGAATCAATCCCCGGAAGGAGGGTTATGGCAACGCCGATCAAGGTTTCCGCAGTTGAGGAGATCGCCGCCGACTTCAAGGAGTCGACCGCCGCTGTCCTGACCGAATACCGTGGGCTTTCCGTTGCACAGCTCAAGGAGTTGCGCCGCTCGCTTGGTGAGGACACCAAGTACGCGGTTGTGAAGAACACTCTGACGGGCATCGCAGCCAAGGAAGCGGGCATCGACGCGTTCGATGGCCAGCTTGCCGGCCCGACCGCCATCGCCTTTATCAAGGGCGATGCTGTGGCCGCTGCCAAGAGCCTCACGGATTTCGCGAAGGCGAACAACCAGCTGGTCATCAAGACCGGCTTCTTCGAGGGCAAGGCCATGGACGCGTCCGGAGTGGCCGCCCTGGCCGCGCTGGAGTCCCGCGAGCACCAGCTGGCCCGCGTGGCCGGCATTCTCCAGGCCCCCGCCGCCGCCGCCATCCGCACCATCGATGCGCTGCGTATCAAGCTCGAAGAAGAAGGTGGCGCAGCCCCGGCCTCGGCCGAAGCTCCCGTCGCTGAGGCCGAGGAAGCACCCGCTGCCGAAGCTGCCACCGAAGAAGCCTAAGGGCTTTTTCACCCCACCTAAATTTCGCGGCGCCCCGTTGCGCCGCCCCACGGAAAGGACGCCACCCCATGGCGAAGCTCACGACTGACGAGCTCCTTGAGGCTTTCAAGGAAATGACCATCATCGAGCTCTCCGAGTTCGTTAAGACCTTCGAGGAGACCTTCGAGGTCACCGCCGCCGCCGTTGCCGTTGCAGGCCCCGCCGGTGGCGCAGCCGAGGTCGAGGAGGAGAAGACGGAATTCGACGTCATCCTCGAGGCCGCCGGCGACAAGAAGATCGCCGTCATCAAGGAGGTCCGCGCGCTGACCTCGCTGGGTCTGAAGGAAGCCAAGGACGTTGTCGACAGCGCTCCGAAGGCCGTCCTCGAAGGCGCCACGAAGGAAGCCGCAGAGAAGGCCAAGGAGGCCCTCGAGGCCGCCGGCGCCACGGTGACCGTCAAGTAGTCTTCGACTGCTTCGCGAAGGCCCCGTCCCACCACTCGGTGGACGGGGCCTTTTGCATGCCCGTCCGGTCCGCGCGGGG
>NZ_JBIMER010000032.1:0-5405 GCF_051262515.1 Arthrobacter arnarulunnguaqae | reverse complement strand
TTGTGGTTTCCGAAACGGTTGTTGTTTCGGGACCGCATAGTGGACGCAGCGTTTCTTGCCACACGCTGTTGGTGTGGTGTTTGTGGTGTAAGTTGTCGGCCTATTAGTACGGGTCGGCTTCACGAGTCTTTGGTCCTCGCTTCCACGTCCCGCCTATCAACCCAGTGGTCTGCTGGGGGCCTCTCACCATAAATGGTATGGAAATCTCATCTTGAAGCGGGCTTCCCGCTTAGATGCTTTCAGCGGTTATCCCATCCGAACGTAGCCAATCAGCGGTGCACTTGGCAGTACAACTGACACACCAGAGGTTCGTCCGTCCCGGTCCTCTCGTACTAAGGACAGACCTTCTCAAATTTCCTGCGCGCGCAGCGGATAGGGACCGAACTGTCTCACGACGTTCTAAACCCAGCTCGCGTACCGCTTTAATGGGCGAACAGCCCAACCCTTGGGACCTACTCCAGCCCCAGGATGCGACGAGCCGACATCGAGGTGCCAAACCATGCCGTCGATATGGACTCTTGGGCAAGATCAGCCTGTTATCCCCGAGGTACCTTTTATCCGTTGAGCGACGGCCGTTCCACAACGTGCCGCCGGATCACTAGTCCCGACTTTCGTCCCTGCTCGAGCTGTCGCTCTCACAGTCAAGCTCCCTTGTGCACTTACACTCGACACCTGATTGCCAACCAGGCTGAGGGAACCTTTGGGCGCCTCCGTTACTCTTTAGGAGGCAACCGCCCCAGTTAAACTACCCATCAGGCACTGTCCCTGACCCAGATCATGGGCCGAAGTTAGGAATCCGGTACGGCCAGAGTGGTATTTCAACGATGACTCCACCCGAACTGGCGTCCGGGCTTCAACGTCTCCCACCTATCCTACACAAGCCGCACCGAACACCAATACCAAACTATAGTAAAGGTCTCGGGGTCTTTCCGTCCTGCTGCGCGTAACGAGCATCTTTACTCGTAGTGCAATTTCGCCGAGTTCATGGTTGAGACAGCGGGGAAGTCGTTACTCCATTCGTGCAGGTCGGAACTTACCCGACAAGGAATTTCGCTACCTTAGGATGGTTATAGTTACCACCGCCGTTTACTGGGGCTTGAATTCTCAGCTTCGCCTTGCGGCTAACCGGTCCTCTTAACCTTCCAGCACCGGGCAGGAGTCAGTCCGTATACATCGTCTTGCGACTTCGCACGGACCTGTGTTTTTAGTAAACAGTCGCTTCCCCCTGGTCTCTGCGGCCCCGATCCCCTCCCACACGCAAGGTGTGTTCAAGGTTGGGGCCCCCCTTCTCCCGAAGTTACGGGGGCATTTTGCCGAGTTCCTTAACCATGATTCTCTCGATCGCCTTGGTATTCTCTACCTGATCACCTGTGTCGGTTTGGGGTACGGGCGGCTGGAACCTCGCGTCGATGCTTTTCTTGGCAGCAGAGGATCACCGGATCACCCCGAAAACGGGGCGCCTATCGGGTCTCAGGCATCGTGAACGGCGGATTTGCCTACCGTTCGCCCTACACCCTTGGACCAGGTCGATTCCATTGCCTGGCCCGGCTACCTTCCTGCGTCACACCTGTTAATACGCTTACCTCCCTGGCTCGGGTCCCGCGCCGCGCACCCGGTGGGCTCCCCGAAGGGAACCCGGTGGGTGTTTGGGGCGGTTAGCATCGCCAGCTCGGTATGGGCGGTTCTTCGCCGGTACGGGAATATCAACCCGTTGTCCATCGACTACGCCTGTCGGCCTCGCCTTAGGTCCCGACTTACCCAGGGCAGATTAGCTTGACCCTGGAACCCTTGATCATTCGGCGGACGGGTTTCTCACCCGTCTTTCGCTACTCATGCCTGCATTCTCACTCGTGCCGGCTCCACAACTGGTTCACACCGCTGCTTCACTGCCGGCACGACGCTCCCCTACCCACCCGGACGGCTGGACCACGAAGGCCTGCCTCAATATCCGGATGACGCAACTTCGGCGGTGTGCTTGAGCCCCGCTACATTGTCGGCGCGGAATCACTTGACCAGTGAGCTATTACGCACTCTTTCAAGGGTGGCTGCTTCTAAGCCAACCTCCTGGTTGTCTTCGCAACTCCACATCCTTTCCCACTTAGCACACGCTTGGGGGCCTTAGTTGGCGTTCTGGGCTGTTTCCCTCTCGACTATGAAGCTTATCCCCCACAGTCTCACTGCTGCGCTCTCACTTGCCGGCATTCGGAGTTTGGCTGACGTCAGTAACCTTTTGGGGCCCATCGGCCATCCAGTAGCTCTACCTCCGGCAAGAAACACGCAACGCTGCACCTAAATGCATTTCGGGGAGAACCAGCTATCACGAAGTTTGATTGGCCTTTCACCCCTACCCACAGCTCATCCCCTCCATTTTCAACTGAAGTGGGTTCGGTCCTCCACGCGCTCTTACACGCGCTTCAACCTGGCCATGGGTAGATCACTTCGCTTCGGGTCTAGATCACGCCACTGCATCGCCCTATTCAGACTCGCTTTCGCTACGGCTTCCCCACACGGGTTAACCTCGCGACGTAACACTAACTCGCAGGCTCATTCTTCAAAAGGCACGCCGTCACCCCAACAATGGAGGCTCCGACGGATTGTAGGCACACGGTTTCAGGTACTGTTTCACTCCCCTCCCGGGGTACTTTTCACCTTTCCCTCACGGTACTTGTCCGCTATCGGTCATTAGGTAGTATTCAGGCTTACCAGGTGGTCCTGGCGGATTCGCACGGGATTTCTCGGGCCCCGTACTACTTGGGATACCTTCACAGGGCGGCGGAAAGCATTACGGCTACGGGACTCGCACCCCCTATGGTCCGGCATTCAAACCGGTTCGCCTATACTTCCGCACCTCGCCCCACCAGTCCGGCAGAACTGATATGGATGGTCCCACGACCCCGGCCATGCAACGCCCGCCGGCTATCACACATGACTCGGTTTAGCCCCATCCGCTTTCGCTCGCCACTACTCACGGAATCACTGTTGTTTTCTCTTCCTGCGGGTACTGAGATGTTTCACTTCCCCGCGTTCCCTCCACGCAGCCTATGTGTTCAGCTGCGGGTCACACAGACACTCGCGCGCTGTGCGGGGTTTCCCCATTCGGAAATCCTGGCGTCAACGTCCGGTTATCGACTCGACCAGGCTTATCGCAGATTCCCACGTCCTTCTTCGGCTCCTAATGCCAAGGCATCCACCGTGCGCCCTTGAAAACTTGACCACAAACAGGCCAAGCAAAGAGCTATCTACAAATCGAGAGAACCACACGGACAACCGGACCCGCAAAGGGCCAAGCCACCGGGGTTCTCAAATCAAAGAAATTGCTATTTGCACGGGAAAACACCACAAAGGGCGTTCCCCGGTACAAGATGCTCGCGTCCACTATGCAGTTCCCAAACAACAACCCCAACACACCCACACCCCACCACCAACACCCCCGCAAAAAGGGGATGCCGGAACCGGCGGGCCTAGGCCATGCGCGGGGACAACCAAGACACACAACCGAACCTCCCAACACACACCCCGCACAACCGTGCGGAACATGCGCCGAAGGGCGCGGGCCTGTTGCCTCAGGGCCCAACAGTGCGCCATGGACCCGCCCCGACACCGACCCGGACCACCGCTTTCCAACCCCCCCCAAAAGGGGAGGCGTACTCGCACGGTCCAGGCACACGCCGGAACAGGCCACAATCCGTTGACATTCCACCCATGAGCACCCGCCGGCCGACAAACGCGGCCGCAACGGGCAAACACTGAACAAAACCCCCCACACTCAAGTGCGGACGGCGTTTGCTAGCTGCTCCTTAGAAAGGAGGTGATCCAGCCGCACCTTCCGGTACGGCTACCTTGTTACGACTTAGTCCCAATCGCCGGTCCCACCTTCGACGGCTCCCTCCCACAAGGGGTTGGGCCACCGGCTTCGGGTGTTACCAACTTTCGTGACTTGACGGGCGGTGTGTACAAGGCCCGGGAACGTATTCACCGCAGCGTTGCTGATCTGCGATTACTAGCGACTCCGACTTCATGGGGTCGAGTTGCAGACCCCAATCCGAACTGAGACCGGCTTTTTGGGATTAGCTCCACCTCACAGTATCGCAACCCTTTGTACCGGCCATTGTAGCATGCGTGAAGCCCAAGACATAAGGGGCATGATGATTTGACGTCGTCCCCACCTTCCTCCGAGTTGACCCCGGCAGTCTCCCATGAGTCCCCGGCATAACCCGCTGGCAACATGGAACGAGGGTTGCGCTCGTTGCGGGACTTAACCCAACATCTCACGACACGAGCTGACGACAACCATGCACCACCTGTGAACCGGCCCCAAAGGGGAAGCCGTGTTTCCACGGCGGTCCGGCCCATGTCAAGCCTTGGTAAGGTTCTTCGCGTTGCATCGAATTAATCCGCATGCTCCGCCGCTTGTGCGGGCCCCCGTCAATTCCTTTGAGTTTTAGCCTTGCGGCCGTACTCCCCAGGCGGGGCACTTAATGCGTTAGCTACGGCGCGGAAAACGTGGAATGTCCCCCACACCTAGTGCCCAACGTTTACGGCATGGACTACCAGGGTATCTAATCCTGTTCGCTCCCCATGCTTTCGCTCCTCAGCGTCAGTTAATGCCCAGAGACCTGCCTTCGCCATCGGTGTTCCTCCTGATATCTGCGCATTTCACCGCTACACCAGGAATTCCAGTCTCCCCTACATCACTCTAGTCTGCCCGTACCCACCGCAGATCCGGGGTTGAGCCCCGGACTTTCACGGCAGACGCGACAAACCGCCTACGAGCTCTTTACGCCCAATAATTCCGGATAACGCTTGCGCCCTACGTATTACCGCGGCTGCTGGCACGTAGTTAGCCGGCGCTTCTTCTGCAGGTACCGTCACTTTCGCTTCTTCCCTACTGAAAGAGGTTTACAACCCGAAGGCCGTCATCCCTCACGCGGCGTCGCTGCATCAGGCTTTCGCCCATTGTGCAATATTCCCCACTGCTGCCTCCCGTAGGAGTCTGGGCCGTGTCTCAGTCCCAGTGTGGCCGGTCACCCTCTCAGGCCGGCTACCCGTCGTCGCCTTGGTGGGCCATTACCCCGCCAACAAGCTGATAGGCCGCGAGTCCATCCCCAACCGCTAACACTTTCCACCCCCCACCATGCGGCGGAAGGAGAATATCCGGTATTAGACCCAGTTTCCCGGGCTTATCCCAGAGTCGGGGGCAGGTTACTCACGTGTTACTCACCCGTTCGCCACTAATCCCCCCAGCAAGCTGGGGATCATCGTTCGACTTGCATGTGTTAAGCACGCCGCCAGCGTTCATCCTGAGCCAGGATCAAACTCTCCGTAAAAAAATACAGACACAACCAAGAAGACCCAAGGAAAATCGGGCCAACGATTGCACCAAGCAAAACAATCCCGGCAAAAAA
>NZ_JBIMER010000031.1:0-7642 GCF_051262515.1 Arthrobacter arnarulunnguaqae | reverse complement strand
GATTCAGGATCGTTCTATGCGCTGGACTTTGCGAGCGCATCGGCCGCAGGGTCTGGAGTTTGCCAACCCATGCGGCCACTGACGGCAGCGGCCGCCTCCACGCAGGCTCGCGCCAACTCAGGAAGTTGTCCGCGGGCTACACGGAAGTAGGGGGCGGCCACCAGAATGGCCGCGACGACCTGCCCGCGGTGGTCCCGAATGGGAGCCGCGACTCCGACTTCCTCGGACGAGGTTTCACCGTAGTTGAACGCATGGCCGCGGTCCCGGACGGTGGCCACCCGGTCGAGGTACGCCGCGGTCGAATGCGCCGTCGAGTCGTCGATCTTGACCGTGCCGTCGGTCAACAGGGACCGCACGTTTTCCGGTTCCTCGTCCGCCAAGAACACCTGTACGGAGGCGCTGAGGGCCGTTGCGTATCGGCTGCCCATGGGCGAGGTGTGCTTAACCTGTTTGGTGCTGGGAATCTGTTCGACCGTCACCGATTCGTTGCCGTCCCAGATGTTGAGGGCGGCCGTTTCACCGGTGGTTTCCGCCAACTTCTGAAGTGCCGGGAAGGCGACCCGGCGCACGTCGAGGTTGGCCAACAGCGGGCCTGCGATGGCGATCAGACCCATGCCCAGGCGATATTTGCGAGATTGTTCGTCGCGTTCGACGATGCGCTCCTGCTCGAGGGTCGCGAGTATCCGCGAAATGCTCGATTTGTGGAGCCCTACCTGTGCGGCGATCTCGGTCACGCCGAGCATTGGTTCGTCCGTGGTGAAGCAACGCAGAACCTGGACCACATTGACGATGACCGATGGATTCCTGGACTCTGCGTTCGTCTCGGTGGCCTGCGTTGGCACGATCTCGCTCCTTCTTGTGGCGGCCGTGGTGCGGCAGGCCGATCGCCTGCCGCACCACGCTGTTACCGCCGAAAATCCGCGGCTAGCAGGGGATGATGTTGTTCTCCGGTCCGAAGCCGAACTTGGTGATGTTCTCCGCGCCGTCCTCGTTGACCACGAGGATATCGTGCTCGCGGTAGCCGCCGGCGCCGGGCTCCCCATCCATGACGGTGATCATCGGTTCCATGGAGACGACCATGCCGGGCTCCAGGACGGTGTCGATGTCCTCGCGGAGCTCCAGCCCGGCCTCGCGGCCGTAGTAGTGGCTCAGGACGCCGAACGAGTGTCCGTAGCCGAACGTGCGGTTGGCGAGCAGTCCGCGGTCCACGTAGATCTCGTTGAGTTCGGCCGCGATGTCCTTGCAGACCGCGCCGGGCTTGATGAGCTCCAAGCCGCGGCGGTGGACCTCGACGTTCACGTTCCAGAGCTCCAGGCTGCGCTCGTCCGGTTCGCCGAGGAACAGCGTGCGCTCCAGGGCCGTGTAGTACCCGGATGTCATCGGGAAACAGTTCAACGACAGGATGTCGCCGCGCTGGAGCTTCCGGGTGGTGGCCCAGTTGTGCGCGCCATCGGTGTTGATGCCGGACTGGAACCAGACCCACGTGTCGCGGACTTCGCGGTCCGGGAAGGTCTTGGCGATCTCGTGGACCATGGCCTCGGTGCCGATGAGTGCGACCTCGTACTCGGAGATGCCCTCGCGGATCGCGGCCTTGATGGCCTCGCCGCCCAGGTCGCCGATGCGGGCGCCGTGCTTGATGACCTCGATCTCTTCGGCGGACTTGATCATGCGCTGGCGCATGGCGTCCTGGGACACGTCGAGGAGCGTGGCGCCGTCGAATGCGGCCTGGATGCGCTCGCGGACAAGGCCCGGGAGGGCATCGTCCTCGACGCCGAGGCGGCGCGCCGTGACGCCGCGCTGGCGCAACGCCTCCTGGAGGGCGAAATAGTAGTTGTCCCGCTGCCAGTCGGTGTAGACGATGTTCTCGCCGTAGCTGGTGCGCCACGGCATGCCGGCGTCGATGTTCGCGGTCACGGTCACGGAGGCGTCGGCGGTGACGACCAGTGCGTAGTTGCGGCCGAACGTGGTGAAGAGGAAGTCCGAGTAGTACTTGATGCCGTGGTAGCTGGTCAGGATGACGGCGTCGAGTTCCTTGGCGGCCATGATCCGGCGCAGGCCGGACAGGCGGCGCTCGAACTCGGCATCGGAGAAGGTCAACGGCTGCTTGGTGCCGTTGTGCAGGACCTTCAGCCGCTCCAGCTCGGCGATGGAGTTCGGGGTGGTCAGCGTCATGGTGCGCTCCTTTGGTGGGTGTGGCCGCGGTGGGCCAGTGAAGTGAAAATCGAGGGGATGGACGGCGGCGGTCATGCGTCGCGGAGGGGTTTTCGGCAGGTTTCGGCGGAAAGCGCGACGGCTACGAGTGAAATCGCCGCGGCACCCATGAGGTACCAACCCGGTGCCAGATTGCTGCCGCTGGTCGCAATGAGCCACGTGGCTACCAGCGGCGCGGTGCCGCCGAAGATCGCATTGGACAGGTTGAAGCTGACGGCGAAGCCGGTGTAACGGACCTTGGTCGGGAACATCTCCGCCAGGAAACTGGGTAGCGTTCCGTCGTTCAGGGTGAGCATCGCGCCCAGGAGGACCTGCACCATGAGGATCACCACAAAGCTTCCGCTTCCCAGAAGCTGGAACGCCGGAATGGTCAGCAGAAGGAACAGGACAGAGGCGCTCATCAGGATTTTGCGGCGGCCGAAGCGGTCGGAGAGCATCCCGGTGAGGAAGATGAAGCCGATGTAGGTGCCGAGAGCAACCGTGGTGGCCACGAAGGAGAGCGTTGCGTCCAGCCCTATCTCCTGGGACAGGTACGTCGGCATGTAGCTGAGGATGACATAGAAGCCGACGGCGTTGAGCAGTACTGCGCCGCAAGCCAGCAACAGGTCGCGCCAGTGCTTCCGGAACAGGTCGCCAATGGGGGCTTTGATCGCTTCATCGTCCTGCGCGAGTTCGCGGAAAGCGGGGGTGTCCTCGAGCTTCGTCCGAATATAGCGGCCAATGAGACCCATGGGGGCAGCGAGCAGGAAGGGGAGGCGCCAGCCCCAATCGGACATTTGTTGGCTGTCGAGATTTGCCGTCAGGACGGCTGCTATGAGCGAGCCGAAGAGCAGGCCTGCCGCCGTGGAGGCCGGCACGACGGCGGCGAAGAGGCCCCTGCGGTGAGCGGGAGCGTATTCGACGAGGAACGCCGAAGCTCCGGCGTACTCGCCCGATGCGGAGAATCCCTGAACCACGCGCATGGCCAACAGCATCAGCGGGGCCCAAATCCCGATTGCCGCGTAAGAGGGAATCAGCGCGATGCAGAATGTGGCCAGCGACATCAGAAGGATCGACCAGGAAAGCGCTGTGCGACGGCCGATTCGGTCGCCGATGTGGCCCCAGACGAAGCCGCCGAGGGGGCGGACCAGGAAGGAGATCGCGAACAGTCCAAAGGTCAACATGAGACCGGTCTGGGGGTCCGAATCCGGGAAGAATACCGCGGTGATAGTCACTGCGAGGTAGCCGTACACGGCGTAGTCGAACCACTCGACGAAGTTGCCGATGAAGCTTGCCGCGACCACCTTGCGACGGGTGGCCGAAGATACATCGCCAGCTGCGGACGGCGCTGGCTGCGACGGGAGAGCGGCGGTGGCCGCGCCCAACCCGGCGGGCATCGTTGACCGCTCGGGAAATCTCGGTTGCTCTGACATTTGCTCCACCAATGTTTGACGTTGCGGTCAATGCAACCGCGTTGCATTCATCACATCATGTGGCGCCGGTCACGTCAAGCCCTCAATATCGCTGATTTCGAAGCGTCCCCACCTCGTCGTGGACACGGCGGGAAACGCGGAAGGGACGGAACCGGCGTCGACCGATTCCGTCCCTTCCGCGTGTTCTTGCCGGGGCTCCGTGTCCGCTCGACCGAGACAGTGCCCCGCCCGCGGCTACTCCCGCGCGTCGCCCGTCGAGGCCCCCACGGCGCGCGCCGTGCCCAGTTCCTCGGCGATGTCCCGCGCGAGGTCTTCAGTGACCTGCCGGAACAGCAGCTCGCCCTTTTGCGCGTCGGAGCCGGCAGGGGCGGAGAGGCACCCCGTGGCCGGAGTGCGTCCCCGCACGACAGGAAGGCGGTCGAACCGCGGCAGGTCGGCGGCCGGATGGTCCACTGCGCGGTCCAGGTCCACCAGCCCGGGTTCCAGATGCAGCATGAGCGAGGTCTCCAGAACTCCGCCGTGTTCGATGTCCCATCCGGGGAATCCGTCCGGGTAGACGGACCCTAGCGTCTCGTCGGAGACGTAGTCCCAATAGGACAGCAGCAGCACGCACTGATCGTCGCCGTCGCGGATTCCGAGTTCTCCGAGTGCCAGATCGATGCCCTCGTAGAGGAACTGGTAGTTCTCGTAGTGCCCGTTGACGAACACGACGTTCCGAACCCCCTGCCGCAGCAGGGACATGACCAGGTTGCGCGTGAGTCCGATAAGCGTGGCCGCGTCGAGACTCACGGTGCCGGGCAGATGGTTCCCGCCGCCGGACTTCTGCTGGGACTTGTAGCCGTAGGCGACGGGCTGGGCCACCAGGGAGCCCGTTGCCCGCGCCGCGGCCTCCGCGATGCGCTGCGAAAGGATGGCGTCCGTCCCCATGGGCAGGTGGGGTCCGTGCTGCTCGAGCGCCCCGACTGGCACCAGGACCGTGCCAGAACCCGTCCGCAGCCAGTCCGTAAACGTGTGCGCATCGAGCTCGGAAAGATGGACTCCGCGCGACGCTTCATTGCGAGCTTCCACGTTTTCTCCTTTTCGGTGGTGGCCCCGCAAGGGGGCCACCACGGTTGTGGTGCCTAGTCCCGCTGGGGAGACGGGCTTGGCGCGACGTCGGCCTCGACGAGGTCGTCGTCGTGGTTCGGGTCGTTGACTTCACGCTCCAGTTTCTTGGTCGCCTTGTCGCGGTTGCGCAGGCGGCGGATGAGGTTCGCGATCATCAACAGGATGACGAACGAGAAGGGGAAGGCGCCGATGATCGTGCCGGTCTGCACCGTGTCGACGACGGCGGTCCCACCGATGGAGAGCAACACCAGTGCGACGGCGGCGATGCTGAGCACCAGCACCACGCGGAACCATGGTCCGGCCTTCTTCGGCGCGGAGACGAACTCGGCCAGCGCGTACGTGCCCGAGTCCAGGCTGGTGATGTAGTAGGTCGCCACGAGGATGGTCGCGGCCACCAGCAGCACGCCGCCGATCACCGGCACCATCGCCAGAGTGGAGAACAGCCCGCTGGACGTGTTCGCGGCAACGTCGTCGGAAATCGATCGGTTCGTCGCGTCGTCGTAGTAGAGCGCGGCCGAGCCGATCACACCCACCCAGATCATCACGATCAGGGACGGAATGATGGTCACGCCGAGGACGAACTCGCGAATCGTGCGCCCGCGGGAGATGCGTGCGATGAACCCGGCGACGAAGGGCGAGAACGCGATGACCCAGCACCAGATGAAGACCGTCCACCAGCCGTTCCAGCTGTCCTGCCAGGAGTCCAGGGGGCCCGTGGCGACGGCGGCGTCCGTCCACAGGCTCATCGGGATGAAGTTGTAGATGAAGGCGCCGAAGGTCTGGGAGATGTTGGAGAGGATGTAGATGGTCGGGCCGAAGACGAAGACGCCGGCAACCAGGACGATGCTGAGGATCGAGTTCGCCTCGCTGATGCGCTTCATGCCCTTGTTGACACCCACGAACGCCGAAATCGCGGCGAGCCCGGCGAGGCCGATGATCACGGCGATCCAGACGCCCGGACCGGCGGTCACCCCGGTGAAGGTCGAGATGCCGGACGTGAACTGCAGCGCGGCGAAACCGAAGGACGTCGCGAGGCCGAGCACCGTGGCGATGATGGCCAGCAGTTCAACGACGACGCCGGCCGGACGCTGCGCGCGCTTCGGGAGGATGTCCACGGTCGCCTCGCGGAACGTGAGCGTCTTGCCGAGGTTGTGGTGCGAATAGGCCAGGCAGATGGCGACCACACAGTACATGGCCCAGGCCGTGAGGCCCCAGTGGAAATAGGTCCACACCATGCCGCCCTCGCCGGGGTTGGCGCCCGCCGGGATGAGTGGGACCTCGTCGCGGAGCATGATGGGCTGGGCAACCGACCAGAAGATCAGCCCGATGCCCTGTCCGCAGGCGAAGAGCATGGAGTACCAGGCGAACTTGCTGTGCTCCGCCTTGGCTTTGGGGCCACCGATGCGAATGCGTCCGATCTTGCTGGCTGCCAGCCAACAGCACACCCCGACGGCGATGGCCGAGTACAGGATGAAAAGCCACGTGAAACCGGACGTGACAAACGTGCGCATCCGGCCGATCACCTCGGCGGCGCCGACGGGGTTGACGGTGACGGCGATGATAACCGCGATGATCAACACCGGCGGCAGGACCTTGATGATGGTCCGGTCCAGGGGCGGGATGGTCTGCCCGCGGAAGCGGGGGAGTTCTCCGCCTCGACGCGGCCAGCGGGAGGCGGGCGGCGCGTCTTCGGTGTGGCCAACCCCATGGGAGCTGGGTTCGGGGTTTGGGGCAGGGACTGATTGCGCGCCGGCAGGGTTCTTGCTTTCTGCCTGTTGCTCGTGGATTGACATCGGACTGACCCTTCGAATGTCCGACCTCTACAGTCGGAATGAGTGTGGGGAGCTCGTTGGCCGGGGGCGGGGCGCCTTGAGTTGCAGTTAGCGCAACCCGGTTGCATTCAACAATACCGTGACACCCATCACAGTCAAGGGGTCCGTGCCGATCTACAGGACGGAACGCACCGTTTGTTCGAAATGGCCGATATGCTCGGAGGCCAGGTCGCCGGCCAGATCGGCGTCGCCGGCCAAGATCGCGCGCAGCAGGCCCACGTGCTCGGTGATGTGCTCGGAGATGGACGGCAGCCGGTCCAGCACCAGGCACCAGATGCGGGTCGCCAGGTTGTCCAGACGCACCAGGGACTCTTCCAGGTGGTGGTTGCCGGCCGCGCGGTAGATCAGGCGGTGCACCTCGAGGTCGTACTGCATGAGTTCGCGCCGCCCCTGGGTGGTGTCGAGACGCTCGATGGCCTGGGCCACCTGCTCCAGTTCCACGCGGATTCCGGCATGGGGGTTCAGGGCGGCCCTGCGGGCGGCCAGTGGCTCCAGTGCGTGGCGGATCTCGGAGATCGCCGCCAGTTCGGTGATGTCGACGATGGTGGCGAACGTTCCCCGGCGGGGGTAGGAGACGACGAGATGGTCCGTCTCGAGCCGCTTCAGCGCCTCGCGCAGCGGCGTTCGGCCGAACCCGAGATCGTTCGCCAGTCGCGCCTCGTTGATGGGCTCGCCGGGCGCGATGTCCAGCATGATCAGGCGATCGCGCAGGATCCGGTATGCCCGCTCGGCCAGCGAGAGCTCCTCGTCGACGATCGTGTCTGGGCTGCTCATGCTTCCACTCCTCACGTCCGGGAGTCCGGCTCCCGGGGTTGGCCCGGATGTCCGTCCTCCGGGCGCTTGACCAACTGTGATCCCCATCATACTATGGTTCAAACACTGATATATCAGTTGTCGACGCGTAAGCATGAGGAGGATTTGATGTCACAGGCGACTTCGATGTCACAGGCGGCGGAGAGCACGGAGCAGTACGCCGCCCCGGTGGCGGGCGAGACAGGCGGTGCGGCCGCGGCCAGCACAGGCGGCGCCGGTTCGGGAATCGGCGCCGGCACGACCGCCGACGGTCCAAAAGCTCCTGCC
>NZ_JBIMER010000030.1:0-20009 GCF_051262515.1 Arthrobacter arnarulunnguaqae | reverse complement strand
TTTTCCCGCTCATTCGGGACCGTGGAGGAACAATCCCTGCCGCACCAAGGAATCGGGCCAGCAGGGGAGGGCTCCGACGTCGGACGCAGGCGCGCGTGTCCGAGCACCCCGCCCAACTTTCGGTGCCTACGTGCCTACGTGCCTACGCGGCAACCAAACGGTTGTACTCCGGGTACCGACGCAGGTAGTCCTGCACATAAGTGCACTCGGGGATGATCCGTTTTCCGCGCGACTCCAGGTCTTCGAACACGAGGGTGACCAGTGCCCGCGCGTAGCCGCGGCGGCCGTACGCCTCGTTGATGATCGTGTGCTGGAGATCCACGACACCATCCTCGTCGCGGAAACCCACGAAGCCGATGTAGGTATCCGCGTGCCACAGGGAGTACCGCCCGCGGTCGTCGTCACGGTCGAGCCGCAGTCCCTCGTGGACAATCTTCGCGGGTTGTTTGGCCGGTTGGTGCTTCGTCATGTCAGGCTCCTCGGGCTGGTTGCTCACAAGGCTAGTCCTCGAAGGCCTCGTAGACCTCCACTGACACCAGTTTGCCGTCGCGGCCCGGGGTCCGTTGGACCACGATCATCGCCCCGGGGCGCAGGTAGGGGTCCGACGACGGCAGCAGCGCGGTGTGCTGGTTCGGCATCTTGGCAGCCAGCACAGAGAGGGCACTGGGCAGCACCGGCCGGTGCGTGCACACCACCGTCGGCTGTCCCTTGTCGAGGAGCTTCTGGATCGCGCGGCGGGCCTTCTCGGGGTTCCGCTTGTTCTCGCGCTCTGTGATGGACCCGACCGTTTTCATCGCCAGGCCGGTGACATGCAGATAAGGCGTCACGGTCTGCGTGCACCGCGTCCACGGGCTCGTCGCGACCTTCGTGGGCCTCCACGCGGCCAGCAGGCTGGACACGGCCAACGCCTGCCGCCGTCCGGTGGCGGCCAAGGGGCGTTTGCCCTCCTCCTTCGTCCAGCTCGAGCGGGGCTTCGCCTTGGCGTGCCGGACGATGATGAACGGAGTCGTCTCCAGCTTGCCCGCCTCGTAGGCGGCGACGAGGGCGTCCAAGGGCACGACGTCGGAGGGGTTGGTGAGCAGCCGGCGCGCCTCCTCGTGCGTCGCCCAGCGCACGGCGTCGACCTCGTCGCCGTCGGGAACGGCCTTGGCCCGCCCGACGTGCGCGGCCCAGTAGTAGACCACCTTCGCGCCGGATGCGACGTCGTAGCTGATGGCCGGCAGCGGAACCCCCAGCGCGACGTCGATGCCCACCTCTTCGCGGACCTCGCGGACCGCGCACTCGGGGACGGTTTCGCCGTCGTCCAGCTTGCCCTTGGGCCAGGACCAGTCGTCGTAGCGCTCGCGGTGGATCAGCAGGAGCTGCAGGCCCTCGCCGTTGACGCGCCAGGGCAGGACCCCGGCCGCGACGACTTTGAACGCGGCACCCGCGATCGACTCGTCGTCGCTGGAGCGCACGAGAGGCGCCATCAGAGCCGGACCGCGCCGCGCTGGCGACGGCGCGAATCCAGCAGCCAGCTCTGGATGTCGCGCAGCGCCGTGCCGTCCTCGGCCTTGTTGTGGCGTGCCCAGACGCCGTCCGAGTCGAGGTGCCAGCTGGCCGTGCGCTCGTCCATGTAGCGGTCCATCAGCGCCACGAGGTCCACGATGTCCTCGCGGTTGGACAGCCGCACGAGGGCCTCGACGCGGCGGTCGAGGTTGCGGTGCATCATGTCGGCGGACCCGATGAAGACCACGGGGCTGCCGGCGTTGGCGAACATGAAGACGCGCGAGTGCTCCAGGAAGCGGCCGAGGACCGAGCGCACGCGGATGTTCTCGCTCAATCCGGGCACCCCGGGGCGCAGCGCGCAGATGCCGCGCACGATCACATCCACGTTCACGCCCGCCTGCGACGCGCGGTACAGGGCGTCGATGATGGCCTCGTCGACCATGGAGTTGACCTTGATGACCACGCGGGCGTCGAGGCCCGCGCGGCGGTTGGCGATCTCCTGCTCGATCCGGTCGATCAGACCCGAGCGCAGCGAACGCGGGGCCACGAGGAGCCGCTTGAACGTGGACCGCGGCGCGTACCCGGAAAGCTGGTTGAAGAGCTTGGACAGGTCCTCGCCGACCTGGTCGTCCGCGGTGAGCAGGCCGAGGTCCTCGTAGTAGCGGGCCGTCGCCGGGTGGTAGTTGCCCGTGCCGATGTGGCAGTAGCGCCGGAGCCTGTCGCCCTCGCGCCGCACGACCAGGGACAGCTTGCTGTGGGTTTTGAGGCCCACGATGCCGTAGACCACGTGCACGCCGGCCTGTTCCAGCTTCCGCGCCCAGGAGATGTTGGCCTGCTCGTCGAAGCGCGCCTTGATCTCCACCAGGGCCAGCACCTGCTTGCCGGCCTCCGCGGCGTCGATCAGCGCGTCCACGATCGGGGAGTCGCCCGAGGTGCGGTACAGCGTTTGCTTGATGGCCTGGACCTTGGGGTCCGCGGCCGCCTGCTCCAGGAAGGCCTGGACGGAGGTGGAGAACGAATCGTAGGGGTGGTGCAGCAGGATGTCGCGGCGGCGCATCGCGGCGAACATGTTCGCCGCCTTGGACGTCTCCGACTCGTTGAGGTAACGGCTGGTGTGGGCCAACTGTTTCGGGTAGCGCAGGTCCGCCCGGTCGATGCGGGAGATCTGGGTCAGTCCGCGCAGGTCCAGTGGCGCCGGCAGCTCGTAGACCTCGTCCTCCTCGACCCCCAGTTCGCGCACCAGCAGCGAGCGTACCGCGGGGTTGATGTCGTTCGCGACCTCGAGGCGCACGGGCGGGCCGAAGCGGCGGCGCAGGAGTTCCTTTTCGAGTGCCTGGAGGAGGTTTTCGGCGTCGTCCTCCTCCACCTCGAGGTCCTCGTTGCGGGTAACGCGGAAGGAGTGGTGCTCCACGATCTCCATGCCCGGGAACAGGAGGTCCAGATGTTGGGCGATGACATCCTCGAGCGTGATGAAGCGCGCCACGCGTCCGGGCGAGTTGCCCGCGCGGGGGCCGTCCACGGAGATCAGCCGCGGCAGCACGTCCGGGACCTTCAGGCGCGCGAAGAGCTCCTTGCCGCTGATCGGGTTGCGCACGATCACAGCCAAATTCAGCGACAGCCCGGAGATGTAGGGGAACGGGTGGGCCGGATCGACGGCCAGCGGAGTGAGGACGGGGAACACCTGGTCGGAGAACCAGCGGCGGAGTTCCTCCTTGGCCTGGTCGTCGAGCTCGTCCCAGCGGTTGATGAGGATCTGCTCCCGCGCAAGTGCAGGGCGCAGCTGCTCGGCGAAGACGTGGGCGTGGCGGAGCTGGAGTTCCTTGGCGGACTCCAGGATGTGGTCCAACTGGTCGATGGGGCTGATGCCGGCGGGGGAGGGCACGGCCAGGCCGGTGGCGATGCGGCGCTTGAGGCCGGCGACGCGCACCATGAAGAACTCGTCCAGGTTGGACGCGAAGATGGACAGGAAGCCGACCCGCTCCAGCAGGTAGAGGTCCTCGTCCTCGGCCAGTTCCAGGACACGCGCGTTGAAGTGCAGCCAGCTGAGCTCGCGGTCCAGGAAACGGTCCTGCGAGAAGTCGCCGTCGGGTAGCAGCGAGGGCCCGAAGTCCGGCAGTTCGATCCGGTCCTGGGTGGCCCGCGCGGATGGCATGTCGCTGTCGCCGAAGGTGGTGGAGACCACCGGTGTCGTGTCCATCGGGCGTGTCCTAACGGTTGCTGTGCTGTGGTGCGGACCGGGCCGGGTCCGGGCGCCGCCAAGTGCTCGCAGCCCCGGCCGGAGCCGCCGCTTCACTCTACCCGGCAGGGCCTAGGCGACGGGCTTGGTGGAAGCCGTTGCGGCATACATGACGTCGACGTCCCACCGGGTGAATCCGAGCTTGCGGTAGAGCTCGACGGCGGCCGTGTTGTCCGCATCGACGTAGAGCATGACCGCCTCCAACCCCCGGGTGTGCAGGTGTTCGATCCCGGCCAGCGTGAGCGCCTTGCCGAGGCCGGTGCCCTGGGCGGCGGGGACGACGCCGACGACGTACACCTCGCCGATTCCCTGGTGGTTTCCCGTGCGCGGATTGACGACCGCCGGGTGCCGCTTGGTCCAGTGGAAGCCCAGGATGCGGTCCTCCGCATCGACGGCCAGCAGGAAGCCCTCCGGGTCGAACCAGTCCTCGGACATCCGCGCGTCGAGGTCGGAGCGCTTCATGGCGCCCTGCTCCGCGTGGTCGGCGAACGCCGCGGCGTTCGCCGCCAGCCAGGCCTCCTCGTCGCGGCCGGGAACGAACGGGCGCACGGTGACACCGTCCGGCGCCTTGGCCGATTCCAGGCCCTCCCTGTGCGTGAGGCGCATCCGCCAGAGTTCCCGAACGGGGACGAATCCGTTTTCCTCCGCGAGCCGGGCCGCGGCCTCGTGGTTGCCGTGGGACCAGGCGTGCAGGCGCGCCAGATCCGTCTGCGCGCCGACGACGGAAAGCAGGGCGGCCCCGATCCCGTCGTTGCGGTATTCGGGGTGCACCACCACCTCCAGGGTCCCGGCGGCGGCGTCGCGCGGTTGTAGCGCGACGGCCACGCCCAGGAGCTCGGCCGAGTCGTGTCCTTCGCCATCCGTCAGGTAGGCGTACGCGCCGAGCAACGCGTCGGCGTCGTCGTTGGTGCGGAGTTCCACCAGCGTCTGCTCGCTCAGGGGAGGGTTGCCGTCGGAGTCCTCGGCGGCGGCGGCGAGTTTCCGGATGCGGTCGAACACTTCGGGCTCGGGCCGTCCCTTGAGGGTGCTGATGGTCCAGTCGGTGTTCACGGATGCGCTCATGGAACCAACATAGCGCCGTGCCGCGGGCTTTGGGGAGACGCTTTTATGCCTCGACGGTTTCGTCGGCCTCGCTGTGGCGGGTGTTGGTGAAGCGGTAGCCGACGTTGCGGACCGTCCCGATCAGCTGCTCGTGGTCCGTGCCGAGTTTGGCGCGCAGCCTCCGCACGTGGACGTCCACGGTCCGCGTGCCCCCGTAGTAGTCGTAGCCCCACACCTCGTGCAGGAGCTGGTCGCGTGTGAACACCCGTCCCGGGTGCTGCGCGAGGTACTTCAGCAGCTCGAATTCCTTGTAGGTCAGGTTCAGCGGTTCGCCGTGAACCTTGGCGGTGTAGCTGGATTCGTCGATGACGACGCCGGCCGCGCGGATCTCGGTCGATTCGTCGGTGGTGCCGGACGGGCGGACGGTCGCCAGGCGCAGCCGCGCCTCCACTTCCGCCGGTCCGGCGGTGTCCAGCACGACGTCGTCCGCCTGCCACAGGGAGGACACGGCCGCCATGCCGCCCTCGGTGAGGATCAGCATGATGGGGGCGGAGAGGCCGGTCGTGCGCAACAGCTGGCAGAGCGACCGGGACCCCGAGAGGTCCTTGCGGGCGTCCACCATGACGACGTCGGCGGCCTCGGCGTCGAGCAAGGCGGTCGCCGCGGCGGGGAAGATGCGGACCTCGTGCGCCAGAAGCTCAAGTGCGGGGAGCACGTCGATGGATGGGCCGGACGCGTTCGTCAGAAGCATAATGCTGGCCATGTGCGGGCCTCCTCAAAGCCTATGGATCCGAGCGCGTCGTTGGGACCGGGTTCACACAAGTATAAATGTGCGTGCCGGTCCGGCCGCGGGGCCGGCGTCACGAACACGCAACACGCATGGTTTTGCGCCCGTCTGCGGCGCGTCAGCGCGATAGGGCAGGATGGAGGGGTGAGGACCAAAACCGCCGCAGGATCAGCACTGGCCGCCACCGCAGCCGTGGTCGCCGCCAGCTACGCGGACGCCGGCGCGTCGAACGCACTGGTGTGGGCCGTCGTCACCGTGCTGGTCCTGCTGTTCGCCATCGGCTGGCCGCGGATGATGGACCTTCCCGCGGCCTCCTCCGCGTCCGTGTTGGTGGCGCTGGCTGGTTGGGCGGCGGCGACCGTGGCGTCCGCGTCCAGCATGCCGGAGCCCATGAAGTGGATGGCGGCCTGCGCGGCAGTGGGTGTGATTGCCGTGTTCGTCGCGCAACTGATGCGCGGGACCGGCGAACGGCAGCGGTTGGAGTCCACGGTCACCGGGGCCGGCGGGATCGTCGTCGCCGTCTTCGGCTCGGGATGGGTCGCCGTCGACCGGCTGGCGCCCAACGCCTCCAACTCCTCCATGATGGTCGTCTCGGGGCTCAGCATCGCCGCGGCGGTGCTCGCGGGAACGATCCGCTGGCCGGACCGGGTCACGGCGCCCCTGGGATTGCTCGTGGCCGCCCTGGTCGGCGGCGTCGGAAGCGTCATCGGGACCGATATCCCCATCTTCGCCGGCGTCGCGGTCGGCGCCGTGGTGGGCGCCGTCGTCGTCGGTTGCCGTGTCCTTATGGTCGCCGAGCGCGGCGCCCGGGGAACGCTGGCCGCGATCGCCGCCGGGGTCGCGCCCGTCCTGGCGGCCGGCGCGCTGGCGTACTACGTCGAGCGGCTCCTGCTGCGCTGAGCCAGGCGTCCGCGCGCCGTCGCAATGTTGCGGCCGGTGCCGAAACCACCGCCGCCGTTGGATAGGATGGACGCATGGAATCCAATTACCTGGCGCTCGAAATCTTCTTCATCAGCCTCCTCGCGGTGGCCGGACTCGGCATGGCCGGCTTCGCCGCCCTGGTGGTTTCCCGCCTGTTCAAGGGCCAGAAGTAGGTCGGTACACCACCCATGCCGATTGAGATACCGACGGACCTGACGCCGGAACTCGTTCCGCTGTCCTGGCTGCTGGGCGAGTGGCAGGGGACCGGCCGGCTGGGCGAGGGGGAGGGCGACGACGCCCACTTCCACCAGCGGGTCGAGTTCACGCACAACGGGCTGCCGTATTTGCAGTACCGCGCCGAGAGCTGGCTCACCGACGAGGAGGGCAACCGGCTGCGGCCGCTGTCCATCGAAACCGGCTTCTGGGCCCTCGACCGGCCGCTTGTCGACGCGGACGGCGGTCCGGGCATGGCGCCCGCGGACATCGTTCCCGCATTCCGCACCGCGGACGACGTCGAGCGGCTGCGCAACGCGGACGGCGGCTTCGACCTGCAGGTCAACGTCGTCCACCCGGGCGGCATCAGCGAGCTGTACTACGGCTCCATCAAGGGCCCCCAGGTCCAGCTCGCCACCGATCTGGTGATGCGCGGCACCCATTCAAAGGACTACGCCTCGGCGACCCGGATCTACGGGCTCGTCAACGGCGACCTGTACTGGCGGTGGGACGTGGCGGCCAACGGCAAGGGGCTGGCGGCACACGCTTCCGCCGCCCTGAAGAAGAGCGAGTAGATGTCCCTCCCCTCACCCCTCCTTAACCGCCGTGCCGCCATCGAAGGCTCGGGCCTCGACGCCGGCGTCGCCGCACACTATGGCGAGCCGCTGCCGGAGCAGCGACGGCTGGCGGCCGGCGAAGCCGTCGCGGACCTGTCGCACCGCGGCGTCGTCACGATCACCGGACCGGATCGGCTCTCCTGGTTGAATACGCTGTCCTCCCAGCAACTCCTCGGCCTGGCGCCGGGTGGGTCGGGCGAGGCGCTGTTCCTGACCGTCCAGGGCCGAATCGAACACGTCTGCCATGTCGTGGACGACGGTGAGACGGCGTGGCTGCTGGTCGAGGGCTTCGAAGCCGCGCCGCTCGCCGCGTTCCTGGCGTCCATGCGCTTCATGCTCCGCGTCGAGGTCGCCGACGTCAGCGCCGATTGGGCCGTCGTCGGATCCTCCGTGGAGCTTCCGGGTTTCGCGGATCGCACCGTGTGGCGCGATCCGTGGCCCGGGGTGAACGAGGGTGGCTATGCGTATTCGGTCGGCGACCACCCGGCCGCGGACCGCACGTGGCTGGAGTACCTGGTTCCCGCGGCGGAGCTGGAATCCGCCGTGGACGGGCTGCGGCTCTCCGGCACCATGGCCGTGGAGGCGCTGCGGATCGCCGCGTGGCGTCCGCGCATGGGGGCCGAGACGGACGAGAAGACGATCCCGCACGAACTGGACTTGATGCGCACCGCGGTACACATGTCCAAGGGTTGCTACAAGGGCCAGGAAACCGTCGCCCGAGTTCACAACCTGGGGCATCCGCCGCGCCGACTGGTGTTCCTGCACCTGGACGGGAGCCAGCACACGCTGCCCGCCCCGGGCAGCGAGGTCCGGTTGGGGGAGAAGTCCGTGGGCCGCGTGACGTCGGCCGCGCTGCACTACGAGGCCGGGCCGATCGCGCTGGCCGTGGTCAAACGCAACGTGGACCCGGCGGCCACACTGACCGTCGTCGACGGCGACGAGGGCTATGCCGCGGCACAGGAAACGATCGTGGCGACCGACGCCGGACAGGTCGTCGGGCGCCAGCAGGGCTTCCTACGCGGGCCGCGCTAGGAACGCTCCTGCCCGGCCGGAGGCGCGGGCGGCAGGCCGATGCGCGCCCCGGTGACCGAACCGGCCAAGACGAATCCCAGGGAGTTGGCCGTCTGGTGCGCCGCGCGGTGGCTGAGTCCCGCGCGCCATTGCGGAACAAGGCCCTGCGTCAGCGCCTCGTCGGCGGCGACGGCGGAGATGTAGCTTCCCAGCCCGTGCCGGCGCAGTGAGGGAGCCGTGATGGCCGTGACGTCCGCGATCAGTCCCTCCCAGACGTCGTAGCCCGCGCCCGCCAGTGGCGCGTGTCCGTCGTCGGCCAGCAGGGTGAAGGTGTGTCCGCGGCGGGAGAGTGCGACGCCGGCGAGGTCGTCGCTGGGGCATTTGTTCTCCAGTTCGGCCGCGTGCCCGGGCTCGAAGGAGACGACCGTGGACTCCGACGGCGCGACGTCGAGCGGTTCGTCGAGGTAGTAGAGCGAGTATTCGCCGGTGCCGCGGGCGTCGTGGCTGCCGATGTTGTCCCGGATGAGGCGGACCAGCGTGGATTCCTGCGCCAGTTCGTCGTCGCCGACGTCCTTCGCGGCGTCCAGGAACCAGGCCGGACCCGCCAGTGCGGAGCCGCGGAGCAACCGGAGGAAGACGACGGACTCCGCGTCGTCGTCGGGTGCCAGGACGCGCGCGGCCGACTCGCCCATCGCCGCGAAGTGCAGGGCGGAGTCGGGGAGGCCGAGCCTGCGCGCCCATGCCAGTGAAATGATCGCCCTCGTGCCCGTCTCCAGCTCCATGGACGCAAGCCTAGTGGCCGGGGGCCGCAGCCGGGCCAACGCCTCCTATCCGAAGAGGGTCACCGCTTCGTCGTAGCGGTGTTGCGGCACGCGCTTGAGGTTGTTCAGCGCCGCCTGGAACGGCACGCGGTGGACGCCGGTTCCGCGCAGGGCCACCATGTTGCCCCAGGCGCTGTCGTCCACGGCGTCGACCGCGGCCATGCCGAGCCGCGTGGCGAGCACGCGGTCGTAGGCCGTGGGGACGCCTCCGCGCTGGATGTGGCCGAGGACGGTCGCGCGCGTCTCGATGCCCGTGCCCTCTTCGATCCGCGCGGCCACCTGGTCGCCGATGCCGCCCAGCCGCGGGCGCCCGAACGTGTCGAGCCCGCGGTCCGAGTAGGCCTCGTCGGCGTCGTCGGGCACCCAGCCCTCGGCCACGACCACCAGGGGCGCGCGGCCGCGCTCGTGGGCCTCCAGGACCCATTCGTTGACCTGGCGCATGCTGACGCCCTGCTCGGGAATCAGGATCGCGTGGGCGCCGGCGGCCATGCCGCAGTGCAGTGCGATCCAGCCGACGTGCCGGCCCATGACCTCCGCGACCATGCAGCGGTGGTGGGATTCGCCCGTGGTGCGCAGCCGGTCGATGGCCTCGGTGGCGATTTCCACGGCGGTGTCGAACCCGAACGTGTAGTCGGTCGCGTCGAGGTCGTTGTCGATGGTCTTGGGGACGCCGACGATCTTCAGTCCGGCGTCGGTCAGGCGCTTCGCGGCGGCCAGGGTGCCTTCGCCTCCGATGGCGATGATCGCGTCGACGCCGATCCGCTCGAGCGTGGCCACGATCTTCTCCGGACCGCCGTTTTCCCCGTCGAAGGGATTCGTGCGGGAGGTGCCGATGATGGTGCCGCCCTGCTTGGAGATGCCGCGCACGCGCTCCCGGGGGAGCTCCACGGTGTCGCCCTCGACGACGCCGCGCCAGCCGTCAAGGAATCCGACGAACTCGTGGTCGTAGGTTTTGATCCCGTTGAGGACGGCGGCCCGGATCACCGCGTTGAGCCCGGGGCAGTCTCCGCCGCTGGTCAGGATTCCGATGCGCATGCGTGCTCAGCTTTCGTCGGGTGCTTGTCCCGTTTCGGTGGGACCTGGTTGAAGCACGACGCTGGGCTTGGGACTCGATGCTAGCAACTTCGGGACGTGACGGCCACCACGGACGG
Source organism: Arthrobacter arnarulunnguaqae (assembly GCF_051262515.1). Lineage (NCBI taxonomy): Bacteria > Bacillati > Actinomycetota > Actinomycetes > Micrococcales > Micrococcaceae > Arthrobacter > Arthrobacter arnarulunnguaqae. The sequence goes on along the minus strand of NZ_JBIMER010000030.1, from coordinate 9,723 downwards.
GTTGTCAGCGGCGGTCGCCGATGAGCCGTTCGAGCGCGATCGAATCGTCCTGTAGCGGGACGAGCAGCCACATCACGAGGTACAGCGCGACGCCGATGAACGGAAGCAGGAAGCTCAGCAGCACGGCGATGCGCACCAGCGTCACGTCCCAGCCGGTCTTCTCGGCGATCCCGCCGGCGATGCCGCCCAGCATGCGCTTGGGACCGCGGCGGAAGGGGATCGAACGGAGTGTGGAATAGAACGTGTCCATGGGTGAAGCCTTTCACGTGTTGCCTGCCGGCGATAGTAGCTGATCGGTGGGGTTAGGCGGGGGACCGGTGGGGGTTGGTGGAGCGGCGGCCGGCGACGAGCCCCCCGACGATCAGCAGCAGGCCCGCACCGACGACGATCCCGACGGCGATGAGCGCCGGGTCGAGTGTTAGGCCGTAGAGGATTCCCGCGAGCATGATGAGGCCGACGGCGACGAGCACGAGCCCGAAGACAAGCGTGCCGACCGGAAACCGTTGGACGTCGGCGGTGTCCGCCTCGGTGGCATCCCCGCCGTCGTAGTGGCTGTTGGGTTCGCTCATGGCGAGACCTCCTGGGTGGTTGCGTTGACGGAATGGAAGGCGCCGTCGATGGTGATCGAAAGGGTGGGACCGGTGGCGTCGGGGTTGAGACGGATCCTGCCGTCGTCGCCGCCGATGCCCGCGTAGTGGGACGTCTCGCCGTTGGCGGACACCTCCAGGGCGTAGAAGGCGCTGTCCCCGTGGATCACCACGGGAATGTCGTCCGGGACCGTCAGATCCAGGCTGCTGAAGACGTTGTTGACGCTCACCGCGGTGTCCGCCTCCAGGTCGCGGCCGAGCGGTCTGAGGTCCAGCTCCGCGGCGCTGAAGACGTAGGTGTATTCGTTGCCGTCGCGCGATTGGGCGGGGCCGAACGCGGGGCCGAACGCCGGGGCGTTGGCCGGGAGGTGGACGGTGGCGCCGCCCGCGAGCAGGGTGGGCACGAGCAGCGCGATCGCGAACCCGGTCAGGGCGCCGCCGCTGTGCCGCCGGAGGGACGCGCCGACCAGCCCGAAGCCGAGGACCGTCAGTGCCGCGGCCAACGCGACGGCGGGGGTGCCGGCGCCGAGGTCGAACCATCCCAGGATCGACGCGAGCGCCGTCGTGCCGCCGACGAGGACGGCGATCCCGAGGACGATCGCGACGACGCTGCCCGGAAGGGGATTGCGGGTCGCCTCACGCGTGGATGGTGCGGGCGGCGCGGCCGCCGGTGCGGGGGCGGATGCCGGCGCATAGCCGGTCGAGGGCCCGTAGGTCGTGGGCACGGGTCCGTAGGTGGTGGGGGATGCGTACGTCGAGGGGGACGCGTGGAGCGGCCCCGTCGCGGTGGGGGGCTGCGGCGTCGTGGTGGGGAGTTCCTCGGCGGGTCCGAAGACCTCCGGGGGCGGGACGGCGTCGTCGCGCCGGCTGCCGCGGGTTGCCGCGAACCAGACCACGGCGCCGACGAGCACGAGCGTCCAGAGGGTGCCTCCCCACCAGCCGTTCCAGTCGCCGTCGCCGTCCCATCCGCCGAACGGCCCCGGGCTCCCGAGGGTGCCCAACACGAAGAATGCCAGCGCCCCGGTCATGCCGGTGCGCCAGCGGCCGCGTCCGGCTTCCTGAGCATGGATCCGGCCGTCCGGCTCGGGCAGCAGCGCCCACGCCAGGCCGTACAGCAGTAGGCCGATGCCGGTGAAGACGACCAGGACCAGGACGATGCCGCGGGCCAGGACGGGGTCGATGCCGAAACGCCTGCCCAGGCCGCCGGCCACGCCGCCGATCCAGCGGTTTTCGCTGCGCCATACGCCGAGTCCGCGGACCCAGCGGAAAAAGGAACTCTCAACAGGTGCGTTGTTCATACCCCCAATCCTTCCGTCGGGTCCGCCGTGCCGCCATGGGGGTCGACCCTGAACGGCCCCTGAACTGCGGCCGGTTCAACCCCGGTTCCCACCCGGCGGCGCCCCTGGGCGTGTTTGGATGGGGGCATGACAGCCGAACCCCTTCGCCCGCCGCTGGTCCGCGGTGGCGCGCGCGTCCTGGCCGGCGTCTGCTCGGGCCTCGCGGTCCATCTGGAACTCGAGGTCCGCACGGTGCGCTTGGGGATGGCGCTCGCGACGCTGCTCGGCGGCGCGGGACTGTTGCTGTACGCGTGGCTGTGGATCTTCGTTCCGAACGAGGACGACGCCGCCCGCGCGGCCGCCCGGTCCGCCGCCGCCGATCCCGTCTCCATCACCCGCAACCTCCGAGCGAACGGGGCGGTCCGGACGCCTCCGCGCGAACGGATCCGGCTGGAGGGGCGCGAAGTCCTGGCCGGCGTCGGGCTGCTCGCGGTGGGGGTCCTGTTGGTCGCCCAGCTGCAGGGCGTCGGCATCGCATGGAACCTGGTCTGGCCCGCGCTCGTGATCGTGGCGGGCGCCGTCCTCGCATGGATCCAGCTCGACGCCGACCGCCGCGAGGGGCTCCGGCGCCGCGCCGGGGCGGACCGTGCCGCCGGCTTGGCGCGGCTGGCGGCCGGCACGGCGCTGGTGGTGACGGGTTTGGTGTTCCTGCTGTCCGGGGCGGTGCCCTGGGAGGCGATGTGGTCCGGGGCGCTCGTCTCGCTGGCCGTGCTGGCCGGCGTCGTTCTGGTGTTGTTGCCCTGGGGCCTGCGGTTCTGGCGCGACTACGTCTCCGAACGCTCGTCGCGCGTGCGCGCCGCGGAACGGGCGGAGATCGCCGCGCACCTGCACGATTCCGTGCTGCAGACCCTGGCCCTGATCCAGCGGCGCGCCGACGACGAGGGGCAGGTCCTGCGGCTGGCGCGTGCCCAGGAACGCGAACTGCGGCGGTGGCTCTACCGCCAGGACGCGGTGGTGGAGGGCGAGATCGGCGAGGCGATCCGAGGAGAGGCGGCCCGGCTCGAGGACGCCCAGGACGCGGTGATCGAGGTGGTCTCTGTCGGGCGGTTGACGGGACTCGCCGGACACGATCCCCTGCTGCAGGCCGCCCGTGAAGCGATGCTCAACGCGGCCAAGCACGCCGGCGGGACCGTGTCCGTGTACGTCGAGGCGCGCGGCGACGGCGTGGACGTGTTCGTCCGCGACCGCGGCGGGGGCTTCGTGCCCGCGGCGGTGGGCGAGGACCGCCTCGGGGTGCGCGAATCCATCGTGGGACGCATGCGCCGCAACGGTGGATCGGCCACGATCCGTTCCGGCCCGACCGGAACCGAGATCCATCTGGCCATGCCACACCAGCCGCCCGAAGACCACGAGTAGGAGAGACCCCATGACAGAGCCGATCAGCGTCGTCGTCGTCGACGACCACGCGATTTTCCGGTCCGGCCTCAAGGCCGATCTGGACGAACGCATCCGCGTCGTCGGCGAGGCGGCGACCGTCGAGGGCGCGGTCCGGGCCGTGGGGGAACTTCGCCCGGCCGTGGTGCTGCTGGATGTGCACCTCCCCGGCGGGCGCGGCGGCGGGGGCGCCGAGGTCCTGGCCGAATGCGCAGGGATGCTCGGGGACGTGCGGTTCCTGGCGTTGAGCGTCTCCGACGCGGCCGAGGACGTGGTGACCGTCATCCGGGCCGGGGCCCGCGGATACATCACCAAGTCCGCGTCCGGCCGGGAGATCTCCGACGCGGTGGAGCGCGTGGCGGGTGGAGACGCCGTCTTTTCCCCGCGGTTGGCCGGGTTCGTGCTGGACGCCTTTGGAACCCGGGCCGCTGCCAGCGCGGAGCAGGAGTTGGATCTGTTGTCCGCCCGGGAGCTGGAGGTGATGAGGCTGATCGCCCGCGGCTACAGCTACAAGGAGGTCGCGCGGGACCTGTTCATTTCGGTCAAGACCGTGGAGACGCATGTTTCCTCGGTTCTGCGGAAGCTACAGCTCTCCAACCGGCACGAACTCACCCGCTGGGCCGTGGATCGCCGGATTCTGTAGCACCCGGGCTCTGGAGGGACGGGATTCTGAACGGCCGGGATTCTGAACGGCCGGGATTCTGTAGGCCGGGATTCTGAACGGCCGGGATTCTGTAGGCCGGGATTCTGGCGGCCTGGTGCGGTCCTGGTGGAGGGGTGCGGTCAGCGGGCGCCACATCGGTGCGGCCGGACCGTCTCCGGCGGACCGGCACGGTGCCCCGGTCTGGCCCGAGCCCCGCGATTCCGGGGCGGCCCGCCCGGGCAACGGGCACCCACAGGGTGCCGGCCGGTCCAATGTGGCGCCGGCTTGTCCACATTCCGGCGGCCGACCCGCGCAAGGGCCATCTCATCGGGCCAGCATGGGGCCATGGAAGCCGAAATGGCGCTCGCCGAAGCGGGGGGTCTGGCCCGCTGGAAGGCCCTGACCGCCGCGGGCGTTGGCGCGCGTGAGCTCGGGAGGGCCGTACGTTCAGGAACCGTGGTGCGACCCGGGCACGGGATCTATGCCCTGAGCGACTGCGCACCGGAACTGGCCCAGGCGCTCCGGGTCGGTGCCTCGCTGGGTTGTGTCAGCGCCGCCGGCGCGCATGGACTTTGGGTTCTGAGGAAACACGGACTTCACCTGAGTTCCCCGCGCGGCGTCGTCGTCCCGGCGCGGGGGAGAGTACACCGGGTGCGGGCGCGGCACGGTCCCGTCGTTCCGGTTGAGGTCTGCCTGCGGCAGGTCGTGGCGTGTCTCCCCCCGCGGGAGGCGCTGGTCGTCGTGGAGTCCGCCGTGGTCAAGGGCCTGGTGCAACTCGACGAACTGGAGTCGATCTTTGCGGGGCGGGGATCCAAGCGCTCGCGGGAGGTGTTGGTTCGCATCGACTGCGGATCGGAGTCGATTGCGGAGACGCTGGCTCGGGATGCACTGCGGTCGGCCGGACACGACGTGGTCTGCCAACGGCGGTCCCGGGCGTGGGAAGGGTGGATCTGGAGGTGGACGGGACCCTGCTGGTGGAGGTCGACGGCCGCGCCTACCACTCGGACGAGCAGTCGTTCACCGAGGACCGGCGCCGCTGGAACGAACTGAGCATCGCGGGCAGATCCGTATTGGTCCTGCCCGCCAAGCCGATCCTGTGGGACCCGGACTCGGTCCTGGAACCGGTGGGGCGGTACTTCGCCGCCCGGCAGCGGAGAGCCGGCGCCACATTCGGCTTAAAGTGACGTGGCGCGGACCCGCGGCGGTTTCCCCACGGTGCCCGCCGCGGCCCGGAACTCCGTGGAAAGCCGGGGCCACCAGAGCCGAACATGCTGAAGCCGGCGCCACACGCGCCCGCCGCGGAATCCCCGCGGCGACCGATGTGGCGCCGGCTACCGAAGCTCGCGGACTACTTGGCGCGGCCGAGCAGTTCCTGAATGCGGGCAACGCCCTCGGCCAGGTCCGCGTCGCCCAAGGCGTAGGACAGCCGCACGTAACCGGACGGGCCGAAAGCCTCGCCGGGCACCACGGCAACCTCGGCCTTCTCGAGGATCAGCGCGGCCAGGTCCGCCGACGTCTCCGGCCGGACTCCGTCTATCTCGCGGCCCAGGATGCCGCGCACGTCGGCGTACGCGTAGAACGCGCCCCGCGGCACGGGGCATTCGATGCCGTCGATGGAGTTCAGGGCATCGACCATCGTCCTGCGGCGGCGGTCGAACGCCGTGCGCATTTCGGCGACCGCGTCCAGCGGTCCCGAGACCGCGGCGAGGGCCGCCATCTGCGAGACGTTGGCGACGTTGGACGTGGCGTGCGACTGGAGGTTGGTCGCGGCCTTGATGACGTCTGCGGGACCGGCCATCCAGCCCACGCGCCAACCGGTCATGGCGTAGGTCTTGGCGACGCCGTTCAGGATGACCACGCGGTCCCCGAGTTCGGGGGCGGCCGTCGCAATGGACGTGAATTCCGCGTCGTCGTAGGTGAGGTGCTCGTAGATCTCGTCGGTGACGACCCACAGGCCTTTTTCCGCGGCCCAGCGGCCGATCTCGGCAACCTGTTCCGGCGCGTAGACCGCGCCGGTGGGGTTGGACGGGGAGACGAAGATCAGGACCTTCGTCTTCTCGGTCACCGCCTGCTCCAGCTGCTCCACGGTGACGAGGTAGCCCTGCTCCGGGCCGGCGAAGACCTCCACGGGAACGCCACCGGCCAGTCGGATCGCCTCCGGGTAGGTGGTCCAGAATGGCGTGGGCATCAGGACCTCGTCGCCCGGATCCAGCAGCGTGGCGAACGTGTTGTAGACGGCCTGCTTGCCGCCGTTGGTGACCAGGACCTGTGACGCCTCGATGCCGTAGCCAGAATCGCGCATCGTCTTCTCGGCGATGGCGGACTTGAGCTCGGGCAGCCCGGAGGCGGGGGAGTAGCGGTGGAAGCGGGGATCGCGGGCCGCGGCGATGGCGGCCTCGACGATGTAGTCGGGTGTCGGGAAGTCCGGTTCCCCCGCGCCGAAGCCGATCACCGGGCGCCCGGCGGCCTTCAGGGCCTTCGCTTTAGCGTCGACTGCGAGGGTGGCGGATTCTGCGATGGACCCGATGCGTCGGGAGATGCGTGGCATGGTGTCGCTTTCTGTGTGGGCGGGAGAATTGCGCCGGACCTCTCCAGCTTATCCATGGGGCGCCGCGGGGCACCGCCAGACCCGGAGTGTTTCGGCGGCCGGCGCGTCCCCGGTGCCCCGCCAAGCACGACGCCGGCACCTCCCTCGGCGCGTCCCCGGCGCCCCGCCAAGCACGACGCCGGCACCCTCCCGGCCGGAGGGGAAACGTCCGCGAAAGGCCGGTTCGACTTGTGCGAATCGATTGCGTAGACTGTTTCCTCGGTGTTCGAATACGCCCCAATGAAGCGCGCTTGCCCGCAAGTTCGGTGATTTGGGAAGGATTCAGCCCCAAAGGGTAGTGGCGCAATTGGTAGCGCAGCGGTCTCCAAAACCGCAGGTTGCAGGTTCGAGTCCTGTCTGCCCTGCGCAGTGGCAATCCACGCAAACGGCGTGGCGTGCTCGGCGAAATCCACGTCACGGTGTGTTGCGGCCGAAAGGCTGCGGTGCACCGTGATTGTTTCCATATGGCAGAACGCGAAACGAGGCACAGTGACTGAAACGGCTGCTAGCAGCTCGCAGGGCTCGCCGAAGGGTGAGAAGCCCGCGAAGCGCGGCATCTTTGCCGGCCTCGCGCTGTTCTTCCGCCAGGTGATCGCCGAGCTGAAGAAGGTCGTCACCCCCACCCGCAGCGAATTGGTGAACTACACGCTGATGGTGCTCGGGTTCGTCATCCTGGTGATGCTGATCGTTAGCGCGCTGGACTTCGTGTTCGGAAACGGATCGATCTTCGTCTTCACGGACAAGCCGGAGCAGTAGCCCCGGCGCGCCGCCGACGTCAGGGATGGCCGCCGTTGAAAAGTTCTGGTGTACCAGTCAATGAAAGCAGGAACCGCAGTGTCCGATCAGGAACTCGAAGCGCAGGCCAACGACCAGGTCGTTGAGCAGGCAACCGAGGCCGACGCCGTAGAGGCGCCGGCCGATTCCGTCGTTTCCGAGGATGTCGCCTCTGCCGACGACGCGGGAACAGACGCCGCGGACACCGAGGCAGTCTCCGGAGCCGAAGAGGCCGACGCCGAGCAGGCCGACGCCGGAGCCGAGCAGGCCGACGATGCCGAGGCCTCCACCGACGCCGAGCAGGCCGACGACGACGACGATGATTACGACGACGACGAAGACGACGCCGCGGGATCCGACGACGCCGAGGCCTCCGCGGAGTCCGACGAGGAGCCGAAGGTCGACCCGCTGGAGGCCTTCCGCACCCAGCTCCGCCGCCAGCCCGGCGACTGGTACGTCATCCACTCCTACGCCGGGTACGAGAACCGCGTGAAGGTGAACCTCGAGACCCGCATCCAGACCCTCGGCATGGAGGATTTCATCTACGAAATCCAGGTGCCGATGGAAGAGGTCGTGGAGATCAAGAACACCACGCGCAAGATCGTCCGCCGCGTGCGCATCCCCGGCTATGTGCTGGTCCGCATGGAACTGACGGACGCCTCGTGGGGCGCCGTCCGCCACACGCCCGGCGTGACCGGGTTCGTTGGCAATGCGCACGATCCCGTGCCGTTGAGCCTGGACGAGGTCTACTCCATGCTGGAGCACACCGTGGTCCTTTCGGAGCCGTCCGAGTCCGGCAAGCCGGGCCGCGCCCCGATCACGCAGGTCGATGTCGACTTCACGGTCGGCGAGTCGGTGACCGTCAACGACGGTCCGTTCGAGACCCTGCCCGCCACGATCTCGGAGATCAAGCTCGATTCGCAGCAGCTGGTTGTCCTCGTCTCGATCTTCGAGCGCGAGACGCCGGTGACGCTGTCCTTCAGCCAGGTCACCAAGATCCAGTAGTTTCCCAGTCTTCGTTCTGCGCCGGCCGCTTTACCGGTGCGCAACGATCCGGTCGCCGCGCCACGGCGGCCAAACCCCCGGCGCACGCTCCTGTGCGACGGGAACCGCAATGAGAAGAAGGACCCGAAATGGCCCCGAAGAAAAAGGTCACCGGCCTCATCAAGCTGCAGATCCAGGCAGGCGCCGCCAACCCGGCCCCGCCGATCGGTCCCGCGCTTGGTCAGCACGGTGTCAACATCATGGAATTCTGCAAGGCCTACAACGCCGCCACCGAAGCACAGCGCGGCAATGTGATCCCTGTTGAAATCACGGTCTACGAGGACCGCTCCTTCACGTTCATCACCAAGACCCCGCCGGCTGCCGAGCTCATCAAGAAGGCCGCAGGCGTCGCCAAGGGTTCGCCCACTCCGCACACCGAGAAGGTTGCGAAGCTGACCCAGGCGCAGGTCGAGGAGATCGCGACGACGAAGATGGAAGACCTCAACGCCAACGACATCAAGGCCGCGGCCAAGATCATCGCCGGCACCGCCCGTTCCATGGGCATCACGGTCGAAGGCTAACCAGCAACACCGCCTCCCTTTCGGGGGGCACACCAAAATATCCAAGAACGACGGCGAAACGCACCGCCCGGTGCGCGCCACCGCCGTCGCAGTGGCAGGGTCGAGCGCGACCCATACGGACCACGACTGCATAAGGAGAACAAGCAGATGGCAAAGCGCAGCAAAGCATACGAGGCAGCTGTAGCCAAGATCGATGGCGACAAGCTCTACTCGCCGATCGAGGCAATCAACCTGGCCAAGGAATCCGGTTCGGCCAAGACGGATTCGACCGTCGAGGTCGCCTTCCGCTTGGGCGTCGACCCGCGCAAGGCGGACCAGATGGTCCGCGGCACGGTCAACCTCCCCAACGGCACGGGCAAGACCGCCCGCGTCGTGGTCTTCGCGAACGGCGACAAGGCAGAGGCCGCCATCGCGGCCGGCGCCGACTTCGTTGGCTCGGACGACCTGATCGAGAAGATCTCCGGCGGCTGGACCGACTTCGACGCCGCCGTGGCGACGCCGGACCTCATGGGTAAGGTAGGACGCCTGGGCAAGATCCTCGGCCCGCGCAACCTGATGCCGAACCCGAAGGTCGGAACGGTCACCATGGACGTGGCCAAGGCCGTCAACGACATCAAGGGTGGAAAGATCGACTTCCGCGTCGACAAGCACTCCAACCTCCACTTCATCATCGGCAAGGTCTCCTTCGACCAGAACAAGCTGGCCGAGAACTACGCCGCCGCGCTGGAAGAGGTGCTTCGCCTGAAGCCGTCCTCCTCCAAGGGCCGCTACATCCAGAAGGCCACCGTGGCCACCACGTTCGGTCCGGGCATCCCGGTCGACCCGAACGTCACGAAGGTCGTCATCGAGGGCTAGT
>NZ_JBIMER010000029.1:0-24045 GCF_051262515.1 Arthrobacter arnarulunnguaqae | reverse complement strand
ACCCTCCCACCACACCGAGGTGCGGCAAAAAGGGCCATTCACCAATAATCGATAAAAAATCGGTGTCAACAAACATGGCACACTATTGAGTTCTCAAACAACAGACTACTTACGGTTCCGAGCCATGAATTCAATTTATTCTGAATTCTTTTGGCTTTTCGTCCGCAGTGATTTCTAATTTATTCGACCATCTACTCGCTGTCAAATCGGCTTTCGCTGACCGTTTGCGACCATTTGGCGCTTCCCTCGCGTCATTCCAGTGATCTGCGGCGCCCGAAAGCGTCCGGCAATTCTCCGGGTGATTTGTAGGGTTTGGCCGCCTGCGATCTTCAGCGTTTCCGCTGTCCTCGTCCCGGCGACTCAGAAAACAATACAGGCGGATGGCGCCCACGCAAAATCGTCGTGAACACCCGGGCGTGTCGGCGCCCAAGGCCGACCGTTAACGAGAGCGGACCACGGAATCCCCCCGCGTCTCGGCGAGTCGATTCCGTGGTCCGGTTGAACGAAGCTGGTGCCCCTAGCCGGCGACTTCCACCATGGCCAGGTTCTTCTTGCCGCGCCGGACCAGCAGGTAGCGCCCGTGCAACAAATCCTCCGTTGCCAGCCATCCATCTGCCTCGGCGATCTTGCGGTTGTTCACGTACGCGCCCCCCTCCGATACCGTCCGGCGGGCGGCCGACTTCGAATCGGACAGGCCGGAGGCAACGAGAAGATCGACGATGCCCGTGTCTTCCCGGGAGACAACGACGCTGGGGAGCTCCGCCGTCGCCGCAACGAGCGTCCCCTCGTCCAGGTCGGCCAGTGAGCCCTGACCGAACAGGGCCGCCGAGGCGGCAATCACCTTGTCGGTGGCCTCGGTTCCGTGGACCATGCTCGTGACGGTGTAGGCCAGGGCGCGCTGCCCCTCACGGGCAAAGGGCCGCTCGGCAACCTGGTGCCCGAGCGCCTCGATCTCTTCGCGCGTCATGAAGGTGAATACCTTGAGGCGGTTGACCACATCCGCGTCGGCCGTGTTGAGCCAGAACTGGTAGAAGGCGTACGGGCTGCACATCCCGGCGTCGAGCCAGATGGCGTTCCCCTCGCTCTTGCCGAATTTGGTGCCATCGGAGTTCGTGATCAGCGGCGTCCCGTAGGCGTGAACCGAGGTTCCCTCGACCTTGCGTATCAGGTCGGTTCCGCTGGTGAGGTTTCCCCACTGGTCGGAACCGCCGGTCTGCAGCACGCAGCCGTATTCGCGGTGGAGCTGCAGGTAGTCCATGCCCTGGAGGATCTGGTAGCTGAACTCGGTGTAGCTGATGCCCTCGTCGGAGTTCAGCCGGGCCGCGACGATGTCCTTCTTGATCATCGTCCCGACGCGGAAGTGCTTGCCGATCTCGCGCAGGAAGTCGATGGCGGACATCGGCGCCGTCCAGTCCAGGTTATTCACCATCCGGGCGGCGGACGGGCCATCGAAGGACAGGAAGCGGCCGACCTGGTCCTGCAGCCGGCCAACCCAGTCGTTGACGATCTCGGGGGTGTTGAGCACACGCTCGGCTGTCTGGCGCGGGTCTCCGATCAGTCCCGTGGACCCGCCGACCAGACCCAGCGGCCGGTGCCCGGCCAGCTGGAGGCGGCGCATGTTCAGCAACTGCACCAGATTGCCCAGATGCAAGGAAGGAGCCGTCGGATCGAAGCCGCAGTAGTACGTGATCGGCTCCCCCGCCAACACCTCCTCGAGCTCGGCTTCGTCCGTGGAAACGTGGACCAGGCCGCGCCACTTCAGCTCCTGCCAGATGTTCGGGAAGGACGGATCGTTGCTCTGGCCCGAAAGGGCGGAAGTCTGCTCGCTCGATGACACGCCCTTAAACCTAGCAGTTGGCGCGTCTCGGTCAGGAAACCAATTCGATGCCCGCGGGGACATTCCCCTCGGTCAGCACGCGCAGCCGCTGTGTGGCTCGGGTCATCGCCACGTACAGGTCGCCGACCGTACCCTCCGCGGCGTCGACCAGCTCCTGCGGCTCCAGCACCACCACCACATCGAATTCCAGCCCCTTGGCGTCGGTCGCCGTGGTCACCACGATGTCCTGCTCAAGCCCGCCCGAACCGGTGCCGACGCGCTTTCCGTACAGCCGGACGACGGCGGCGCGCACCTCGCGCAGACGCGCCGCCGGCGCGATGACGGCCACGAGCCCACCCTCGGCGAGTTCCACCTCGCCCGGCAGGACATCAACGAGGTGCGACAAGAGGTTCCCCGCTGGCACGCGGTCCACGATCGGCGGCCACGTTCCCTCGCGGACGGCCTTCGGTGTGGACACCACGAGTCCCGCCTCCTGCGCCATCCGCGCGGCGGCCTCGGCGATCTGCGTGGGCGTGCGGTAGTTCACGGTGAGTTCCTCAAGCGTGAACCGATCCCCCACGAACGGCTCCATGGCGGCGGACCAGCTGCTTGCGCTCGCCGCGGAGCTGGCCTGTGCGATGTCGCCCACGACCGTGAACGACTTCAGCGGGCAGCGCCGCACCAGCAGGCGCCACTGCATCGGCGACAGCTCCTGCGCCTCGTCCACCACGACGTGGCCATACGCCCAGGTCCTGTCCTGGGAGGCGCGCTCGGCGGCCGTCATGCCCGCCTCGGTCTCCTCATTCAGATCGGCCAGGTCCTCGGCATCCACGACGCCATCGACGCCGATTTCGCGGAGCATCGAATCGACGTTGCGCAACGCTTGCTCCGCGTTGGCGATGTCGCGCTTGCGGGAGGCCTCCGCCTGGGCCTTCTCGTGTCCGCCCGAGGCGTCGTGATGCCCCAGGAGTTCGGCGGCCTCGTCCAGCAGCGGCACGTCGGCCTCGGTCCACGGGGCCTCCGGGGACCGCAACAGGGACACGCGCTCAGCGTCCGTCAGGTGCAGCGCGGCGTCCGCCAGCTGTTGGGGCTTGGAGAACAGATCCCGCAGCAGCTTCTCCGGCGTCATCGGCAGCCAGCAGAGGTTCAGGGCGATGCGCACGTCGCGGGATGACCGCACGTCCTCCAGAAGGTAAGCGCGGTCCACGGAGTTCCCCGTACCCGACGAGTCCTCCAGCTTCTCCTGGAGCTGGTCGGCCAGTTCGCGAAGCAGGATCTTGACGAACGTGCCGCGTGCCTCGTTGTGCGGCTTGTGCGTTGCGCGCGCCTTGTCGCGTGCGCGCCGCACCTGGCGCGGCGTGAGCGTCAGCGGCGTGCCCTCGACCACCAGCCGGCGGTCCCCGGCGGGCAGTCGCTGCCGGTTAGCCACCGCTTGGGCGACGACGTCGGCCATCTCCAGACGGCCCTTGATGCGCGCCACCTCGCGGGAGCCCTCGGCAACGGCACGGATGCCGGGCAACAACTGCCCGACGCTGGCCATCACGACGCCGGTTTCGCCCAGCGAGGGCAGGACGCGCTCGATGTAACGCATGAACGACGACGACGGCCCCACCAGCAGCACGCCGGCGGACTTCAGCCGTTCGCGGTGCTGGTAGAGCAGGAACGCGGCGCGGTGCAGCGCGACGGCGGTCTTGCCCGTACCGGGTCCGCCCTGGACGACAAGGACGCCGGGCAAGGGCGAACGGATGATGCGGTCCTGCTCGGCCTGGATGGTGCTCACGATGTCCGCCATGCGTCCCGTGCGCTTGGAGCGCAGGGCGGCGAGCAGCGCGCCTTCGCCCTGGTGCTGTTGACCCTCCTCGAGAAGCGCCGTGTCGAGGACGTCGTCCTCGAGCGCGACGACGTTACGGCCCTTCAGGATCAGGTGGCGACGGCGGCGCACGCCGTGGCGGTCGAAGGCGGTCGCCTGGTAGAACGCGCCGGCCTCCGGTGCGCGCCAGTCGATCATCAACCGGGACTGGTGCTCGTCGGTGAGACCGATGCGCCCGATGTAGCGCGCGGCACCGTCGCCGTCGTCCCGGGGTTCGCTGTCCGCGCGCTCAAGGTCGAGCCGGCCGAAGACCAGCCGGTCCTCGACGGCATTCAACTGGGCCAGGCGGTCCTCGTACATGCTGGCGAACGCGTCGCGTTCGGAGATGTTCTGCAGGGAACCGACCGCTCCGCTGCCGCGGACCCTGGCCAGCTGGCCGGCCTTTTCCTCGCGCAGTTCGTCGAGCCGGCCGTACAGGCCGGACACGTAGCTGCGCTCTTGCTCCAGCTCCGTCATGGACGACGTCGGTTCTGGCACGGATGCTCCCTCATGCTCATTGGCGGACAGACAAGTCTACTCCGTTTCGTCAAACGGTTTGGAGCGAATGCACGCGGTGTCCGGACAGGCTCGCGCGTCCCCCGAGGTCCGCGAGTTCCAGCACCACTCCCACGCCGGCCACCCGGCAGCCGGCGCGCTCGACGAGCCGCACGGCCGAGCCGACCGTTCCTCCCGTGGCGAGGACGTCGTCGAGGATCAGTACGCGCGATCCCGGCGCGACGTCGTCGCGGTGGAGTTCCAGCGTGGCCGTTCCGTACTCGAGCGTGTAGTCCTCGGAGTGGACCTCGCGGGGCAGTTTTCCCGCCTTGCGGATGGTGACCATTCCCGTACCGGTGGCGTACGCCGCCGCCGCGGCGAGGACGAAACCCCGGGCCTCGATGCCCGCGACGACGTCGAACTCCCCGGCAAACGGCTCGATGACGGATTCGACGATGCGTTTCAGTCCGACGGCGTCGGCGAAGGCGGGAGTGAGGTCCTTGAAGGACACTCCGGGCACGGGGTAGTCGGGAACGACGGCGCAGAGCCGGTCGAGGAGGTCGGCGATGGGTTCGGTCCGCGATTGCACCCCACTACTCTAGTCGCGGCGGGCCGGTTCACCCGCCCGGCGCTTTGCGGCTCGGTACGCGGACACCGTCGGGTCCCCGGCGATGCTGAACCGCCAGGGGAACTCCGACGATCCACCCGGGCCCGCCACCCCGACCCGCGCGCCGGCCGCGACCGATGCCTCCGGCACACGACCCAGGCTTTCCAGGCTCGCCCATTCGCCGCCGCCCCTACGTGCGAGTTCCAGACCGTTGTGCTCCCTGTCCAGTCCCAGGCACTGGGCCAACCTTGCCGGTCCCGAGGCCAGCCGCGCCTCGGGCAGCCGGTCGGCGGCGGGTCCCCGCCGCGAGCGGGCGGCGGCCCGTCCCTCGATAACCTCCCCCGACCGAAGGAGCACGGCCGAGGAACGGCCCTCCTCGCCGCACACGACGTTCGCGCAGAAGTGCATGCCGTAGGTGAAGTAGACGTACAGGCGCCCGGCGGGACCGAACATCACCGCGTTGCGTGCCGTCCGGCCGCGGTAGGCGTGGGATCCCGGGTCCACGTCCCCCTCGTACGCCTCCACCTCGCTCAGCCGCACCGCCACTTCGGCGCCGTCGATATGCGTCCGGACCACGGCGCCGAGAAGCAGCGGAGCGGCGGACAGCGCACCGCTACGGAGAATGGACCGCTCGTCCTCCATGGCGCCTAGCGGGCCCGACCGGCCGCGTCGCTGGGAACCAGCGCGCTGGGCCACGGCAGCAGCGCGGGGAGCTCGGACGCGTCGGCCGTCGCCGTTGCCCCGACGGGTCCCAGCGGTTCGCGTCCGGCAAGCCAGGCGGCCAGGTCGAACTCCATCCCGGTCACAACGCATCCGTCTCGGCCGGCGCCGATGGTCAGCGGCGGCCTCCCGGTGGGCTGCAGCACCACGCGGCGTCCGGCGGGAATGCGCGCGGACAGGAAGTCGAACAGGTGCGCGGAGAATTCGGCGGGCCAATCCGAGGGCGTGGACGCGCCGGCCAGATCGGAGGCGTGGATGAGCGTCTCGCGCCAGGCGCCCAGCACGCAGTCCGCGACCGTCCCCTCGCCCCGGAAGCTGGTGGGGGCGTCCCATCCATCCGCCGGGACGTCGTGGACGGCTTCGAGCAACAGCATCAGCGCCTCGCGGACGCGGGACAGGAGCTTCTGCGGAGCCACCGTGGCCGTTAGTTCGATCCGCTCGTTGCGGCCTTCCATGCCGCCGTCGTAGAACGCGATGCGTTCGCCCCTCCCCGCGTGTTCGATTTGCCGGGCGATCGCCCGACTCACGCCGTCCACGTGTGCCACCACGTGCGCCCTGGTCCATCCGGGCAACGCGGACGGCCGAGACAGGGTATCGGGGTCCAGCCCGTCGAGCGTGGCGCTGAACAGGATGACGGACTCACGGACGCTGGCGGCGAGCGCCGAGGGGTTGGGCACATTCATGGCGACAGCCTACCGCCGCGGGCCCCATGGGGTCCGCGGCGGCAGGCTGTCGGCACGTGGCGCGTCGCGCGGGGAACGGAACCTACGCGCGGCCGGCGTAGTCGCGCACCGCGGCGACCTCGTGCTTCAGCGCCTCGAGCTGTCGTGCGACGGCGGCGGGCGCCGTGCCACCCTGCGCGTTCCGCGAACCCAACGAACCGGCGGTGCTCAGCACGCTGCGCACCTCCGGCGTCAGGGACGGTGAGATGCCGGCGAAGTCCTCGTCGGAGAGGTCCCACAGTTCCTGTCCCCGGGATTCGGCGAGCTTGACCGCGGCACCGGAGAGTTCGTGCGCGTCGCGGAAGGGCACGCCCTGGCGTACCAGCCATTCGGCGATGTCCGTTGCGAGCGCGAACCCGAGCGGGGCCAGCTCCTGCATGCGAGCGGTGTTGAACTCCAGCGTGGCAACCATGCCGGAGACGGCGGGCAAGAGCACCTCCAACGTGTCGGCGGCGTCGAACACCGGCTCCTTGTCCTCCTGCAGATCGCGGTTGTACGCCAGCGGCAGGCCCTTCAGCGTCGCAAGCAAACCGGTGAGGTCGCCGATCAGCCGTCCGGACTTGCCGCGCGCGAGTTCCGCGACGTCGGGGTTCTTCTTCTGCGGCATGATCGAGGAGCCCGTGGAGTACGAATCGTCGAGCGTGACGAACGAGAACTCCTTCGTGGCCCAGAGGATGACCTCTTCGGAGATCCGGGACAGATCGACTCCGATCATCGCGCAGACCCACGCGAACTCGGCGAACACGTCCCTCGAGGCCGTTCCGTCGATCGAGTTCCAGACGGCGGATTCGAAGCCCAGATCGACGGCGACCGCGTTGGGGTCCAGACCCAGCGACGATCCGGCGAGGGCGCCCGAACCGTAGGGCGACACCGCGGCCCGCTTGTCCCAGTCGGCCAGGCGCTGGACGTCGCGGAGCAACGCCCACGCGTGGGCCAACAGGTGGTGCGAGAGCAGGACGGGCTGGGCGTGCTGCAGATGCGTGCGGCCGGGCATGGCCGCCTCCGGGTGGGCCTCGGCCTGCGCCACGAGGGCGTCGATGGTGGCCAACACGCCGCGGCCGATGATCCGGGCGTGGTCCCGCAGGAACATCCGCCCGAGCGTCGCGATCTGGTCGTTGCGCGAGCGTCCGGCGCGCAGCTTGCCGCCGAGGGCGGGACCCGCTCGTTCGATCAGCCCGCGCTCCAGGGACCCGTGCACGTCCTCGTCCGACTCGGACGCGACATAGGCGCCGGAAACGACGTCGTCCTCGAGCCGGTCCAACGCGGACAACATCCCCGCGAGCTCGGATTCGTCGAGCAGGCCCGCCGTGTGCAGGACGCGTGCGTGCGCCCGCGAACCGGCGATGTCATAGCGGGCCAGCCGCCAGTCGAAGTGCGTCGACTTGCTCAGCGCGGCCAGCGCGTCGGCCGGGGCGCCGGCGAACCTGGCGCCCCACAGCGCACCCTCGTTGGTCGCGGAGGCCATTTACTTCCCGCCGCCCGCTACGCGCTCGTCCCGCTCCGTGGCCACCTTGGAGGTCAGGCCGAAGATGTCGATGAAGCCGCGGGCGCTGGACTGGTCGAACGTGTCGCCGGTGTCGTACGTGGCGAGGTCGAAGCGGTACAGGCCGGTGTCGGAGCGGCGTCCCTCGACGACGGCGCGGCCGCCGTGCAGGACCATGCGGATGTCGCCCGAGACGAACGTCTGGGTGTCGTTGATGAAAGTGTCCAGCGAGCGCTTCAGCGGCGAGAACCACTGTCCGTCGTAGACCAGCTCGGACCAGCGCTGCGAGACCGTGGCCTTGAAGCGGGCCTGCTCACGCTCCACGGTGATGTTCTCGAGGTGTTTGTGCGCCTCCATGAGCACCATGGCGCCAGGGGCCTCGTAGATCTCACGGGATTTGATGCCCACCAGGCGGTCCTCGACGATGTCGATGCGGCCGATGCCCTGCGCGCCACCGCGGCGGTTCAGTTGTTCGATGGCCTCCAGCGGCGTGACGGCGACGCCGTCGATCGCCACGGGGATGCCCTCGCGGAAGGAGATGGTGACCTCGTCCGGGGCCGGCGGGAACTCGGGCGAGTCCGTGTAGCTGTAGATGTCCTTGGTGGGGGCGTTCCAGATGTCCTCGAGGTAGCCGGTCTCGACGGCGCGGCCCCAGACGTTCTGGTCGATCGAGTACGGGTTCTTCTTGGTCGTCTCGATGGGCAGGTTCTTCTCTTCCGAGTAGGCGATGGCCTTGTCGCGGGTCAACGCCAAATCGCGGACGGGCGCGATGCACTTCAGGTCCGGGCCGATCGTCTGGATGCCGACTTCGAAGCGCACCTGGTCGTTGCCTTTGCCGGTGCAGCCGTGGGCGACCGTGGTGGCGCCGAACTGCTTGGCGGCGGTGACCAGGTGCTTGACGATCACCGGGCGGGAGATCGCGGAGATCAGCGGGTAGTGGTTCTGGTAGAGCGCGCCGGCCTTGAGGGTGGGCATGCAGTATTCGTTGGCGAACTCGTCGCGGGCGTCGGCGACGTATGCCTCGACCGCGCCGCAGCCCAACGCGCGCTGGCGCACGGTCTCCAGCGACTCGCCGCCCTGTCCCACGTCGACGGCCACGGCGATGACCTCGGCACCCGTGGCGTCGCCGATCCAGCCGATGGCCACAGAGGTGTCGAGGCCGCCGGAATAGGCAAGGACAATGCGTTCCTTCACAGGGATCTCCTTCGTGTGCCCGCAGGGGGCTCAAATCGGGGTAATCATTTCTTATTCACAAGTCTACATAAATATGCATTGGGTGCAATCCCCGCACACGCGTCTTCCCGTGCGCCATGCGCTCGGACACCACCGCAACGGTAACCTGTTGCACATGACACAGGAATCCCCCCACGGAACCCCGGAACTCACCGACGAGGAGTTGGCGCTGCTCCACTCCACCTTCGACCTGGCGCGCAACGGGGAGACGGACAAGCTCCTGGCCCTCGTGGACCAGGGAATTCCGGCGGACCTGACCGACGCCAAGGGCGACACCCTGACGATTCTGGCCGCCTACAACGGCCACAATGCGGTGGTGGAGGGTCTCGTCGGGCGCGGCGCCGACGTGAACCGCCTGAACGACAAGGGCCAGGGCGCCCTGACCTGTGCCGTCTTCCGCAAGAACGAACCCTTGACCCGCTGGCTGCTCGAACACGGCGCCGACCCGAAGCTGGGGCAGCAGAACGCGCTGGCGGTGACGGACATGTTCGCCCTGCCCGAACTACGGGCCGTGATCGAGGAATACCTGTAGGGAGCCCCGGCATGAAGACCGTGGTCCTCCGCGGCGACATCACGGCGCAGTCCGTGGACGCGATCGTCAACGCCGCCAACTCCTCGCTCCTCGGCGGCGGCGGGGTGGACGGTGCCATCCACGCGGCGGCCGGGCCAGCGTTGCTTCGGGAGTGCCGCCGGCTCCGCGCAACGTCCCTGCCGGACGGTCTCGCGGCCGGATCCGCCGTGGCGACGGAAGCCGGACGCCTGAAGGCGCGCTGGGTGATCCACGCCGTGGGGCCGAACCGGCACGCGGGCCAGATAGACCCGGCCGTGCTCGCGTCCTGCTTCACCTCGAGCCTCGATGTCGCCGCCGGGCTGGGCGCCCGGAGCATCGCCTTTCCGGCAATCGGCGCCGGGGTCTACGGCTGGGCCGCGTCCGAGGTCGCTTCGCTGGCCGCCGCCGCGGTCCGCGCCTGGTCTCAGGCACGCGGCGGGGATACACCCGGCGGTGGAATCACGGAGGTCCGGTTCGTGCTGTTCGGCGCGGAGACCGAGGAAGCGTTCCGCCGCGCCTTCGCATAGGTGACTACTGCGAATCGGCCAGCAACAGGAACCGCGCGGCCACCTC
Organism: Arthrobacter arnarulunnguaqae; assembly: GCF_051262515.1. Classification (NCBI taxonomy): domain Bacteria; kingdom Bacillati; phylum Actinomycetota; class Actinomycetes; order Micrococcales; family Micrococcaceae; genus Arthrobacter; species Arthrobacter arnarulunnguaqae. The sequence continues at coordinate 13,997 of NZ_JBIMER010000029.1, read as the reverse complement.
TTCACCGCCGAGGGGATCCCGTGTCACGAGCATCACCGTGTCGTCCCCCGCGATGGTCCCCAGCACGTCCGGAAGCACCGAGTGGTCGATGGCCAAGGCCAGGAAATTGGCGGCACCGGGCGGGGTGCGCAGCACCACGATGTTCCCGGAGGCCTCCGCCGTGACCAGCAGCTCCGCGCAGAGCTTAGCCAAGCGCGCGTCCAGGACCTCCTGTGTGAGGCCCGTCCGCGGCGTGCGGTCCCCGCCCTCGGAGCGGATGGCGTAGACGAGCCCGCCGTCGACGCCTCGCACCCGAATGGCCCCCAGCTCCACCAGATCCCGTGACAGGGTCGCCTGGGTGACCTGGACGCCGTCGGCCGCCAGCAGGGCCGCAAGCTCGGCCTGCGAGCGCACGGACTCCGCGCCGAGGATCGACTTGATGCGCGCCTGACGGGCGATCTTAGTGCTCGGCTGGCCCGGCGGTTGGACACTCATCGTCGCGGTTCCGCCGTGGGGGACGCGGCCGCGGCGCCCGGCTTCCCGGCGAGGCCCGACTTCTCCATCAGCCAGGCCATCAGTGCCTTCTGTGCGTGCAGGCGGTTTTCGGCCTCGTCCCACACGAGGGACTGCGGGCCGTCGATGACGTCCGCGGAGATCTCGTAACCCCGGTAGGCCGGAAGGCAGTGCAGGACGACGGCGTCCGCGGCCGCCCGCTTCATGGCCGCCGCGTCCACGGTGTAGTCGCGGAAGAGCTCCATCCGCGCCTCCTTTTCCGATTCCTGTCCCATGGACACCCAGGTGTCCGTCGCGACCACGTCGGCGCCGGCGAGAGCCTCCGCGGCGTCCGTCGTGACCAGGACCGATCCGCCGGTCTCCGCCGCGCGTCCCTGCGCCGCGGCGACGATGCCGGCGTCGGGCAGGTAGCCCTCCGGACCGGCGATCCGCACGTGCATCCCCGCGGTGACGCCCGCCAGGAGGTAGGAGTTCGCCATGTTGTTGGCGGCATCGCCGAGGTAAGCCATGGTGAGTCCCGGCAGGGCGCCCTTGTGCTCGCGCACCGTCAGCAGGTCCGCCAGGAGCTGGCAGGGGTGGTAGTCGTCGGAGAGCGCGTTGATGACGGGGACCAGCGAGTTCGCGGCCATCTCCTCGAGCCCGGCCTGGGCGTAGGTGCGCCAGACGATGGTGGAGACCATTCGGCCGATGACCTTGGCGGAGTCCGCGATGGTCTCCTTGTGCCCCAGCTGGGACTCTCCCGCGTTGATCACCAGTGGCGATCCGCCGAGTTCGGTGATGCCGGCCGCGAAGGAGATTCTGGTGCGTGTTGACGTCTTGTCGAAGAAGACCGCGACGGTCTGCGGCCCCGCGTAGGGGCGGTAGGCGTGGCGGTCCGCCTTCATGGCCGCGGCGAGATCGAGAACCTCGGACTGCTCGGCCTGGGTCAGGTCCGTATCGGCCAGGAAATGGCGGACGGTGGTGGTGTTCACGGAGTCTCCTCGGAAAGTGCGGCGGCGTGGATGGCGGGCAGCGCGGCGGCGAAGGCGAGCAGCTGCTCCGCGGTGACGATCAGTGGCGGGGCGAGCCGAACGGTGCGCGGGCCCGGCGCGTTGACGATGAACCCGGCCGCGAGCGCGTGCCGGACGACGGCGGGTGCGACGTCGGAGTCCAGGTCGAAGCCGACGAGCAGCCCGTGGGCGCGGACGTCCGTGACGAAGTCGAGGTCGCGCAGGGCCGCGGCGATGGTGGCGCCGACCTCCCGCACGTGGCCCAGGATCCCCTGGGTCTCGATGGTGTGGATCGTGGCCAGGGCGGCCGCCGTGGCCACGGGGTTGCCGCCGAACGTGGTGCCGTGTTGCCCGGCGGTCAGTTTCGCCGAGACCTCCGCGCCGAACGTGATCAGCGCGCCGATCGGGAAGCCGCCGCCGAGTCCCTTGGCCAGCGTCATCGCGTCCGGCAGCACACCCTCGGACGCGAACCAGGCGCCGGTGCGTCCGATGCCCGTCTGCACTTCGTCGAACACCAGCAGCGCGCCCGCCTCGCGGGTGATCTCACGGGCGGCACGAAGGTACCCCTCGGGAAAGCCGCGGACTCCGGCCTCGCCCTGGACGGGTTCGATGAAGACGGCGGCGACGGTCTCGTCCACGGCGGCGCGCAGGGCGTCCGCGTCTCCGGCCGGCACCCATTCCACTCCCCCGGGCAACGGCTCGAACGGCTCGCGGTATGCCTGCTTCCAGGTCAGCGCGAGCGCGCCCATGGTCCGCCCGTGGAACGAGTTCTGCAGCGCGATGATCCGGCGCCGGGGCTTCCCGGCACCGCCGTCGTTCCGGCGCGCGAGCTTGAACGCGGCCTCGTTGGCCTCGGCCCCGGAATTCGCGAAGAACACCTTCGACCCGGCCGGCGCGCCGGCGAGCGCCAGGAGCTTCTCGGCGAGCGCGATCTGGGTGGGGCTGGTGAAGAAGTTGGACACGTGGCCCAGGGTGGACAGCTGGCTGGCGACGACACTGGAGACGAAGGGGTGCGCGTGTCCCAAGGCGTTGACGGCGATGCCGCCGAGCAGGTCCAGGTACTCCTTCCCGTCCGCGTCCCACACGGTGCAGCCGGCCCCCCGGACCAGGACGCGCTGCGGGGTGCCGAACACGCCGAGCAGGGACTCGTTGTACCGCTCGAGGAGCTCGGGACCGTGCAACTGCGCCAGCGGTCCCAACGCCTCGGTGATCGCCGATTCGTTCACTTTTCCTCCTCCGGAACAACCTGCGTGCCGACTCCGGCCGAGGTGAAGACCTCCAACAGCATCGAGTGCGGTTGCCGTCCGTCCACGATGTGGGCGCGCTCCACGCCCTCTTCGACGGCCTTGAGGCATGCGGCCATCTTCGGGATCATCCCCGACTGCAGGCCAGGCAGGATTTCGCGGAGTTCCGCCGTCGTGAGCGAGGAGATGAGCGTCGACTTGTCCGGCCACGCGGCGTACAGGCCCTCGACGTCCGTCAGGATCACCATCTTCGAGGCGCCCAGCGCCGCGGCCAGAGCGGCCGCCGCCGTGTCCGCGTTGACGTTCAGCACCTGGCCCGTCGTCTCGCCGTCGGCCCCCACCTCGGGTGCGATGGTGGAGATGACCGGGATGCGTCCGGCCTCGAGCAGGTCCAGGATCGCCCGCGGCTCGACGCCGGTGACCTCGCCGACGAGCCCGAGGTCCACGTCCTCCCCGTCGACGACGGTGCCCGTGCGCTCGGCGCGCAGCAGTGCCCCGTCCTCACCCGAGAGCCCCACGGCGTAGGGGCCGTGGGAGTTGATGAGGCCGACCAGCTCGCGGCCGACCTGGCCGGTGAGCACCATGCGGACCACGTCCATGGCCTCCGGCGTCGTCACGCGCAGGCCGCCCTTGAACTCGGATTCGATGCCGAGGCGGGAGAGCATCGAGTTGATCTGCGGTCCTCCGCCGTGGACCACCACGGGATGGATTCCCGCGTGGTGGAGGAACACGATGTCTTCGGCGAAGGCGCGGCGCAGGTCCTCGTTGACCATGGCGTTGCCGCCGTATTTGACAACCATCGTGGTGCCGGCGAAGCGTTGGATCCACGGGAGGGCCTCGATCAGGGCCCCCGCCTTGCGTTCGGCGTCCGCCCGGTTGCCGGGGTCCGGCGCGCTGGTCTCGCTGGTGCTCATGACTAACCGTTCCTAGCTGCTGTACGCGGAGTTCTCGTGGACATAGTCGTGCGTGAGGTCGTTCGTCCAGATGGACGCCTCGGCCGTGCCCGCGTTCAGGTCGATCTCGACGAGCACCCCACGGCCGGCGAGGTCCACCAGCGAACGGTCCTCGCCGATGCCGCCGTCGCGGCAGACCTGCACGCCGTTGATGGCGACGTTGAGCCGGTCCGGCTCGAAGGCCGCCCCGGTGGTCCCGACGGCGGAGAGGACGCGGCCCCAGTTGGGGTCGCGGCCGAAGATGGCCGTCTTGAAGAGGTTGGAGCGCGCGACGGCGCGACCGGCCTCCTCGGCGTCGGCCTCGGTGGCGGCGTTGAACGTGCGGATCGTGATGTCGTGGGCCGCGCCCTCGGCATCGTGGATGAGCTGGGTGGCCAGGTCGGTGCAGACCCCGGCGAGCCCGGCGGCGAACTCCGCGGGGTCCGGCGAGGTACCGGACGCGCCCGATGCCAAAAGGACCACGGTGTCGTTGGTGGACATGCAGCCGTCCGAATCCGCGCGGTCGAAGCTGACGCGCGTCGCCGCGCGCAGGGCCGCATCGAGCTCGGCCGGCTCGACGACGGCGTCGGTGGTGAGCACCACCAGCATGGTCGCCAAGCCCGGGGCCAGCATTCCTGCGCCCTTGGCCATGCCGCCGATCGCATAGCCGGTCCCGGCGAAGCCGGCCTCCTTGGACACGGAGTCCGTGGTCATGATGGCCGTCGCCGCGGCGGCGCCGCCGTCGTTCGGGCCGCCGTCGCCGAGGACGCGCGTCGCTGCGTCGATTCCCGCAAGCAGCTTGTCCATCGGCAGCTGCTCGCCGATCAGGCCGGTCGAGCAGACCAGGACGTCGCCCGCGCTGACTCCAAGGGTTGCGGCAACATGCTCGGCGGTCGCGTGGGTGTTTTGGAACCCCTGGGGCCCGGTGCAGGCGTTGGCGCCACCGGAATTGAGCACGACGGCGTCGGCGCGCCCGTCGGACACCGCTTGGCGGGACCAGTGGACCGGCGCCGCGGCGACGCGGTTGGAGGTGAAGACGGCCGCGGCGTGCTTCAGCGGACCGTCGTTGACCACAAGGGCGACATCCGGCTTGCCGGAGGCCTTCAGGCCGGCGGTGACTCCGGAAGCCCGGAATCCCCTCGGGGCGGTCACGCCGGAGGACGCTTGGGCGCCGGTGGTGGGATTGCTGGTCACGGGGATACTCCTTCGAGGGTCAGGCCCGCATCTTCGGGAAGCCCGAGCGCGATGTTCATGGACTGAATGGCGCCGCCGGCGGTGCCTTTGGTGAGGTTGTCGATCGCGCAGACCACAATCACACGGCCGGCGTGCTGGTCGAACGCCACCTGGAGGGTCACGTGGTTGGACGCCTGGACCTGCTTGGTGTGTGGCCATTGGCCCTCGGGGAGGAGATGCACGAACGGCTCGTTCGCATACGCCGACTCCCACGCCGTGCGGAGCATCGCCGCGTCCACACCCGGCTTCACCCGGGCGGTGGCCGTGGTGAGAATGCCGCGCGGCATCGGGGCCAGCGTCGGCGTGAAGGAAACCGTGACGGGGCGGCCGGCCGCGCGGGAGAATCCCTGCTCCATCTCGGGCGTGTGGCGGTGTCCGCCGCCGACCCCATAGGGGCCCATTCCGCCCATCACCTCGGATCCCAGGAGGTGGGGCTTGACGGACTTGCCAGCGCCCGAGGTGCCGGAGGCAGCGACGATGACGACGTCCTCCGGCTCCAACAGGTCCGCCGTGAAGCCGGGCACCAGCGCCAACTGCGCCGACGTGGGATAGCAGCCGGGAACGGCCACCCGCCTCGCGCCGCGCAACGCGTCCCGCGCGCCGGGAAGCTCGGGGAGGCCGTAGGGCCACGTCCCGGCGTGCTCAGACCCGTAGAACTTCTCCCACGCCGCGGCCGATTCGAGACGGTGGTCAGCCCCTGCGTCGATGACCAGCGTGCCCTCCGGCAACGCTGCCGCCAGTTCCGCGCTGGCGCCGTGCGGAAGGGCCAGGAAAACGACGTCGTGCCCGGACAGGTTCTCCGCCGTGGTGTCGACCAGCACGCGGTGGGCCAACGTCCGCAGGTGCGGCTGGAGCGCGCCGAGCGGCTGGCCGGCGTTGCTGTGGGCCGTGATGGCCCCGATCTCGACGTTCGGATGGTGAGCCAGCAGACGCAGGAGTTCGCCGCCTGCGTATCCGCTGGCTCCGGATACGGCTACTGAGATGGTCATGTCGACCAGCGTACAACCGGTTTATGCATGATGGCTAATAAATATTCACACATGGGTGTCCTGTGTCCGGACGCGTCGCCGAGCGCGGCGGTCACCCCATCCGTTCACCCTCGCGGTCTAAGGTTGTCCCCAAGCGCCACCGAGGTTCAAGGAGAGATTCATGCCGTATGCAGTCCAGGCGGTCCGCGCGGGTGGGCCGGAGGTCTTCGAATCCGTCGAGGTTCCCCGTCCCGTTCCGGGTCCGGGCCAACTGTTGGTCAAGGTCGCCGCGGCGGGCGTGAACTTCATCGAGACGTACCAGCGCGCCGGAGTCTACCCCGTCGACTACCCCTTCATCCCGGGCTCCGAGGCCGCGGGGACGGTAGTGGAGGTCGGTCCCGGCGTCGAGGGTTTCGCGCCCGGTGACCGGGTCGCCGGCAGCGACGGCAACGGCACGTATGCCGACTACACGCTCATGCCGGCCGGCAAGACGTTCCATGTGCCGGACGCCGTGTCCGACGACGCCGCTGCCGCGCTACCGCTGCAGGGCATGACGGCGCATTACCTCATCAACTCCAGTTTCAAGGTGTCACCCGGAGACAAGGTCCTCACGTACGCCGGCGCCGGCGGGGTGGGCCTGCTCCTGACACAGCTGCTGAAGCTGCGCGGAGCCACCGTCATCACCACCACGTCGACTCCGGAGAAGGCCGCCCTTGCGCGTGCCGCCGGCGCCGACCACGTGCTGGGGTACGAGGAGGTTCCGGACGCCGTCCGTTCAGTCACGGGCGGGCGCGGCGTCGACGTCGTGTACGACGGCATCGGCAAGGACACCTTCGAGTCTTCCCTGGCGGCCCTGCGGACCCGCGGCACGGTGGTCCTCTTCGGCGGTGCCTCCGGCCAGGTGCCGCCCTTCGACCTGCAGCGGCTGAACGGCCTCGGATCCCTCACGGTCACCCGTCCCAAGCTCGCCGACTTCACACGGGACGCCGACGAGGTGCGGTGGCGTTCCGGGGAAATCATGTCCCTTGCCGCCGATGGCCGGCTGGACGTCCGGATCGGCGGCCTCTACCCGCTGGCGGATGTCGGCCGCGCACACTCGGACCTCGAATCCCGGGCAACGACCGGGAAAACGCTGCTGGTTCCGGCCGGCTCGCCCCTCGCCGGAGGCCTCTCCTAACGTGGCTCAACCCCTGCACTCCCTGGCCGGCGCGGCCGCCTCCGCCTATCTCCCCCAATTGACCGGCGCCGCCCGCACGCCGGGGTCCCGCACGCTGCTGGACGTCTTGAACGCCACAACCGCGCTCCATCCCGATGCGCCCGCGATCGACGACGGAGAGGTCTCGCTCAGCTACGCGGAACTCCTGGACGAGGTCAAGGCGCGGGCGCTGACCCTGCACCAGGCAGGCCTCGGGGCCGGCGATCGCATCGGAATCCGCATACCGTCCGGGACCCGTGACCTCTACATCGCCATTCTCGCCACCCTCGCGGTCGGTGCCGCGTACGTGCCGGTGGACGCCGACGATCCCGACGAGCGTGCCCGCCTTGTCTTTTCGGAGGCGAAGGTGGCCGGCATCCTCCGGGGTGGCGGCAAGATGGTGGTCGGCAAGAAGCGCCCCACTCCCCACCCGGCGCCGCGCAACCCCTCCCCGGACGACGACGCGTGGATCATCTTCACCTCGGGTTCCACTGGTACGCCCAAGGGCGTCGCCGTCACCCACCGATCGGCCGCCGCCTTCGTTGACGCCGAGGCTCGGATCTTCCTCGCCGGGGAACCCCTCGGCCCGGAGGACCGGGTGCTGGCCGGATTGTCCGTGGCCTTCGACGCGTCGTGCGAGGAGATGTGGCTGGCGTGGCGCCACGGCGCCTGCCTGGTGCCGGCGCCCCGCTCGCTGGTGCGCTCCGGCGTCGACCTGGGTCCCTGGCTGGTGATGCGCGGCATCACCGCGGTGTCCACGGTGCCGACCCTTGCCGCCATGTGGCCCGCCGAGGCCTTGGAAAACGTGCGTCTGCTGATCTTCGGCGGCGAGGCTTGCCCGCCGGAACTCGCCGCCCGCCTGGCCGTCGAGGGACGCGAGGTCTGGAACACCTACGGACCCACCGAGGCCACGGTCGTGGCCTGCGCCGCCCCGCTCACGGGCGAGGGCCCGGTGCGCATCGGCCTGCCGCTGGACGGCTGGGACCTGGCGGTCGTCGACAACGCGGGGGTGCCCGTCGCCGAGGGCGAGACAGGTCAGCTGATCATCGGGGGCGTCGGCCTGGCCCGCTACCTCGATCCGGCCAAGAACGCGGAAAAGTACGCGCCAATGGAAACCCTCGGCTGGGACAGGGCGTACCGCTCGGGCGACCTCGTGGTGTTCGACCCCGCCGGGCTGCTGTTCGTGGGCCGGGCAGACGAGCAGGTCAAGCTTGGTGGCCGACGGATCGAACTCGGCGAAATCGACGCCGCGCTGCAGGCGCTTCCGGGCGTCTCCGGTGCCGCGGCAGCCGTGAAGACCACGGCGGCCGGAAACCAGATCCTCGTCGGCTATCTCGCCGCGCCCGCCGGCTTCGACGTGGACGGCGCACGCACCGCCCTCGGCGACGAGCTGCCCGCGGCATTGATCCCGCTGCTGGCCGTGGTCCACGACCTGCCGACCAAGACCAGCGGCAAAGTGGACCGCAATGCCCTCCCCTGGCCGCTGCCGGGATCCGGACCAAACGACTCCGGCGTGCTCTCCGAGCTCCCGCCCGAGGCGCAGTGGATCGTAGACCAGTGGTCCGCGGTGCTGGGCGCGCCGGTCTCCAGCCTCGACACCGATTTCTTCGCCAGCAGCGGCGGTTCCCTTGCGGCCGCGCAACTGGTCTCCGCTCTGAGGCAGCGCTATCCCACCGTGACGGTCGGAGACATCTATTCCCATCCGCGGGTGGGCGCGCTCGTCTCGGCGGTGACCGGTACCGTCCGTATAGATTTCGAGGCCGAGCCGCGGACCGTCGCGCGGACCACCCGCAGGGCACAGGTGTTCCAGACGCTTCTGGGCGTTCCGCTCTTTATTCTCGTTGGCATGCGTTGGCTGACGTACCTGATGGCGCTGAACAACGTCCTCGGCGCCCTCGGCGTGCTGACGGCGGCCCCCACCGTGTCCTGGTGGTGGGTCCTGGTTTCCTGGCTGGCCTTCGTCAGCCCGGTCGGTCGGATGGGGATCTCCGTCGCCAGTGCGCGCCTGCTGCTGCGCGGGCTGAAGCCGGGTTCGTATCCGCGCTCCGGCAAGGTCCATCTGCGCCTGTGGCTGGCCCAGCACATCGCCGACCTGGTGGATCCGGTCAGCCTCGCCAGCGCGGCGTGGGTGCCGTACTACGCCCGGGCCCTCGGTGCGAAGGTCGGACGCGACGTCGATCTGCACTCCGTTCCCCCCGTGACCGGGATGCTGGAGTTGGGGCGCGGCGCATCGATCGAACCCGAGGTCGACCTCAGTGGCGTCTGGCTCGACGGCGACCGGGTTCATGTGGGAACCGTCCGGATCGGATCGGAGGCAACCGTCGGCGCACGGTGCACCCTGCTTCCGGGCTCCACGGTCGCCGACGGCGCCCATGTGGCCCCCGGCTCCGCGGTGTCCGGAAGCACCAAGGCAAACGTCGCCTACGCCGGCTCGCCCGCCGAACGCATCGGTCGGGCCAAACGCGTCTGGCCCGACGCCAGTGCCCGCTCCGGCCCGCTGCAGACCATCGGCTTCGGCGTCGCCGCGGCCGTCTTGGCCACCATTCCGTATGTCAGCGTGGCGGTCGCGGTCGTCATCGTCGCCTTGGCCGCGGACGGAAAGTCATCCCTGTTCGCCGCCGTTCCGACGCTGCTGGCCACGGTTCCGCTGGCCGCCGCCATCTGGTTCCTCGTGAACATGGCCACGATCGCCGGATCGGTCCGGCTGCTGTCCATCGGAATCAGCGAGGGTTGGCATCCCGTCCGCGGCCGGATCGGCTGGCAGGTCTGGGCCACGGAACGGCTTCTGGACATGGCGCGGGACCTGTTGTTTCCGCTCTACGCCAGCCTGTTCACGCCGGTTTGGCTCCGTATCCTCGGCGCGAAGGTGGGCCGCAACGTGGAAGCCTCCACCGTCCTGCTGCTGCCGAAGATGACCACCATCGGCAGCGGCGCGTTCCTCGCGGACGACACGATGGTGGCGTCCTACGAGCTCGGCGGCGGATGGATGCATATTGCGCCCGCCAAGATCGGCAAGCGCGCCTTCCTCGGCAACTCCGGCATGGCCGGCGCCGGCCGTCGGGTTCCCAAGAACGGGCTCGTCGCCGTCCTGTCGGCGACACCGGCCAAGGCGAAGTCCGGCTCTTCGTGGCTGGGCAGCCCGCCCGTCAGGCTGCGGCGCACCGCCGTCGTGTCCGACGAGTCGCTCACGTTCCAGCCGCCCCTGCGACTCAAGGCGGCGCGGACGCTGTGGGAACTCTGCCGATTCTTGCCCGTGATGGTCACCGTCGCCCTGGCGGTCCTCGTGCTGGCCTTGCTCGATGCCATCGCGGTCGGCCTTGGCTACGTACCTGCGGCGCTGCTCAGCGGCGTCGTCATGTTGTCGGCGGGGGCAGCCGCCGCCGTGAGCGCCGTGGCCGCGAAGTGGATCCTCGTCGGTCCGATCCGGGCCGGCGAGCACCCCCTGTGGAGTTCGTTCATCTGGCGAAACGAGGTGGTGGACACGTTCATCGAGATGGTCTGCGCCCCGTGGTTCGCACGCAGTGCCTCCGGCACGCCCGCCCTGGTCTGGTGGCTGCGCGCGCTCGGCGCGAAAATCGGACACGGCGTCTGGTGCGAAAGCTATTGGCTGCCCGAGGCGGACTTGGTGCGTCTGGGTGATTCGTCCACCGTCAACCGCGGCTGCGTCGTACAGACCCATTTGTTCCACGACAGGGTGATGGCCATCGACACCGTGGAACTCGGCGCGGGCTCCACCATGGGCCCGCACGGTGTCATCCTTCCCGCCGCATCCCTCGCCGCCGGCGCCACCGTGGGACCCGCGTCCCTCGTCATGCGTGGCGAAACCGTCCCGCCCTCCAGCTACTGGATGGGCAATCCCGTCAAACCCTGGAAACGCCCCACTTCATGAGTCCAAAAAGAAAAGCGTCCCCCGCCGGTGTGCTTCCGGATCCCTACCTTCCGCAGTCCGGCAGTGCCGACTACACCGTGGAGCACTACGACCTGGACCTCGAGTGCAAACTCGGCGGCAACCGCCTCGACGGCCGGGCACGAATCCGAGCCACGGCGTTGACGGACCTGGACCGGGTCGAACTGGACCTCGCCGGCCTGCGGGCCACCAAGGTTTCCGTGAACGGCAAGAAGGCCGGCAAGTTCGTCCACCGCGGCAACCGTCTGGCGATCGTTCTGCCGACGCACGTCGACGCCGGTGCCGGGTTCGAGCTGGACGTGCGCTACGGGGGGACGCCGGGCCCGCGCGACAGCAGCTGGGGCGAGGTCGGCTGGGAGGAACTGCAGGATGGCGTTCTGGTGGCGGGGCAGCCACACGGCGCGCCGACCTGGTTCCCATGCAACGACCATCCCAGCCGGAAGGCGTCGTTCCGCATCAGCGTCGAAACCGACGCCGGATACCGCGCCGTGTCTAACGGTGCTCTGGTGGACCACGGGCGGCGTTCCAGCCGCGAATCGTGGACTTACGAACAGCGCGAACCCATGGCGACGTACCTCGCCACACTGCAGATCGGCCGCTACGAGTGGCTGGACCTGCCCGCATTGCCGGACGCCGCGTCGGGCCCACCGGACTCCCCGCCTGCGCCACCGGTCTGTCCCCATCCGTCGCAGCGCGTGGCCGTCCCCGCGTCGCTGGCCTCCGCGGCACTCGCGGCTTTGGCCGACCAGCCGCGCATGATGGAGGTCTTCTCCCGGGCTTTCGGCCCGTACCCGTTCGGCGACTACGTGGTCGTGGTGACGGAGGACGAACTGGAGATTCCCTTGGAGGCGCAGGGGCTATCCATCCTTGGCCGAAACCACTTGGACACGGGGTGGGAGCAACAGCGGCTGATCGCCCACGAGCTCTCGCACCAGTGGTTTGGGAACTCGCTCACGCTGGGGTCTTGGAGCGACATCTGGCTTCACGAGGGCTTCGCCTGCTACGCGGAATGGATCTGGTCCGAGGCCTCCGGCGGCCCATCCGCGGACGCGCAGGCGCGGGCGGCGTGGAGGCGGCTGCAGGGCCTGGCACAGGACATTATCGTCGGCGACCCGGGCCCGGACTACATGTTCGACGACCGCGTTTACAAGCGCGGCGCGCTGGCGCTGCACGCGCTACGCCTACAGCTGGGAGACGCGACGTTCTTCCCGATGCTCCGCGATTGGACGCGGCTGATGCGGCATTCGACCGTGTCCGCTACCGGGTTCTCCGAACATGTGGACCGGTACGGGGCGGAAGGGCTCTCGGCGAAGTCGTTCCTGAAGCCGTGGTTGCACCGCACCGAGCTACCCCTCCTGCCGCTGGCTGGCGCGGGCAGCCCGACCGGCACGCACGAGACTACGGCCTAGCCAGCACGGCCGCCGCAAGGAAGCCGCGCGGAAGACCCTGCGGCGTCAGCGCCGGCCCTGACGCAGTCGTCGTCGTCAGAACAAGGGTTCCTGGCGCGTCGAGTAGCGGGTGTCGAGGGTTTCCGACAACGACCGGCAGACCATCCGGACCGGTGATGCCCTGTCCGGTCGCTTTACCCACCGCTTCCTTCAATACCCACCACGCCGCACGCTGGCGGCCTCGCGCTGGTGGCGGGAGCTCGGCCAAGACGGAGCGCTCGGCCAGCGAATAGGCGTATTCATCCAGCGGAATCGAACCGGTTGCTCCGGCGAACGCCGGAGCTTCTGCGTCGGCCAGGTCGACGCCGAGAATGCCGCCTCCGGGGGCCACCCCCACAAGCAAGTGGCCACCGGCGCGGGCGTAGGACAACGAGACGGGAATCGGGCGGTCGCGCCAGAGCAGTGCGGGACGACCATGTGCCGAGCCCCCGCATACGGGACACCGCTGGACCAGCGAAAACTCCGCGGCGGTGCACCCGAGAGTTCCGGAGACACCAAGGAACGACCCGGGAAGCGGCCCGTCCAACAGCCGGGAGACGAGCTGACGCACCAGCAGCCGGCCGGCTACGAAGTGCTGTCGCGGGGCACCGGGGAGGTGGGCCGCCGCGCGCGCACGCTCGTGCGGTCCCAGCCAGGAATCAGGTAACCCGTTGCCCTCGGCCAGGGGCACAGCCGCCCACAGCAACTGCGGATCCGCGGCCCCCGTTCGCCGCACATCTAACGATGTGTCGTCCATCAATTCCTCGGCCCTTTTCATGCTCTGGTTCCCTGTGGCTGTTCTACTTGACCGCCCAGTCCGCGCCGGTTGGGCGACAACGATAGCCCACCTGTGTGACCACGGTGTGGACAGCCAGAAGTATGACACGGGCACCCACCCGGCGTGGTCAACCTGCAATCCACGCCACAGGTCCCCGCCGCCCTCTGGCCCGTACCCGGTGGAGGGAGTGCACACCCGTCCCAGAGCCTGCCTCGAACGGACGAAACAAGGGACGGAGCCATGGACCGAGACACATTGCGCGATGCCCAACGGCCGCTCAACCGGCCATACCGTGAGCAACCGGAGGCGGGGATGCTTGTACTGCGGGCAAACGGCGTCTTGGGCGACGAAACAGTTTCCTGCTCAGTGGAAACCGGAGGGGCGCTCGTGGCAGCCGGACTGCATCAAGCGACCGGGGGCGACGGCGCTCTGGCCTGCTCAGGAGACATGCTCCTGCAGGCTCTCGTCGCCTGTGCCGGGGAAACGCTGGCCGCGGTCTCCACCAACCGCGGATTCGTGGTGGCCGGAACCGTCACTGCCGAGGGAGATCTGGACGTACGAGGCACGGTGGGCCTTGACCCAGAGATCCCGGTGGGTTTCCGTGCCATTCGGCTCGTTTCCAGTCACAAACCACAGCAAGCGCTGATTAGGCCGTGGACCTGATTCGGACCACGAAACGATACTGCGTCATGCTGCAGACGCTCCGCTCTGCCCTGCCCGTGGAGGTCGAGACCCTGCATTCGGGCCGGCGTCCCGGCCGGTAGATTGCGTGGCTGGAAATGCCGGGATGCCGGACGACTGAAGGTCGGCCCACGCCGCTGCAGGACCCGCT
>NZ_JBIMER010000028.1:0-24175 GCF_051262515.1 Arthrobacter arnarulunnguaqae | reverse complement strand
TTCGACCCAGATTGGAGCATAAGACCATGGCAGACCTTCTCCCGGAGCACCCGGAATTCCTCTGGCACAACGCCGACCCCAAGCCGTCCTACGACGCCATCATCGTCGGCGGCGGCGGGCACGGCCTCGCCACCGCCTACTACCTGGCGAAGGACCACGGCATGACGAACATCGCCGTGATCGAACGCGGGTGGCTCGCCGGCGGCAACATGGCCCGCAACACCACGATCATCCGCTCGAACTACCTGTGGGACGCCAGCGCGGGGATCTACGAGCACTCCCTCAAGCTCTGGGAGCAGCTCCCCGAGGAGCTCGAGTACGACTTCCTGTTCTCCCAGCGCGGAGTCATGAACCTCGCGCACACCCTCGGCGACGTCCGCGAGAGCGTGCGCCGGGTCAACGCCAACAAGCTCAACGGGGTCGACGCCGAGTGGATCAGCCCGGAGCAGGTGAAGGAGCTCTGCCCGATCATCAACATCGGGGACGACATCCGCTACCCGGTCATGGGCGCCACCTACCAGCCCCGTGCCGGCATCGCCAAGCACGACCACGTGGCCTGGGCCTTCGCCCGCAAGTGCGACGAGATGGGCGTGGACATCATCCAGAACTGCGAGGTCACCGGCTTCATCAAGGACGGCGACCGCGTGGTCGGCGTCGAGACCAACCGGGGCCGCATCAACGCGGGCAAGGTTGCCCTCTGCGGTGCCGGGCACTCCTCGGTCCTCGCGGAAATGGCCGGCTTCAAGCTGCCGATCCAGTCCCACCCGCTGCAGGCCCTGGTGTCCGAGCTCCACGAGCCGGTCCACCCGACCGTTGTCATGTCCAACCACGTCCACGTCTACGTCTCGCAGGCGCACAAGGGCGAACTGGTCATGGGCGCGGGCGTGGACAGCTACACCGGCTACGGCCAGCGCGGCGGGTTCCACGTGATCGAGGACCAGATGGCGGCCGCCGTCGAGCTGTTCCCGATCTTCGCCCGGGCCCACGTGCTCCGGACGTGGGGCGGCATCGTGGACGTCACGATGGACGCTTCGCCGATCGTGTCCAAGACCCCGGTGGACCAGCTCTACGTCAACTGCGGCTGGGGCACCGGCGGCTTCAAGGGCACGCCCGGCGCGGGTTTCACGTTCGCCCACACCATCGCGACCGACGAACCGCACCCGCTCAACGAACCCTTTGCGCTGGACCGCTTCGAAAGCGGCCGCCTGATCGACGAACATGGCGCCGCCGCCGTGGCCCACTAGGAAGGACCCGAACATGCTGCTCATCGAATGCCCCTGGTGCGGGCCCCGCAACGAGACCGAATACCACTACGGCGGACAGGCGCACGTCGCCTACCCGGAGAACCCGGAGGAGCTCAGTGACAAGGAATGGTCCGAGTACCTCTTCTACCGCGAGAACCCCAAGGGACTCTTCGCGGAACGCTGGGTCCACTCGGTCGGATGCCGCAAGTGGTTCAACGCCGTCCGCGACACCGTCACCTACGAATTCGCCGCCGTCTACAAGCCCGGCGAGCCCCGCCCGGACCTCCGGGCCGCCGCCAACAACAGCAAGGAAGGAACGAAATGAGCACCACGGCACAGACCCGGCGGCTCGACGCGTCCAGCGCGCCGCACGCGCGCATCGACCGCGCATCGACGCTCACGTTCACGGTCGACGGCGAGAAGCTCACCGGCCACCCCGGGGACACGGTCGCCTCCGCCATGCTGGCCTCCGGACGCGTCGCCTGCGGGCCGTCGCTGTACCTGGGCCGTCCGCGCGGGATCATGTCCGCCGGCGTCGAGGAATCGAACGCCCTGATCAAGGTCCGTTCGCGCTATGCGGGCCACGTCGACGAATCGATGCTGGCCGCCCCCGTCGTCGAACTCACGGACGGCATGGACATCAGCCTGCTCAAGGGCCTGGGCCAGCTGGACCCGCGCACGGACGAGGCCATCTACGACCGCAAGTACGTCCACGCGGACGTCCTCGTCGTCGGCGCCGGGCCCGCCGGGCTGGCGGCCGCCCGCGACGCCGCGGCGTCCGGGGCCCGCGTGGTCCTGCTCGACGAGCAGCCGGAGGCCGGCGGCTCGCTGCTGTCCTCCTCGGAGGAGACCATCGACGGAAAGCCGGCCCTGGAGTGGATCGCCGAGACGCGCGCGTTCCTCGACTCCGCGGCCGAGGTCACCTACCTTCCACGCACGACGGCGTTCGGCAGCTACGACTCGAACTACATCGTCGCGGTCCAGCGCCGCACCGACCACCTCGGCGGCTACGCCGGGACCGGCGTGTCCCGCGAGCGCATCTGGCACGTCCGCGCGGCCCAGGTGGTCCTGGCCACCGGCGCGCACGAGCGGCCTCTTGTGTTCGGGAACAACGACCGCCCGGGCATCATGCTGGCCTCCGCCGTGCGCAGCTACCTCAACCGGTATGCCGTCGCCGTGGGCGGCAACATCGCCGTCGCCACCACCAACGACTCCGCCTACGCGTTGGTGAGGGACCTGCACCGCAACGGCATCCGCGTCGCCGCGGTCGTCGACGCCCGCGCCGAACTGACGGCGGCTGCCGCCGAAGTCCAGACGCTCGGCATCCGGGTCCTGACCTCCTCGGCCGTCGTGGAAACGACGGCGGACGACGCCGGACGCGTCTGCGGCATCACGGTCGTCGGAATCGACGCGGCCGGCGAGCCCGCCGGGGCGACGGAGGAGATCGACGCCGACACGCTGGCCGTCTCCGGCGGCTGGAACCCCGTGGTCCACCTGCACTCGCAGCGCGAGCGCCGGCTGGGCTGGGACGACGCGCTGTCCGCGTTCGTGCCGGGAAAGCCGGTGCAGAACCAGCACACGGCGGGCGCCGTCAACGGACGCCTGGACCTGGCCACCGCCCTTTCCGAGGGTGCCACCGCCGGTGCCGCCGCCGCGACGGCCGCGGGTTTCGCGATCGAACCGACCATCGCCACGGCCCCGGCCGAGGAGATCGCCCCGACGCGCCCGCTGTGGCTGGTGGCCGGCCCGGGAACCCCGGACGCCGACTACCGGAGCCACTTCGTGGACTTCCAGCGCGACCAGACCGTGGCGGACGTGCTGCGCTCCACCGGCGCCGGAATGCGCAGCGTGGAGCACGTGAAGCGCTACACGTCGATCAGCACCGCCAACGACCAGGGCAAGACCTCCGGCGTTAACGCGATCGGCGTCATCGCCGCCGCGCTGGGCACCGAGGACATCGCGGAAATCGGCACCACCGCGTTCCGCGCACCCTACACGCCCGTCGCGTTCGCGGCCCTGGCCGGCCGCCAGCGCGGGGAGCTCTTCGACCCGGCCCGGCTGACGTCCATCCACCCCTGGCATGTCCAGCGCGGCGCCCTGTTCGAGGACGTCGGGCAGTGGAAGCGTCCCTGGTACTACCCGCAGGCCGGCGAGGACATGGACGCGGCCGTGCTGCGCGAATGCGCCGCCGTCCGCGACTCCGTGGGCTTCATGGACGCCACCACGCTCGGCAAGATCGAGATCCGCGGCAAGGACGCCGGCGAGTTCCTGAACCGGATCTACACCAACGCGTTCAAGAAGCTCAAGCCGGGGCTCGCGCGCTACGGCCTGATGTGCACCCCGGACGGCATGATCTTCGACGACGGCGTGACGTTGCGCCTGGACGAGGACCGGTACCTGATGACCACCACCACGGGCGGCGCCGCCAAGGTGCTGGACTGGCTGGAGGAATGGCTGCAGACCGAGTGGCCGGACCTGGACGTGGTGTGCACATCGGTGACCGAACAGTATGCGACCATCGCCGTCGTCGGGCCGAAGTCCCGTGCCGTGCTCGCGAAGGTGGCGCCGGAACTGGACCTGGACGCGGAGGCTTTCCCGTTCATGGCGTTCCGCGAGACCACCCTGGCCTCCGGGATCCCGGCACGGGTCTGCCGCATCTCTTTCTCGGGCGAGCTCGCGTACGAGATCAACGTGTCCTCCTGGTACGGACTGAACGTGTGGGAGGACGTGGCCGCGGCCGGCGCGGAATTCGACATCACCCCCTACGGCACGGAGACCATGCACGTCCTCCGCGCGGAGAAGGGCTTCATCATCGTCGGCCAGGACACGGACGGCACGGTGACCCCGCAGGACGCGTCGATGGAATGGGTGGTCTCCAAGGTCAAGGACTTCGTCGGCAAGCGGTCGTTCTCGCGGGAGGACACCCGGCGCGAGGACCGCAACCACCTGGTCAGCCTGCTTCCCGTGGACCGGTCCTTCCGGCTCCCCGAGGGCGCCCAGCTGGTCCGGGAGGGCACGCCGATCACGCCCGAGAAGGGGCAGGTGCCGATGGAGGGCTACGTGACCTCCAGCTACCACTCCGCGGCGCTCGGCCGCAGCTTCGCGCTTGCGCTCATCAAGAACGGGCGCAACCGCATCGGCGAGACCCTGCAGGCGCCCCTGGACGGCCGCCTCGTCGACGTCGTCGTCTCCGAAACCGTACTTTTCGATCCCGAAGGGAGCCGTCGTGACGGCTGAACAGCTCATGACCAACACCTCCACCCTGCGCCGCAGTCCGCTGGAGCACCTCGCCCCCGGTTTTCCGGACCACGACGTCGAGGGCGGGCGCGGCGTGACCCTGCGCGAGGACGCGTTCGCCACGATGGTCGGCATCCGCGCCGTTCCGGGGACCGGCGCGCACGATTCGCTGGCCGCGGCCACCGGGGTCGGGCTGCCTGCCGGACCGGGCGAGGTGGCCGGGGATCCGGACGGCACCGCCGTGCTCTGGCAGGGGCCGGACGAGTTCCTGCTGGTGGCTCCGGACGGCACGGAGATCCTGCAGGAGCTCGTCGAGGCGCTGGGCGAGGAGCCCGGATCCGTCGTCGACCTCTCGGCCAACCGGACCATCCTCCGGCTCGAGGGTCCGAGCGCCCGGCTGGCGCTGGAAAAGGGCTGCCCGGCGGACCTGCACCCGCGTGTGTTCGCCCCGGGAACCGCCCTCTCCACGACACTGGGGCCGGTCCCGCTGTTCCTCTGGAAGACCGGCGAGGCGTCCTACCTCCTGCTGCCGCGGGCGTCCTTCGCGGACTACGTCGCGCGCTGGCTGCTGGACGCAATGGTGGAGTACTCCGCGCCGGAGGTACGGTAGTGGCGCCAGCTACCGGCGTCGAGACGATGACCGCAACGGAGGCCCGATCGAAAATGGAACCGAGCAAGAACGACGTCGAGCATGTCCTCACCCTGCACTGTCCCGAGCGTCCGGGAATCGTGCACGCAGTGTCCGGCTTCCTGTTGGACCAGGGCCGGGACATCGTGGAGCTCAAGCAGTTCGGGGACCGCCAGGCGGGGCACTTCTTCATGCGGGTGGACGTCGCCGGACCGGACGCCGCGGACCTGACGGAGTCGATGCGGGCGGCGTTCGCACCGATTGCCGAAGAGTTCAACTTGGAGTGGCGCCTGGAGCCGCTGGGCACCAAGCGCCGGGTACTGATCATGGTCTCGAAGTTCGGGCACTGCCTCAACGACCTGCTCTACCGCTCGCGCATGGGTGAGCTGCCCATCGACATCGTCGCGGTGGTCTCCAACCACCCGGACCACCGGGACCTGGTCGAATGGCACCACATCCCGTTCTTCCACGTGCCCGTCACTCCGGAGACCAAGCCGGCCGCAGAGGCGAAGCTCCTGGACCTGATGGACGACTTCGACGTGGAGCTGGTGGTGCTGGCGCGCTACATGCAGGTGCTCAGCGACGAACTCAGCCGCAAGCTCACCGGCCGGACCATCAACATCCACCACTCGTTCCTGCCCAGCTTCAAGGGGGCGAAGCCCTATCACCAGGCGTTCGCGCGCGGAGTCAAGACGGTCGGCGCCACGGCGCACTATGTCAACAGCGAGCTGGACGAGGGCCCGATCATCTCCCAGCAGACGGTCGACGTCGACCACACGTTCTCCCCGGGGGACCTCGTCGCCGCCGGTCGCGACACCGAGTGCAAGGCCCTGTCCAACGCGGTGAAGTGGCACTGCGAGGGGCGGGTGTTCCTCCACGACAAGCGGACGATCGTCCTGCGCTAGGACTGGAAGCGGGGCTGGGACCGGGACCGGAACCAGAATTACGCCGGAGGGGCCGCGCCGGTGGCGCGGTCCCTCCGGTATGCGCGCGGAGTGACGCCCGCTTCCCGGAGGAAGTGCCGGTTGAAGTTGGACAGGTTCGCGAATCCGACGCGGTGGCAGATGGTGGAGATCGGCTTGTCCGTGGTTTCGAGTAGGCGCTTGGCGTGGGCGAGCCGGAGCTTCCGCACGAGGTCGCTGAAGTTCTGGCCCGTGGCGCGCTTGAAGTACTTTGAGAACGTGGGTTCCGCCATCCCCACCAAGGCCGCCGCCCCGGCCATCGTGACGGTGCCCGCGTGGTTGTTGAAGACGTACTCGAGAACGATGTCGACGACGGCGGCGCCCTGGCCGTCCAGTTGCGGCCTGAACCATTCGTCCGCGAGATAGCGGCGGTCCTCCCGGGGCGACCCGGCCAGGACGGAGAACAGCCGGAGCAGGTGGTGGAGCCGTTCCAGGCCGTCGGACGCGCCCAGGGCCTCGATGGCCGCGGCGGCCTCCGCCGCCGTCGGCCCGAGGAACTGGATGCCGCGGGCGGACTCGTCCAAGAGCAGGCGCACCTCCGACATCTCCGGCATGACGGCGGAACACTGCCGAACCCATTTGCCGTCGAACTGGATGACGGCGTCCCGCTTCTCCAGCAGCTGACCCGGCTCCAGGTCGCTGACCCAATCGTGGGGTAGGCCCGATCCGATCAGCGACACGTGGCCGGCCTCGAACGTGCCGATGTGGTCGCCCACGATGAATTTCCCGGTGCCCTTCCGGATGAGATGGACCTCGTATTCCGGATGGTAGTTCCAGCGCGCGAGCGGGCTGGGATAGTCGTGCTCGTGCCACCGGAAGGACTGGTTGGGATCCGCCGGAATGACCTCCCGGTTGGCGCGGATGCCCAGGAGGCGTTCCGCCAGCCGGGCCGCGGCGCTCTCGGCCACGCCGCCGGGCGCGTCACCGGCCATGTCGTTGCCGCGCACGTAACCCTCCGACCTGTCGCGAGTCATGCATATTGGACGGGTAAACCCCGCGGTTCCCCAGAGTAACCGTTCCCGCGCGCAGCCGCTCGGAAAATTCGTATCGGAATTCGGCAAGCCAGGCGCTAGTTGTGCAGCGGGTCACACGCGGAGAATTGAGCTACCGAGCGAGGCCCCCGATGTCCGGTGCCGGCCCCGTTTTCCGCACCGGTCCCGACGAACTCGTCGGCGTTCCGAAGTTGTGCAACCCACGAGTACAAAGGAGTCCTTAATGCGCCCGAAAACACGAGCGGTATCGATGGCCGCGGGGGCCTTGTGCCTGAGTCTGGCCGCCACGGCCTGCGCCGGGGCCGGCGGCGGGTCGTCCGCGGGCGATGCCGCGAGCATCAACGTCCTCATGGTCAACAACCCGCAGATGGAGGACCTGCAGCGGCTGACCGCTGCGAACTTCACCCAGGAGACCGGGATCAAGGTCAACTACACGGTGCTTCCGGAGAACGATGTCCGGGCCAAGATCAGCCAGGAGTTCTCCAGCCAGGCGGGCCAGTACGACGTCGCGTCGCTGTCGAACTACGAGATCCCGTTCTACTCGGCGAACGGCTGGCTCGCGCCGCTGGACGCGGTGGCCGCGGATGGGGCCTTCGACCAGGACGACATTCTCCCGGCATACACGGCTTCCCTGACCGGCGAGGACGGCAAGCTCTACGGAGAACCGTTCTACGGCGAGTCGTCCTTCCTGATGTACCGGAAGGACGTCTTCGAGGCCAAGGGCCTGACCATGCCGGACAAACCCACGTGGGACGAGGTGGCCGAGCTCTCCGCCGAGGTCGACGGCGCGGAGCCGGGCATGCGGGGTATTTGCCTGCGCGGCCAGCCGGGCTGGGGACAGGTCTTCGCCCCGCTGACGACCGTGGTTAACACGTTCGGCGGCACCTGGTTCGACAAGGACTGGAACGCGCAGGTCGACTCTCCGGAGTTCGTGGAGGCGACGAAGTTCTACACGGAGCTGGTCCGGGAACACGGGCCGGCGGGCGCCGCGCAGGCGGGCTTCACCGAATGCCTCAACAACATGACCCAGGGCAAGGTGGCCATGTGGTACGACGCGACGTCTGCCGCCGGGGTGATGGAGGCCGATGATTCCCCGGTCAAGGGGAAGATCGGCTACGCGCAGGCACCGGTCAAGGAGACGGATTCCTCCGGTTGGCTGTGGACCTGGTCGTGGGGCGTGCAGGCGGCGTCCAAGAAGCAGGACGCGGCGGGCCAGTTCATCGCGTGGGCGAGCTCGAAGGACTACGAGGAGCTCGTCGCCGAGGAGCTCGGCTGGGCGAGGGTCCCCTCGGGCAAGCGGATCTCGACGTACGAAAACGCCGACTTCCAGGCGGCCGCGCCGTTCTTCGAGGCCGAACGCACGGCGATCGAGAACGCGGACCCGACGAACCCCGGGGCGCAGGAGCGTCCGGCGATCGGCATCCAATTCGTCGGGATCCCCGAGTTCGCGGACCTGGGCACCACGGTGTCCCAGGGGGTGAGTTCCGCGATCGCGGGACAGGGCACCGTTGAGGACGCGCTGGCCAAGGGCCAGCAGGCGGCCCAGGAAATCGGCGACAAGTACAACAAGTAACACCCACACCAACAGGTTCCGTGGCCCGCCCGGCGGCGGGCCACGGAACCGCAGGAGAGTCCCATGACCACCACCACGCAGCGCACGGCGTCCACACCCGGACCCAGCGTCCCCCGAAACCCCAAGAACGCGAAATCGCGCCAGCGGGCCCTGGCCTGGGCGCGGCGCGCCCCGCTGCTGCCGGCGCTGATCTTCCTCATCGTCGTCACCCAGCTTCCCTTCGCGGCGACCCTCGTCATCTCCTTCCTGGACTGGAACAGCCTGCGCCCGGACGAGACCGGCTTTGCCGGGTTCGGGAACTACGCCCAGGTGCTCACGGACCCGGATCTCCGCCAGTCGATCCTGACGACCATCGTGCTCACCGTCTCGGTCGTGCTCTCCAGCCTGCTGATCGGGCTGGGCCTGGCGCTGCTGTTGGACAAGAAGTTCATCGGCCGCGGCCTGGCACGAACGCTGCTGATCGCACCCTTCCTGGTGGTGCCCGTCGCCGCCGCCCTGATCTGGAAGCACGCCCTGCTGAACCCGACGTACGGGTTGATCAACGGCACCCTGACCTGGATCTGGTCGCTCTTCGGCAGCGACGCCCCGCCCCAGCCGGACCTGCTGTCCCAAGCGCCGCTGATGGCGGTCATCGTGTCCCTGGTCTGGCAATGGACCCCATTCATGATGCTCATCCTGCTCGCGGGCCTGCAGTCCCGTCCCATGGACACCGTCGAGGCCGCCCAGATGGACGGGGCCAGCGGGTGGGCCATCTTCCGCCACCTCACCCTGCCGCACCTGCGCCAGTACCTGGAACTGGGCGGACTTCTCGGGGCGATCTACATCGTGCAGAACTTCGACGCGGTCTTCACCCTCACCTCCGGCGGACTGGGCACGGCCAACCTGCCCTACTCCATCTACCAGACGTTCTACTTCGCCAACGAGTACGGCCTTGCCTCGGCCGCCGGCGTCGTGGTCGTCATCGGCACCATCATCGTGGCGATCTTCGCGCTGCGCACCGTATTCTCACTCTTCAAGAAGGAGGACGCGCGATGAGCATCCTCGCTCCCGCCGCGCCCCGCAACACGCCCCCCGGTCCCACGGCACTGAACACCGAAACCCGACGCCGGCGCGGCAAGTCCCGGATGGACCCCACCCGCAACAACACCGCCGCCGGCATCGCGGCCTGGCTCATGGCGCTGCTCTTCGCCACCCCCGTGATCTGGATGATCCTGACCTCCTTCCACTCCGAAACCGACGCGGCGACCAACCCGCCCTCGATCGCGGCGGGACTGACCCTGGACGCGTACAGGGAGTTCTTCGGGGCCAGCTCCGGCATCAGTCCCTGGCCGCCGCTGATCAACTCCGCCACGGCGTCCATCCTCTCCACGATACTGGTGCTGCTCCTGGCCATTCCGGCCGCCTATGCCCTGTCCATCAAGCCGGTGAGGAAGTGGACCGATGTGATGTTCTTCTTCCTCTCCACCAAGATGCTTCCCGTCGTCGCCGGGATCCTGCCGCTGTTCCTCTTCGCCAAGACCGCCGGCGTCCTGGACAACGTGTGGTTCCTGATCCTGGTGTACACCGCCATGAACCTGCCGATCGCCGTCTGGATGATGCGCTCGTTCCTCGCCGAGGTCCCCGTGGAAATGCTCGAGGCCGCGCAAATCGACGGCGCCGGCCTCCTGCTGACCCTGCGCAAGGTCGTCGCCCCGGTCGCGATGCCGGGGATCGCGGCCACGGCGCTGATCTGCTTCATCTTCAGCTGGAACGAACTCCTCCTGGCCCGCGTGCTCACCGGCGTCATGGCCGGCACCGCCCCCGTGTTCCTCACCGGATTCGTCTCCAGCCAGGGACTGTTCCTCGCGAAGGTCTGCGCGGCCGCCGTCGTCATTTCCCTGCCTGTGCTCTTCGCAGGCTTCGCCGCACAGGACAAACTTGTTCAAGGACTTTCGCTCGGCGCCGTGAAGTAGCCGACCCCCCGATTAAAAGGAGTACCCGGAATGACTACAGCAACCCCGCTGGCCCACCGACACGGCGACGAACTGCCCACCACCATGCGGGCATCCGTCCTCCGGCGCGAGGGGGAGATGGCGATGGAAACCGTCGACATTCCCGTGCTCGACGCCGACCAGGTCCTGGTGCGCGTGGCGGCCGTCGGCGTCTGCGGCAGCGACGTCCACTACTACGAGCACGGGCGGATCGGGGACTACGTCGTGGACCATCCGCTGATCCTCGGCCACGAACTGTCCGGCCGGATCGCCGCCGTCGGCAGCGCCGTGGATCCGGACCGCATCGGCCAGCGGATTGCTGTCGAACCCCAGCGACCCTGCCGCAAGTGCGTCCAATGCCGGGCCGGCCGCTACAACCTCTGCCCGGACATCGAGTTCTACGCCACGCCCCCGGTCGACGGCGCCTTCGCCGAATACGTCGCCATCCAGGAGGACTTCGCCTACGATATTCCCGATAGCGTCAGCGACGAGGCCGCGGCACTGATCGAACCGCTGTCCGTGGGGCTCTGGGCCTGCGAACGCGCCGGGATCCGCCCCGGAAGCCGGGTCCTGATCGCCGGCGCCGGGCCGATCGGCATCATCGCCGCCCAGGCGGCGCGCGCGTTCGGCGCGGCCGAGGTCCACATCTCCGACATCGCCGAGGACCGGTTGGAGTTCGCGCTCCGGCACGGCGCGACGCACGCGGTCGACGCCCGTCGGGACAGCACGGAGGGGCTGGACGTCGACGCCTTCATCGACGCCTCGGGATCCCCGCAGGCCGTCCGGTCCGGCATCCGGGCCGTCGCCCCCGCGGGGCGCGTCATCCTGGTCGGCCTGGGCGCGGACGACGTCGAGCTGCCCGTCTCGTTCATCCAGAACCGCGAGATCTGGCTCTCCGGCGTCTTCCGCTACACCAACACCTGGCCGCTTGCCATCCAACTGGTCGCGGACGGCAAGGTGGACCTGGACGTCCTCGTCACCGGGAGATTTTCGCTGGCGGATTCCGAGGACGCGCTGAAGGCGGGCCGCCAGCCCGGGCAGATGAAGGCCGTCGTATACCCGGGCCGCTGAGGCCGCCTAGTATGGACAACCATGCACGAGCACGCGAGGACATCCAGATGACGGAACAATCAAGTGGCGCCCGGATCACGGTGGTCGGCGAATCTCTGGTGGACATCATCCACGATCCGCGCGTCAGTGGCGGCGCGGACGAAACCCATCCGGGCGGCAGCCCGATGAACGTGGCGGTCGGCTGCGCCCGCCTGGGCCTGGACACGAGCCTGGTGACGCACTTCGCCGACGATCCGCACGGGCGGATGATCGCCGGGCACCTGGCCGCGAACGACGTCGTGGCCATCGTCGACGACGCACCGCCGACTTCCAGCGCGCTCGCCACGCTGGACCGCACCGGCGCGGCGCAGTACACGTTCACGCTCGGCTGGGACCTCGCGGACGCGGCCGACGCGGCGCTGGCGGCCGTGGCCGGATCGCTGCACGTGCACACGGGATCCATCGCCACCGTGCTGGCGCCGGGCAGCGACATGGTGTTTCGGCTGGTCGAGGCCGCGCGGGAGCACGCGACGGTCAGCTTCGACCCGAACTGCCGGCCGGCCATCAGCCCGGACGCGGACGAGGTCCGCCGGCAGACGGAGGGCTTCGTTGCCGCCAGCGACATCGTCAAGGCCAGCGACGAGGACCTGCGTTGGCTGTATCCGGACCGGACCCTGGACGATTCCATGGAGGCGTGGCTGGACCTCGGGCCGGCGCTCGTGGCGTTGACCCGCGGAGCCGACGGGCCCGTTCTGCTCTCGCGGTCGGGACGTGTGGATTTGCCGGGCGAGTCCATCACGGTGGCGGACACCGTGGGCGCCGGCGACTCCTTCATGGCGGGGCTGATCTCCGGCCTCGCGCAGCTGGATGCCCTGGGAGCGGACGGAAGGGAACGGCTGCGCGCCCTCGACCGGGACAGCCTGCGCACCCTGGCCGCCTACGCGAACAGGGCCGCTGCCATCACCTGCTCCCGCCGCGGCGCGAACCCGCCGCGGACGGCCGAACTGGGTTCGATCTAGGCGAGCACCGAGGCCAGGGCCGCCGCGTAGATTTCCGCGTGCTCCTCGGCCAGACGGAGGCGCTCCGCCCGCCGTTCCGCCACGGTCGGCGCGGGCCAAGTGCGGCTCCGGTAGAGGCTCTCCACGGCGTTGGCGAGCGATGCCGCATCCAGATGGCCGGCGTCGTGCGCGTATTCGACCACCGAAGGGTGCTGGCCGCGGTAGTGGCCGCAGCTCGGGGCGATGACCGAGGTCCCCACGTCGCGGCACGCCTCCAGCCAGCCGGAATGGGTTCCGAACCGGTACGGCAGCACGGAGACGTCCAGGGACGCGAGGTAGGCGAAGAACGCGGTCTCGTCGTAGTAGTCGTGGGCGTCCAGCACCCAGCGCCCGGCGTCGTGCCCGCCGCGCAGCAGCCGCGCCGGTTGGGGCCGGTAGTCCTTCGACTCCGGATCCAGGAGATCCCGGTGGATGTTGACGACGAGTTCGGAGTGGGGGAGCGCGCCCACCGCGTCCGCCAGCGGCTCGACGATCCCCGGGTCCATGTTCTGGCGAATGCTCTTCAGGTGCACACCGACGCGGAACGGGTGCTCGGCGGTCGGCGGCGCCGCGTCCCCGGCCGACCGGCGTCGTCCGGCCTGCAAGGCCGCCATGGTCGGGAAATCCACGACGTGCGGGTGCGGGAGCACGGCGGCCTCCACGCCCCAGCGCGCACGGATTTCCGACGCCGCGCCCTCGGTCAGGGTGATGACCCGATCGGCCGCGGGCATCAGGATGTCCAAGTGCGCCTCGTGGGCGCGGGGATCCTCGTGGTGCGGGTTGCGCAGGTCGTGGGCGGTGTAGACCAGGGGCTTGGAGCGCCGGCGGAGTTCGTCGACGAGCGCCCGCAGATCGTCCGGGGAGATGGCGTCGAACCCGAAGTGGATGTGCATGAGGTCGAACTCGGCATGGTGCTCGGCCACCCAGTCCGCGGAGAGCATCACGGGCGGCCACCAGAGGGACTGCGTGAATTTCCCGCCGCCCGCCGGGTCCGGATCCGGCAACCGCCACACCCGCGGCCCGCGGTCCGCGTCCGGTGCCTCGAGATGCCGAATGTACACCTGGCTGTGCGGAATCGACGCCACCCGGATCATTCCACCTGACTCCTCGCCAACCATCTGTCTCCCTTCAATGCGCAGTTAGGCTACCGAGAGTAGGACACCGAAAGGGGAACGAACATGGATAGGGACGTGGCCGCGCCGGACGTCTCGCTGCTCGTGATCGTCCGGGGGCGCGCGGAGCACCTGCGCAGGCTGGTCGACGGGACGAACCGGGCCGAGCCGAAGCCGCGGGAGATCGTCGTCGTCCACATGGGCGAGCCGGAGACGGAGGGCCTCGAGTCGGACATCGCGGTCCGGCGGTTCCGTCTCGAGGTGCCCGACGGCGGAACGCTGCCGCTGGCGGCCGCCCGCAACCTGGCCGCACGCGAGGCCACCGGCGGGTTCCTGGTTTTCCTCGACGTCGACTGCATTCCCGCGCGCGGCATGTTCGGCGAGCTGATGCGCGACGCCGAGTCCGTCGGCGGGATCGCCATGGCCACCCCGCGGTACCTCCGAGGGCCGCTGGCCCCGGACGAGCCCGTCGACGATGCGCTCCTGCATGGCGCCTCCGTGCCCCACCACACCCGCGCCGCCCTCGGGACCGCCGGCGCGGCGCAGGCCTCCACGCGGTACGAGATGTTCTGGACGCTCGGCTTTGCGGTGGCCGCCGGCGATTTCCGGCGGATCGGCGGATTCGACGAGTCGTTCGCCGGCTACGGCGCCGAGGACACCGACTTCGCTTTCACCGCCCGGCGCCTGGGCGTCCCGCTCGCGTTCTCCCGCGCCACCATCTACCACCAGCACCACGGATCGCACTGGCCGCCGTTGAACCACTTCGCCGACATCGTGGCCAACGCCGGCGCGTTCCGGGACAAGTGGGGGACCTGGCCGATGGAGGGTTGGCTGGACGCCTTCGCCCAATTGGGGCTGGTGGAGTGGACCCCGTCCGCGACCTCGATCCGCGCGCTGCGCCGCCCGACGGACGATGAGGTCGCTGCCGCGGCCCACGAGGGCGCCTACTAGGGGGACGAGGGCTGGGAAACCGCGCGCCGGAGCAGAACGTCGAGACTTTCGCGGAAGGCGTCGCGGTGCGTGAAGAGCGCGTCCGCGAGCCCGCTCCCCGGACCACGCGCGAGCCGGTCGAGAAGCGCCTCCCAGTCGTCGACCGCATCCCACGTGGGGACGCTGACCGTGCCGGGAATCCCCGCGAGTCGGCCGGCAAACGCGGTCTGCTCGCCAAACGGCCGCTCCTCCGGCACGACGACGGTGGGGCGCCCGGCCGCCGCGGCGGCGGCGATCGCGTTGTGGCCGGCCGAGGTGACGACGACATCGGCCCCGGCCAGCAGCGCGCCGGGGTCCGCGACGACACCCAGGACCTCCAGGTTGTCCGGCGGATCCACCCCTGAGCCATCGTCCCGTTCGGCCTTCGCGTCGGCCAGCCGCCCGGCCACCTGCCAGTCCCACCCGGGCGCCGCCCGGGCGGCCCACTCGATCCCCGCGAGGTCCACGCCCCCGCCGAGGCTGGTTTGCACCACCACCCGGCGCCTGGGTCCGGCGCCGTCCGGAGCCTTGCCGCGAAGCCCGGCGGCATGCGGCGCCAGCATTCCGAGGTAGTCGCTCTTGCCGCCGTGCAGGGTCAGGTGCGCGGGATCCTCCAGCGCGGAAGGGAAGTACGCGACGAGCCGCGCGGCGACACCGTACGCCGTCCGGTGCGCGGCGTCGGTGCGGTCCCCGGGCATGCGGCGGTACACCACGGGATAACCGGAGAGCCGTGCGAAGACGGCGGCCTCGACGGACACGTCCACCAGCACGGCGTCGGCGCCGAACTCGGCCCACGCCCGGGAGAGCCCCGCGAAGCGCCGGCGGATGGCCGGATGGTCGGGGGCGTAGTGGAAGCCGTCGGCGGCAGCGTGGCGGAGGGGAGCGCCGTCGTCTCCCACGTCCGGCTCGAGCGGAACATACTCGGTGGGCCCGGGCAACAGGTTCGCGTCCCGGGGGCCGGTGCTCGTCACCAGGAGATCCACGAGGTCCAGCGAGGCGATGTTCTGGGCGTGGCGCAGATGCCCCGTCCCGTGGTGGTGGGCGTAGTACGCAAGCCGGAGCCGACGTCGTCCGCCGGACACGGCCCTGCTCAATGTCCACCCGCCGGTTCGTCGGCCGTTTCGCCGGCCCGTGGTTGCCGCGCCGCGCTCCCCATGCCCACCAACTGGTGCATCAAGGCTTCGTAGTGCTCGGCCATGGTCTCGACGGAGAACCTCCGCGCGGACTCGGCGACGTCGTCGTGCGACAGTCCGCGCGCCGAGGCGATGGCCGCAGCCAGCGAGGCGGCGTCGCTGCGGGCGGCCACGAATCCCGCGCCGGGGGCGATGATCTCGGCCATGGCGCCCGCGGGGAGGGCCGCGACCGGGGTGCCGCAGGCGAGCGCCTCCACGACGTTCAGTCCGAACGGCTCGTCCCACAGCGGCGAGGCGACAAACACCTCCGAGCCGGACACCAGTTGGCGAAGCTCCGCGTGGTCCAGGTGTCCCGCGTAGCGGACGGAGGCTCCCAGCTCCGGTTCGATGAGCACGGAGAAGTATTCGGGGTCGTGGATCGGGCCGGCCAGCACCAATTCCATGCCGGCGAGGCGCGCCGCCTCGATCGCCACGTGGGTGCCTTTTTCCGGCGTGATGCGGCCCGTCCAGACGGCTTGGCCGGTCCGCCGCGCGGGGCCGGCGGTCCACTGGCGCAGCGGGATTCCGTTGTGGACGACCCCGAGAGCGGGCAGGTGCGGACGCCAGCCGCGGGCGTTGGTCTCCGAGACGCTGACGTAGGCGTGGCGGGGGTCGGGTTCCCATTCCGTGCCGCCGAAGACGTCGACAATCCGGGGCAGCGGCGGCGTGTGGAAGACGTGGAGCGTCGGGACGCCCCGCAGCTCCCGGTGCGGGACCGGGCTGAGGGAATTGTTCAGGACCACATCGAACCCCTGGCGAGCGGCGCGGACCGCGGAGCGCATCGCCCCGTCCAGAACCCTGTGCTGCCGGTCCCGCGACACGCTGTCCGGATAGCCGTTGACGCGGAATCGCCCGTCCAGGACCGCCACCTGCCGGCACGCGACGTGGCTGCCCTCCTTCGCGAAGAGAACGACGTCGTGGCCGCGGTCGGCGAGCGCGGCCACCGCCTGCGCGGTGTGGGCCTCGAGGCCGCCGGCGAACGGGGAGGCGACCGCGTGGTGCAGGTGTGCCAGAACGGCGATCCGGAGCCCGGGCTTTCGGTGTGGGGTGTGGTGGCGTCGCGTCATGTCCGCATCATGGCAGATCCGGAGCGTGATCCCGAGGGTTAGGGACGCCAGAACGTGGCGATGGCCGGACGGATCGCCGAATGGACGTGCGGGCCGTCCCGGCAGATGCCCGACCACAGCAGGTACGCCTCCACCACCAGCGGTATGGCCGGGTGGTCGCCGGACCGGTGTGCCGGATACGCGTCCTCCGAGGCCAGCGCCCGGTCGCCGCGGTCCGGCACCGTGAGCGGCGGACGCGTTTCGGCGGCGGACGGATCGCGGCCGTCGGCGTCCTGCCGTCCCGCGTAGCCGGGGAGGGCGATATCCAGCGTCGTGAAGGTGGCACCGTCGGGGCTGGCCGCCACCGCCGCGACGTAGTCCACGTCGTCGTCGTGCCGCACCCACCGGCGCCGCGCCGACGGTGGGACGACGACGAAGCCCCCTCCGCCGACGTCGTGCAGCATGTGCCGGACCGAGCCGGGACGCTCCAGGAGATCCAGCTCGTCCTCGAGCGCGGCACGCTCCTCGGGGGTGGGCGTCCGGCCCAACAGCTCGTCGTGGGCCAGCACGTGCTGCTCCGTCCAGGCGATGAAGTGCGCCGTCGGATCGTCCGCCAACGCCTCGCCGGCCAGCAGTTCCGCCCAACTGACCAGGGCATCCGCGAACCCCGGATCGCGGCCGGGCCCGGCGGGGTGGCCGTACCCCATCGCCTTGGTGAACCCCGGGTCCATGGTGTCCTCGCTGTTGCCGTGGCGCCGCTCCGCGCGGGAGGGCGGCGGCCCGGACGGGCCGTTACCTGCGACGATATCCCGCTCAGGCGGGCAGGTGCGCGTCGTCGATCCGGTGCTGGCGCATGGCCCGCTGGATGAACCCGACCCGGCTGGGGGTCATCGTGACCTCGATGTGCGCCTCGAGCGCCTTCAGTTCACGGCGCCACTTCCGCGCCGGTTCCCCGCGCCGGATGCGCCTTGCGGCGTGCGCGGCCAGCGCGTCCACGGCGTAGGCGACGAACGCCTGCGGGCGGGCTTCGCGGATGGCCTCGAAGGCCTCGACCGTTCCGAACCCGCGGTCCAACAGGATCGCGTACCCCATCGACGGGCCCCGGTTGATGCCCATGTGGCAGTGCGCCAGGACCTTTCCGCCCTCCCGGCGGGAGGCCCGGGCCACGCGGACGCCGGCGTCGAACAGGGCGGCGTCCACCGTGTGGCCGGCGCGGTCGTCGGTTCCCAGCCAGTGGTAGCCGATGCCGAACTGCGGCCACACGTCGGAGTCGTCGGCCTCGCTGCGCATGTCCAGGATGTGGGTGACGCCGGAGTCGACGATGTCCGCGGCCTGCAACGCGGCCCGGGTCGGCGAGTGCGCCAGGTCACCGCCGACCGCGAGGTCGGCGGCGACCCAGCTGATGTTGGCGCGGATGCTCACTTTCCGGATTTCCGGCGCTCGTCCGGTGAGAACACGCTGGCGGTGCGTACGGCGTCGACGGACTCCCCGCGGCGGCCCATCCGGCGGGCTCGGGAGGTCATCTGGCTGTAGGCGGACATCGCGACGTCGACGGTTTCGCTGGTGAAGGTCAGGGACCGGTCCGCCGAGATGCCGAGTCCGGTGCCGACCTCCACGGCGTCCTGGTTGGACCCCAGATAGGAGACGATCCAGCCGGACTCCTTCTCCACCGCGTTGACCAGCTTGCGGATGCCGGGGCGGTCGAACTCCACCGACGCGTTCTCGTGCCCGTCGGTCATGATGCCGAAGTGCACCTGACCCGGGCGCTCCGCCGCCGGGAGCTCGGCGATGCGGGCCTTCGTGGTGGCCACGGTTCGCGCCATGGCGTCCAGCAGGGCCGTGGCGCCCCGCGGCTCCAGGACCAGCGGCGGCACGTCGGCGATCGGCCGATCGACGTAGACCGCGTCGAACTCCGTGTCGAACTGATACAGCGAAACGTTGCAGCGCCCCGGCTCGGCGCGCTGGCCTTCGACCATGGCGGCGAACCCGCCGACGATGTCCGGCTTGATGGACTGCATGGAACCGGAGCGGTCCAGCAGGAAAACCATGAGTGTGAGCTCCTTGTCCGGCATGGCGTGCTCCCTTGCGTTCGTGGTGCGTCGGATGGGGGTGGTGGTTCAGGTGGCGCGGCGGCGCTTGAAGGTCATCTTGGGTTCGGGGGCGGGCCGGCCGAGCTCCGAGTCGTAGCGGGCACGTTCCACCGATGTGCTCCCGACCTTGCCGTCCGGGTCCGAGTAGCCGCCCAGCGTCTCGGTGCGGGCGAGCCGCGGGGGAACCGCGTTGGGGGAGAGCCCCGCCCGCAGCGCCACCGAGCGAAGCGACGCCCCTTCCAGGGCCGCTTCGGCCATGGCGTCGTTGAGGACATCGTCCAGCAGTTCGCGCACCTCGCCGAGGCGCTCCACGGCTTCCATCGAGTCCTCGGGGAGGTCGCGCAGCAGGTCCGCTGCCCGGGCGACGTCGTTGCGGATTTTTTTGTGCATAAACCAAGTATGCGCAGTTTCTGCGTATTTGTCCAGAGTGCACGCGTGCGCTTTTTGACGCCTACCTTGACCGGCCCCCGGACCGGGTCCAAGCTGGGCATCAGTGGTCCGCCGTCGCGGTGGGCCGTGTCCCGGGAGGAGCACGCCATGTCGGAACGGGCACAGAGCGGATCGACCGGTGGTGGCGGCGTGGTCGTCATCGGCGCTGGGCTCGCCGCCGCGCACGTCGTCGGCACGCTTCGCGAGGAGGGGTACGACGCCGACATCATCCTGGTGGGCGACGAGCCGGCCGCCCCGTATGAAAGGCCGCCGCTGTCCAAGGGCTACCTCCAGGGCAAGGACGAGCGCTCCAAGGCCTTCGTGCACGACGAATCCTGGTACGCCGAGCACGGCGTGACGCTGCTCCTGGGCGAGACCGCGGACGCCATCGACCGCCGCAACGCCACCGTGTCCCTGTCCTCCGGCGACGGAGTTCCGTATTCCACCCTGGTGCTGGCGACGGGCGCTTCGCCGCGCAGGCTGCCGCTTCCCGGGGCGGACCTCGAGGGCGTCCTCACCTTGCGTCGGCTCGAGGATTCGGAGGCGCTGCGGCACGCCTTTGCCGCCGGCGGCCGGTTGGCGATCGTCGGCGCCGGCTGGATCGGGCTGGAGGTGGCCGCGTCGGCGCGCGGGGCGGGCATGGACGTCGTTGTCGTCGCCCCGGACGCGGTTCCGCTTCAGGCCGCACTCGGCAGGGAGATGGGGGAGCACTTCGCCGCCCTGCACCGGCGCAACGGCGTCGACTTGAGGTTGGACACCCGCGTGATGGGAATCCTCGAACGCGACGGGCGCGCGGCCGGCCTGGCGACCGATGCGGGCGACGTTCCGGCCGATGTCGTACTGGTGGCCGTCGGGGCGGTCCCCAACACGGCGCTCGCCGAGGGCGCCGGACTGGCGGTCGACAACGGGGTCGTCGTCGACTCGCGGCTCCGGACGGAGGACCCGGCGATCCTCGCCGTGGGCGACGTCGCCAACGCCCGGCACGCGACGCTGGGACCGCTCCGCGTGGAGCACTGGGACAACGCGATCCGGCAGGGCAAGCTCGCGGCGCAGACGATCCTCGGCCGGGACAGCGCGTACGACTGGCTGCCCTATTTCTTCACGGACCAGTACGACGTCGGCATGGAATACGTCGGGCGCGCCGGCCGCGATGCCGAGGTGGTGGTCCGCGGGGACGCGTCGAAAGAGGAGTTCATCACGTTCTGGATCGAGGGCGGCACGGTCACGGCGGCCATGAACGTCAACATCTGGGACGTCGGCGACGCTTTGCGCGCCGTGGTGGGCCGCAGCGTCCCTTCCGGGCGACTCCGGGACCCGGCGGTGCCGTTGGGGGAGCTGTAGGACGAGGGCGGGGAATGAAACGGGTTCCGTAGACTGTTCTGGGTTCGTCAGCGTAGCCGCACCTCCGTCCCGCGCGCCCTACGCACCACCCCCAGACAGGATCCGAATGACCCCCTCTGCCCGCTCCACACTTCCACGCGGCACGCGGCTCGAAGGCCGCGCGCTGCTGCTGGCCGTCCTGGCGCTCGCCATGGGCGGCTTCGGCATCGGCACCACGGAGTTCGCCATCATGGGCCTGCTGCAGGAGGGTGCGGCCGATCTGGGCGTGACGAACCCGGACATGGGACTGATGATCTCCGCGTACGCCATCGGCGTGGTGGTCGGCGCCCCGGTCATCACCGCCATCGGCGCGCGCGTGCCCCGCAAGACGATGGTCCTGTGGCTGATGGCGTTCTTCACGCTCGCCAACGTCTCCTCGGTCGTGGCCCCGAACTACGAGTGGATGCTGTTCACCCGCTTCCTCTCCGGGCTGCCGCACGGCGCGTATTTCGGGATCGCCGCGATCCTGGCGGGTTCGCTGGTCCCGGCCACCATGCGCGGCCGCGCCATCGCCTGGGTCATGTTGGGACTGTCGGTGGCCAACGTCCTGGGCGTGCCCGCGGTGACATGGATGGGCCAGCAGCTCGGCTGGCGGTGGATGTTCGGCGTTGTGGGGATCGTCGGCGCCCTGACCTGGATCAGCATCAAGACCTTCGTGCCGTTCAACCCGGCGCACGCCGAGGCCAGCATCCGCCGCGAGCTCAGCGCCCTGCGCAGCGGCCAGGTCTGGCTGGCGATGCTCGTCGGCGTCGTGGGGTTCGGCGGGTTCTTCGCGGTCTACTCGTACATCAGCCCCACGCTCACGGACGTCACGGGCCTGCCGATCGGATCCGTTCCGCTGGTCCTGGGACTCTACGGCGTGGGCATGGTGATCGGAAACCTCCTGGGCGGGCGGCTGGCGGACTGGTCCGTGCGCGGCAGCATCTACATCGCGACGGGCGCCATGGTGGTGTTCATGACGACGTTCGGGCTGGTCTCTCCCTACCCGGTCCCGGCACTGATCATGGTGTTCATCCTCGGCGGCACCGGCTCCATTCTGGTGCCCGGACTGCAGGCGCTGCTGATGGATTCCGCGCCGCGGGCGCAGTCCCTGGCCGCCTCGTTGAACCACTCGGCGCTGAACGTGGCGAACGCGCTCGGCGCCGCGCTGGGGGCAGTGGTCATCGGCCTCGGCTTCGGGTACCAGGCGCCCGCGTTCGTCGGCGCGGGGCTGGCACTGTTGGGACTCCTCCTGGCGCTCGCGGCCGGGCATGGGGCACGACGCCGGTCCGCCTCCACGCCGTCGGACGCGGTCGACGCTCCCGTTGCCTAGCGCCGGGCCGTTCTCCGATTGGCGCGGCACGGCTCCGGTGCTGTAGATTATTGATTCGGC
Source organism: Arthrobacter arnarulunnguaqae (assembly GCF_051262515.1). NCBI lineage: Bacteria > Bacillati > Actinomycetota > Actinomycetes > Micrococcales > Micrococcaceae > Arthrobacter > Arthrobacter arnarulunnguaqae. Next base: position 1,912 of record NZ_JBIMER010000028.1, on the reverse strand, counting down.
TCGGGCACCGGTTTCCGGTGTGGGGCCGCCTCCGCGGGGGTATGGCGCAGTTGGTAGCGCGTCTGCATGGCATGCAGAAGGTCAGGGGTTCGAATCCCCTTACCTCCACCGCAGAAATGGGTTTTCCGGTTCGCAAGAACCGGGAAGCCCATTTCTTTTTGCCCTGGCGTAGGCGTAGGTCGACGGGCGGATGGCGACCGGTGGTGCCGCGAGGCCCGCGTTCGGGACGCGGGCCGGCGCCGTCGTCGTACTCTCCCAGCGTGCCTCTCACCACCGTCGGCCCAAAGCGTGCGCCAAACGTAACGCGCCGGGGCTCCCAGGACACGTGGCCGAAACGCCGGACGAATACTGTCTTCCCCATGCCGCCAATGCGGACCGAAGAAGAAGCCCTAGCCCGGAGCGTGCCCATGTCCTATGTGAAACCCAGTGATCTGATCACGGCGATGATCGACGCCGGCGAGTCGAAGATCTTCATGTCCACGAGGGACACCGTGGTGCGCGCGTCCATGGCCGGCGCGCTGCTCTCCCTGGCGGCCGCGTTCGCCGTCACCGTGAGTGTGACCACGGGCATTCCGCTGGCGGGGGCGATCCTCTTCCCGGTCGGTTTCATCCTGCTGTACCTGCTCGGCTACGACCTGCTGACCGGCGTCTTCGTCCTGACGCCGCTGGCCTGGCTGGACAGGCGGCCCGGCGTGACGGTGCGCGGCATCCTCCGCAACTGGGGCCTGGTGTTCGTCGGGAACTTCATCGGCGCGTTCACCGTGGCGGTCCTCATGGCGATTGTCGTGACCTATGGCTTTGCCATTCCGCCGAACGAGGTAGGCGTTGCCATCAGCCACATCGGCGAGGGGCGCACGCTCGGCTACGCGGAGCACGGGGCGTCCGGGATGTTGACGCTGTTCGTGCGCGGAATGCTGTGCAACTGGATGGTGTCCATCGGCGTGGCCGGCGCGATGATCGCGAAGGACGTGCCCGGGAAGGTGATCGTCATGTGGATGCCGATCATGCTGTTCTTTTTCATGGGCTTCGAACACTCGATCGTCAACATGTTCCTGTTCCCGTCGGGGTTGCTGCTTGGCGGCGAGTTCACGATCATGGATTATCTGGTCTGGAACGAGATCCCCACGGTGCTCGGCAACCTCGTCGGTGGCCTGTTGTTCACGGCGCTGCCGCTCTACGTCACCCACGCGCGGACCAAGGCGCCGACCAACGCGGGCGCCGAGACCGCCGACGTCGCCGGAGCCGGAATGCGGCGCTAGCGGTCCGCGCTCGGCGCGTCGTTAGAGCAGGTCCGGATCCGCGCCCATGCCAGGCAGCGCCGAGATCCAGTCGGCGACGGGAACGACGCTGTCCATATCCGGTTTGTCGCCCGGCACCGCGAAGAAAGCCATGTTGCGCAGTTGTTCTTCATTGAAAAGCCCGCGCACGTGCTTCGAGACGTCGTTTTCCCCCACCAGAACGACGGCGGTGGGCCGCGCCATCGCTACGTCCCGGGCGAGGGCGGCGCCGTGTAGGCGTCCCAGCGTCACGGGGGAGACCAGCACCATTGCCTGCGCGCGGACAATCTCGTGAGGCGAGGCCTCGGCGACGGGGGTCTGCTGCGCCCGGCGACCGAGCGAATGCAGCCGGTCTGCCAGGAGCTGTGCACAATAGCGGGTCGGTCCATGGTGCCGGTGGAACACGATCGCGGTCATCGACATGGCACCAGAGTAGACCTGTGAGCGCTAAAGGGCAGTGGCGCGGACCGTTGGGCTCGGCCTTCGTGACTCGTCCTCCACGGGTGCCGGTATGGGAATCTTTTCCCCGTTCGAAGGTTTGTTCCCATTTTGTCGGTGGTGGTCGGTAGCGTGGAGTCATGTCCAAGGAACAGCAACCGACGCCGGTGCCGGACCCCCAGCGGGGTACCAGGCCG
>NZ_JBIMER010000027.1:0-24707 GCF_051262515.1 Arthrobacter arnarulunnguaqae | reverse complement strand
AGCCAGTGGACAACACCCCACCCCCGAAGCCAACCAACAAAACGGGGAGGGCGAGTGCCCAGACGAATTAGCCGATCGCGGCGGCAACCCGTGCCGCGTCGTCGACGAGACCAGGTAACTGCTCCGCCAGCAGGGCCAAGCCCAATGCCATCATCACGATGCCGCTCGCGAGCGTCACGCCGCGCGCGGCCCCCGGGCGGGATCGGAGCAGCCGTCGGGCCCCCACCGCCACCAGCGTGTAAACGCCGACGGTGATCGCGAAGTGGGACAACCCGAGGATGCCCGTCTGCACGGGAATGGGCAGCGCCTGCCCGGCCGCGACGAACTGAGGGATGAGTGCCAAATAGAGCAGGAGAGCCTTGGGATTGGATGCACTGATGCCAAGTCCCTTGAGGAAACTGCGGCGGGCGGCGGAGCGTGCCGCGGCTGCCTCCGCGGCGACGTCGAAAGTACCGTCGCGGTCGTCGGGGACGCGGTTGCCGTCGCGCGTGCCGCCGCCGTCGTAATCCGTGGCCGCGAAGCCGGCGCCGCGCCATGAGCGCGCTGTCGTGATGCCGAGCCACAACAAGTAGCCGGCGCCCAGGACGGTCAGACCGGTGAGGAGTTCGGGACGGGCGGCAATGAGCGCGGCCAGCCCCGCGACAATGAGTGCCGTATGGACCAAATAGCCGGCGCACAGCCCAGCCACGGCCGGGGCCATGCGGTTCCTGCCGAGTCCGGCGGCAATCGAGTAGGCCCAGTCCGCCCCCGGGGTGAGCGCGAGCGTCACGGAGACGACGACGAAGCCAAGGATCATCTGTGGTTCCACGGGGCGGCTCCTGGTGCGGGGACGGGTGCCCCTCAAGCCTAGGAAAATCCCGGGGAAAAGTGCTGTCCCGATTGATCGCCAAAACCGCGACAAAGGATAAGGTTTATGCGTGATTGACGACATTGACAAAAATATTTTGCGCAACCTGCAGCACGACGGGCGAATGACTGCCACGGCACTGGCCGGCGTGGTGGGCCTGACGGTCGCCCCGTGCCACCGCCGCCTGAAGGAACTCGAATCCTCCGGCGTCATCCAGGGATACCGCGCCGTCGTCGACCCCGCGCGGGTGGGGCTGGGATTCCAGGCGCTGGTGTTCGTCACGCTGCGGGACCGGCAGAACATGCTCGCGTTCGAGGAGGCGGTCACCGGCATCGACCGGATTGTGGAGGCCAACCGCCTGTTCGGGGACCCGGACTTCCTGCTGAAGGTCATCGCGGAGGACCTGCCGGAGTACCAGCGCTTCTACGACGAGGTGCTGGTCGGCCTCCCCGGGGTGGAGAAGCTGACCAGCACCATCGTGATGAAGAATCTGAAGGGTGGCGGAACGCTGCCGCTTTAGTTGTTGGGGCCCGCCGGCGGCGTCCCGCCGGGGCGTCCGTGGGTGTCGCGGGAATTGTGCACCGACGTCGGGTGGTTCGTGGGGTTTCGCGCGCCGGTGCGCCGCTCCCGGAACTTGCGGACGAGCCAGAGGACGGCGGGCAACGCCATGCTCGCCAGGCGGAAGAATCGCAACATGTCTGCTCCTTGGTGATCCGACGTTACTTACGGTGCCAGCGTAGCCCCAGGCCGATGCCGTAGATTCTCTCCCACGGCGGTCGAACGCACCGCATAGCCGACACAGGGAGAGTAGTGATGGCCACCGACGAAAGCAATAAGCAGAAGAAAGAGCACGACGACGACGTCGTCTCCGACCCGGCGCGCACCGACGAGCAGGGCCAGGAGTGGGCGGACGAGGGCGGCGCGACGCCCGAGGGGCCGGCGACATCGGACGAGGGGTCGGCGACGTCGGACGACTAGTGGGCACGCGGGGCGCTCCGTTGTTCTGATATAGAATTTGCCGAACGACGGGGCGCGCCGTTTCGGCGTCCCCGGCTCCGATTCACGCCGAAAGGTCACCCTTGGCCAAGCCCGCCGACACCACGACGCCGGCCGCGGCCCCCGCGGATTCCACGCGTTCGCAGACGCTTTCGCGCGGAATCCAGGCGTTGGAGATCCTCGCTGACGCGCCGGGTCCGATGACCATCGCCGAGTTGGCGTCCGCACTCGGACTCCACCGGTCGATCGCCTATCGGATCCTGCGCACGCTGGAGGACCACCGCCTCACCACCCGCGACGAGTCCGGCCGTGTCCTGCCCGCGCCCGGCCTGGTGGTCCTGGCCCGCGGCGTGCAGCGGGCGCTGCAGACCGCGGCGCTGCCGGAGCTGAACGCCATCGCGAATGAGATGGCCATGTCCGCGCTGATCGTGGTCTGGGACCACCACGAATGCACCACGCTGGTCACCGTCGAGCCGCTGCACGGCCCGGCCACGGTGCTGCAACGGCCCGGAACGCGCCACCCGGCGGACCAGGGGGCGCCCGGCATCGCGATCCAGTCCACCTACACCGCGGCCGAGTGGGAGGCGCTGGAGACGCACGTCGCCTACCGGCAGGCGGCCGTAGAGGCCCGCGAGACCGGCTACTCGACCAGCCGCGACGAGGTCATCAGCGGCGTGTCCTCGGTGGCCGCGCCAGTGGTGGTTCCCGGGCAACTGCGCGCCGCCGTCGTGGTGGTCTATGCGACGGCCGCCAGCTCGCTGTCCCCGGCGACGATCGGCGCGCGGCTCACCCGCGCGGCCGCGACGATCAAGCGGGCCATGGGCGTCTGAGTCCCCGGGTGATACGCTTCACACAGTTTCGTATACGATTTCGTACATCACATCTGGAGAGCCCGTGAACCCCGACGCGAACCCCACCACCGCCACGACCACGGTGGACCAGTCCACGCTGGACGCCGCCGGCAAGGTCCTTGCCGTCCACCTGAGCTACGCCTCCCGCGCGGCCCAGCGCGGCCGGACGCCGGCGTTCCCCTCCTATTTCATGAAGGCGGCGTCGTCCCTCTCGCTCACCGGAACCCCGGTGGAGCGCCCGGCCGGCACCGAACTGCTGGCCTTCGAGGGCGAGATCGCGCTCGTCATCGGCTCCCTCGCGCGGCGCGTTTCCGTCGAGGAGGCCTGGGGCCACGTCGGCCACGTGACCGCGAGCAACGACCTCGGCGTCTACGACATCAAGTACGCGGACAAGGGCTCGAACGTCCGTTCCAAGTCCGGCGACGGCTTCACTCCGATCGGCCCGGCGCTGCTGCCGGCCGCCGCCGTAGACCCGGCCGCTCTGCGGGTCCGCACGTGGGTCAACGGCGAGCCGGCCCAGGACGCGACCACCGGGGAACTCATCTTCTCCTTCGCGCAGATCGTCGCGGACCTCTCGCAGCAGATGACGCTGCACCCGGGCGACGTCATCCTCACCGGCACCCCGGCGGGGTCATCCGTCATCGTGCCCGGGGACACGGTGGAGGTCCAGGTCGACGACGAGGCCGCCGGCCTGAGCACCGGTCGCCTGGCGACGCCGGTCGTCCAGGGCGCCGAGGGCTTCGCCGAGTTCGGGAACCGGCCGAAGGTCACCGACGCCGACCGCATCGACGCGTTCGGCACGGCCGAGGCCGCGGGAATCGCGCCGGCGGTGACGGGCGCGTCCGCGCTGACCGAGGACGTCAAGGCCAAGCTGCTCTCCGTCGCGACGGCCACCATCTCCGGGGCGCTGCGCAGGCGCGGCCTGAACAACGTCTCCGTCGACGGCCTGCAGGCGACCAAGGGCCTGCGGAAGGTCATCGGCACGGCCCGCACGCTGCGCTATGTGCCGAACCGCGAGGACCTCTTCAAGTCCCACGGCGGCGGATACAACGCGCAGAAGCGCGTCATCGACTCGGTCGGCCCGGGCGAGATCCTGGTCATGGAGGCCCGCGGCGAAAAGGGCTCCGGCACGCTCGGGGACATCCTCGCCCTGCGCGCCCAGGTGCGCGGCGCCGAGGCCATCATCACCGACGGCGGGGTCCGCGACCTGGCGGCCGTTGCCGCGCTGGAGATCCCCACCTTCCACAACGGTGGACACCCGGCCGTCCTGGGCCGCAAGCACGTCCCGTGGGACACCGACGTGACCATCGGCTGCGGGGGTGCGACCATCCAGCCCGGGGACATCATCGTCGCCGATTCAGACGGCGTGCTGGTCATCCCGCCGACGATGGCAGCCGAGATTGCCGACGAGGTCGTGGAGCAGGAGCGCCAGGACACGTTCGTATTCGAGATGGTCAAGGAGGGCAACCAGATCGACGGGCTGTTCCCCATGAACAAGGAGTGGAAGGCCCGCTATAACGCGTGGGTCGCCGAGGGCGCTGGCGCGCAGTGACCCCCAGCAAATCCGAGCAGGCCTACGCGCTGCTGCGCGGCAGGATCTCCAACGGGGAGCTGGTGGCTGGCTACCGGCTGGTGCTCGGGACCATCGCGGCCGAACTCGGATGCAGCGTGGTTCCGGTGCGCGAGGCGGTCCGGCGGCTGGAGGCCGAGGGCCTCGTGACGTTCGAGCGGAACGTCGGCGCGACCGTCGCCGGCACCGATCCGGAGCTCTACCTGCACACCATGCAGACGCTCGCGGTGATCGAGGGCGCGGCGACGGCGCTGGCCGCGCCCCGACTGAGGGCCGAGGACCTCGCCGCGGCGCGCGAGCTCAACGCCCAGATGCGGCGTTGCCTGGAGGACTTCGACGCGCGGCGCTTCTCCGCGCTGAACAACGAGTTCCACTCCGCGTTGTACGAGCGGTGCCCCAATCCGCACATCCTGGACCTGGTCCACCGCGGGTGGAGCCGGCTGCGCGCGATGCGCATGACCGCGTTCAGCCACGTCCCCGGCAGGGCCCGCAAGTCCGTCGAGGAGCACGACGCCCTGTTGGACCTGCTGGAGTCCGGCGGCGCCCCCGGCGAAATCGAGTCCGCCGCGCGCGCCCACCGGATGCACACGCTCAATGCCTTCCTGGAGGCGGCCGGCCAGGAGCACTCCGCCATCTGATTCCGGTCCCCGGTCCGCGCATGTCACAAGCCGACGCCCGTCGGTGTTTTAAGGAGTGAAGCGAAGTCCACCGCGGCACCCGTGAATGCCGTGGCGTCGCTTCCCTATAGGAGGACGACATGACGGGCAACACTCGGGTACTCCCGGCGGAGATCACCGGCGTCAAGGGGGTCCTGATGAAGCGGGTTGTGGCGAAGATGCTGGACCGGGTGCCCGCGCCGTTGGGCGTGTTTTGGCACAATCCCGCGGTGCTGAAGGCGTCTTTCGCGATTGGCCAGAAGTTCGAGAAGGCCCACGCCTGCGACCGGGGATTGAAGTCGTTCGCGCACATGGCGGTGGCGTCGTTGATCGGTTGCACGTGGTGCCTGGACCGCGGCTACTTCGAGGTTGCGAACAAGGACCTCGATCTGGATGGCGAGTACGGCTTCCGGGTACCGATAGTCCGGGTAGGTGGTACCGCTCATTTCGGCTAGGTGGTACCGCTGGGATGGGGTTTGTGGTCCTCTGAGGGATCGGGCAGCGCATTCGGCGTTGCCTCTTCGACGGAGGGGGGCCTTTGATGGCCGATTACAGTGCGATCCTCGGAGACGTCGACATGCGCCGGCTCCAAGCCCAAGAAGAACGCGCGAGAAAGGACCACTGGGAATAGCCGCTGCCCTTCGGCGCCGAGGCGGCCGCCCCGGCGCCGCGGTACCGAGCCGAATGCCGGTCAGGAACAGCCAACGTTGTTTCTGACCGGTACCGCCTCACTGAATCAACCGGTACCAAGTGCCCGGACCTGCCGTACCAACAACCCGTACTCGCCAATCTGGACAAGCTCGCTAGGTGCCGGGGTGGCGCGAGTCGGAGGTTTTCATTCCGCTGGAGCGCGACGTAATGACGTATGCCAAGGCGATGAGCCACACCCCGCCGACCGCCACCGACGAGATATCGGCGCGGTTGCTGTAGTAACTCGGCGCGGCGGCGATAGTCGAGCTGACCACGCTCATCGCGCTGGCCAACGCCTACACGCGGGCCAACGTGGCGCTCGGGATCGAATCGGACGGATTGGGGGTGTCCTGCGGCCTGCGCTTGCTCCCGATCAATATCGCGGATGCGTATCCTTCGCCTCGCGCGGCTTTGGCGCCCGACCGTCCTCGGACCGGCATCAGCGAAATGCCGGTGTGCCCGTGATGTGGTTGCCGAGTATCAGCGTGTGTACTTCGTCGGTTCCTTCGTAGGTCCGCACGCTTTCGAGGTTGTTGGCGTGCCGGAGCGGCGAGTAATCCAACGTGATCCCGTTGCCGCCCAGTATGGTCCGGGCCTCGCGGGCAATCGCGATGGCTTCGCGCACGTTGTTGAGTTTGCCCAGGGAAATTTGTTCCGGAACCAGTTCCCCTGAATCCTTGAGCCGGCCAATATGAATTGCCAGCAGAGTTCCTTTTTGGATTTCCAACAGCATATTCACGAGCTTTTGTTGCGTCATTTGGTAGGACGACAGGGGCTTGCCAAACTGCAATCGCTGCTGCGAATACCGCAGGGCTGCCTCGTAGCTGTCGCGTGCTGCTCCCATTGCGCCCCAAATGATGCCGTACCTCGCCTCGTTGAGACACGAGAACGGGCCACGCAGACCACGCGCACCGGGCAGCAGAGACGTCGCCGGGACACGCACATTATCCAAATCGACATCGCACTGCACGGATGCCCGCATCGAGAGCTTGGCGTTGATCGGCGTAGCGGTGAAACCGGGCGTATCCGTCGGCACCAGGAAACCGCGGACTCCCTCGTCGGTCATGGCCCAGATGACCGCCACGTGGGCGATGGAAGCCAAGCCGATCCACCGTTTAGACCCCGTGATGACCCAGTCCGAGCCCTGCTTTCGAGCGAATGTCTTCATGCCTGACGGATCGCTTCCCGCGGTGGGCTCGGTGAGCCCGAAACATCCGATGCTGCGGCCTGTGGCCATCTCCGGAAGCCACTCGTTCTTCTGCGTCTCGGTTCCCCATTTGTGGATTGCGCTCATGGCGAGCGATCCCTGCACGCTGACCAAGGTCCGGATTCCGGAGTCTCCGGCCTCAAGCTCCAGTGCGGCCAAACCGTATTCGACGGCGGACCGCCCGGGGCAGCCGTAGCCGTCCAAATGCATGCCCAGAACCCCCAAGTCGCCCAGTTCGTGCATGATCTCGACAGGGAAACTCGCGGATTCATACCACTGGGCGATATTCGGTCGGATGCTTTCATCCACAAAGGCTCGAACGCGGGAACGTCCGGCTAGCTCCGTGGATCCGAGCAATGTGTCCAGCCCTAGGATGTCCGAGGAACCGTAGTCCGCGTCCGTTGAGACTGACTTTTCCGTAACAGCTGTCATGCGCTTCCTCCTGAAAGTGGGGCCACGTGTTCTGGGCCCGGTGCGTCATCTCACTCTGGCAGGTAGATTACTGTCAATCCAATACCAAATCTGTCCCCAATTGATGTTTCGTAAACAAATATCGAGGACGCCGGCAGCGTCGAATTCCATAGTCGATCCAGGTATCAATCTTCTTGAAAGTTGGTATTGGAAGTATCGGTCCATGCTCTGCAAGAGTGACGTGCATAACATTTTCGACAATCCGGCCACTGAATCCGCACGTGTCGGCATCGGAATGCCTGAGGGGATCCCATGAAAAAAATCTTGCTGTGCGTCGGCCTTGCCAGTGTTCTGGTGGCTGGCATTATCGTCAGCAGTTCGCCGAAAAGCCGCGATTACACCAGCAACCAGCTCGTGATGACCACGTATGGCGTGGGCACCGGAACTTTCAACGACCTTGCGGCCGTTGCCGACAGTCTCACACGGGTCCAAGGCACCCAGGTTCGGATCCTGGCCTCGGATACGTCAATCGGCCGTGTGGCTCCGCTCCACGCCGGCAGCGCCCAATTCAGCCGGATGGGGGACGAGTACTACTTCGGCTTCGAGGGAATACAGGATTTCGCCAGCAAGACGTGGGGTCCGCAGGACCTTCGCGTGGTGTGGGCGCCCATGGGGAACTACGGACTCCTCGCGCGCACGGATGCACAAATCGCTTCCTTCGAAGATCTGAAGGGAAAGAGGTTTCCTCGGATCATCGCGAACACCTCCATCAATCTCAAATTGGAGGCTTACCTCGCTTATGGCGGGCTCACTTGGGACGACGTCGTTCCCGTGGACCTCAGCTACAGCGATCAAACAGAGGCATTGGACGCCGGTCGACTCGACGTCCTCTTCAGCAGTGCCTACGGCTCGAATCTCGAGGAGTTGGCGAGCACTGTCGATGTCGACTGGCTCAGCATGGAAGATGATTCGCCAGCCAAACTTGCGGCGGTCCACGAAATCGCCCCCATGGTCACCATTGGCGAGTTCTCCGGCGCTCCAGGCATGGAGGAAGGGGAATCCGCGAAGAACTTCGCCTATACGGTTCCACTTTCCGCGTACGCGAAGACTGAGCCGCAAGCCGTTTATGACTTGGTGAAGGCCATGGATGAGAACTTCGATCGCTACAGGAGCACGACCCCCGCTACGAGCGAATTCGCCTTGGACAAGGTTCTCCACGAACCGCTGGTGGTCCCCTTCCATGAGGGAACCGTCCGTTATCTGCGTGAGCAGGGGCTTTGGACCGAGAAGGCAGAGCGAAAGAACCGCGACCTCATACAGCGCCAGGTGACACTCCGCGCTGGATGGGACTCGTTCGTCAAGACCGCCGACGAGGACAACCTCGCCCGGGAATGGACAGCTTGGAAGGACGAGAACCTTGACTAATGGAACCGTTAGCACGGCAGGAACCGCGGTGCGGCAACGATTGGGCACCCCATGGCGGAGCGTCGTGGTCGTCTTCACCCTCGCAGGTCTCCTGCTTTCGATGAATCAGGCGTTCTTTTGGAACTTGTTCGGTGTGCCCCTGCTGACCCACGCCTACCTCTATTTCATGTTGGCGTGCTTCCTCTCCATCGTCTTCATTATCTTCCCGGCAACGCGCGCAAAGCCATCCGCGGCCGGCGAGCCGGACGAGGGCGCGCCTGCGGTGACTCCGCTTGCCTGGTACGACGTCGGACTATTCGGGCTGACGATCGTGGTGACCCTCTACTTTGGTTCCCGTGCCGAGGAGATCCTCAACATGGGCTGGGATTATGCGGCCCCGGCACTCGGCGCCGTATTCAGCGTTCTGCTGTGGGGACTCGCCGTTGAAGCCCTGCGGCGCACCGCGGGCTCGACGGTAGCCGTGATCGCATTCCTCTTTTCGGTGTACCCCATGTTCTCTTCGCGCATGCCGCTCGGTTTCCTGCAGGGCATATCGCATGACTTCCGTACCACTGCGCAAATCCATGCGGTGGGCGTCGAAGGGATCCTGGGTCTTCCCCTGCAAACCGCGGCAAGCATCCTCATAGGTTTTCTTCTCTTCGGCGTGGTTCTGCTTCATTGTGGGGGCTCGGCGTTCTTCCATGACCTGGCACAGTCACTACTGGGCGGCAAGCGCGGAGGAGCGGCCAAGGTCTCGGTGGCCAGCAGTGCTTCGATGGGCATGATGAGTGGAAGCGCCGTATCGAACGTGCTAACCACCGGTCCCATGACCATTCCCGCCATGATCAAATCCGGGTTCTCCGCAAGATACGCGGCGGCAGTGGAAGCTACGGCGTCCTCCGGAGGATCCATCACTCCGCCGGTAATGGGCACCGTGGCCTTCTTGATGATTTCCTTCATTGGGGTTCCGTACCGCGAGATTTTGATTGCCGCCACCATTCCCGCGATCCTCTATTACGTAGGCATCTACCTCCAGATCGATGCCTATTCGGCGAAGAAGGGTCTTCGCGGGCTCCCTAAAGACCAGCTTCCCGATTTCAAGCCGGTCATTAGGTCTGGCTGGCCCTACCTGGCCGCCTTGGTGATGTTGACGACATTGCTGGTGGTGACCACGGAAACGCAAGCGCCCTACTGGGTGGCCGGAGCACTGGTTGTATTTGGACTGTTCAAGAAGAACGGGCGGTTGACCGCCTCGCGTCTCGTTGACATGGTCTTTGACTGCGGTAAGACCATTAGCGAAATCTTGGGGATCATCGCGGGGGTGGGACTCATCGTGGGCGGACTGAGCATGTCCGGCGTCACGCTCTCCCTGGCACGAGAACTGCTGGTGCTTGTGGGCGACAACGTGGTCCTCATGCTCGTGGCCGGAGCCATTACCTGCTTCATTCTCGGCATGGGCATGACCGTCTCCGCTGCCTACGTGTTCCTCGCCATTGTGATGGTTCCGGCCGTCGTGGAGGTGGGAGTCGATCCCATCGCGGCGCATCTCTTTGTGGTGTACTGGGCTGCCGTTTCCTACATCACGCCGCCGGTGGCGTTGGCGTCGTTTGCAGCCGCAGGAATCGCCCGGTCTGATCCGATGAAGACGAGCCTTTCAGCCATGAAACTAGGGGCCGTGAAATATGTGGTGCCCTTCGGGTTTGCCCTGAACCCGGCGCTGGTGGCACAAGCGCCGTTGCCAGAGGTGCTGATGGCCTTCGCGCTGAGCCTGGTGGGGGTCTACGCACTGGCCTGCGCCTTCGAAGGATGGATGTTGGGTTTGAATCAGACCCTACCCCCGTACCTGCGCCTGCTTGCCGGCTTGGGCGGGGTGAGTCTCATCATGCCGGGAGTCCTCGCGGCGGCCCTGGGCGGCGCCCTGCTGGGGTCGGTTCTACTATGCGCGCTGTTGGCGCGAAGAAGAGGGGAAAACATGCCACCGGCGGATGTTGCCGAAACCAAGGCCCAAGAGCCCGTGCAGCCCGCACGGCAGTAGTTGTAGGGGCAAGGGGGCGCAGCCAGATCATCCTTCGAGGCTCAGTAGGCCGGTCCCGGAGACGGCAGGGGAGCCTCCGAAAGGCGCAACACTTCCTTCAGGGCGGGACTGCTGTCCTCAGTGCGCCAGATCAGCCGAAGCCGGATTGGATCCACATGGTCTTCCAGCGGCAGGAAGACCACACCCGGGTATGTGATGTTCGCCGGAACGGACGATACCGTCAGTGAACATCCGATTTCGGCGGCCACCAAGGACAACAGTGTGGAGGTGTCCGGGGCGACCTGAACGATAGACGGCACGAAACCGTTTTCGTGGGCGAGTCGTTCCAAATGGTCCCGAAGGACCGCGCCCGGATCCGGCGGAAGCGCCACGAATTCCTCGTCGGCGAGATCCGCCATGCGGAGCGACGACCGGTTGGCCAATCGGTGGCTCGTGGGCAAGGCGACCACTAGGGTCTCCAGTGCCACCGTCCGCGATTCGACGCCGGCGGGAAGGAAATTCCAGCGACCGAGGCCTATATCCATAGTGCTGGCGATGACCTCATTCAACGCCGGAACCGCGAAGTAGGAGCTGTAAAGCTCGAGGTCGATTCCGGGGTGTGTCTGGCGCACGAGCTTGGCAAGCTTCCCCACCATGACATGAGACGAGACGCCGGCGAAGGCAATGCGCACCCTCCCGGCCTCGCCCTTGCCTGCCGACGTCACCGCCGCCTTGGCGCGGCGTACCGCGGCGATGATGTCCTCAGCGGGCTGGACCAGCGCGTCTCCCGCAGTGGTGATCTTGACGCTTCGGGTGCTGCGTTCAAAGAGCTGGGCGCCGAGCTCGCGTTCGAGGTGTTTGATCATGCGGCTGAGAGGCGGCTGGGCCATATGGAGGCGCTCCGCCGCCCGGCCGAAGTGAAGTTCCTGGGCCACGGCGAGAAAAGCACGTACATGCTGGAGTTCCATGAACGTGATTATTTCTATTTATGCCATTCGAGTCAAATGATTTTTGCAAATATACAAATAATCTCTCCCCATCAAAGACGTGCTCGATTCGGTGCCGATATTTGCGTGGAAAGGAATAATCACCGCATCAATTTGTATTGGACGTGACCTAATGTCTCTGGAACTGTTGGTGACACAGCACACATTCTTGAAGGGGGATGGCCGTGACCAGGTTTGCAGCCGACAGATTGAACGACCTTTTCGGCCGTCAGGGAAGTGGCCCGCTCAGCGGGGTCATCGTCGCGGATTTCAGCCGTGTTCTCGCCGGGCCCTATTGCACAATGCTCCTCGCGGACATGGGCGCCACCGTCATCAAGGTCGAGTCGCCCGAAGGCGACGACGCCCGTATGTGGATACCGCCGTCCCGGGACGGGGAAGGCACTTTCTTCCTGTCCGTGAATCGCAATAAGCATTCGATCGCTCTCGACTTCAACGATGCGGAAGACGCCGCTCTGGCCAAGCAATTGGCTACGAGTGCGGACATTATGGTGGAGAACTTCAAGCCGGGAGGCCTGAAGCGCTACGGACTGGATTACGAATCCGTTGCGGAGGCCAATCCCACCATTATCTACGCGTCCATCACGGGATTTGGAACCGCGGGTGGAGCGGAGTTGCCCGGCTACGATCTGCTCGTTCAGGCGGCTTCCGGCATGATGAGCCTGACCGGAGACCGAGACACGGAGCCGTACCGTGCCGGTCTGGCCCTTTTCGACGTCATCACCGGTGTTCATGCCAGCACGGGAATCGTTGGCGCCTTGCATCACCGGGACAAGACCGGTGAAGGCCAGCTTGTGGAGTTGAATCTCCTGTCCTCGGCCCTCTCGGGGATGGTCAACCAGTCGGCCGCGTATGTGACCGGGGGCGTTGTGCCCACCCGCATGGGCAACGAGCATCCCAGTCTCTACCCCTACGAGCCGATGCTCACGGGCGATGGGAGGTTGGTGATCGCCGCCGCGAACAACGGCCAATTCGCCAAGCTATGTCGTGTCCTCGGGGTACCCGAGGTTGCCTCGGACACCCGTTTCCGCACGCCCGAACAGCGCAACGTTCACAGGGCGGAACTAAGGATCCTTTTGGAGGGGCAGCTCGCGGCTCGGTCCGCGGAGGAATGGTTCTCGGTTCTGTCCGCGGCGGGCTTGCCTTGTGCTCCCATCCAGGACGTGAAGGGAGGCATAGAACTGGCGGAGCGGCTAGGACTGGATCCCGTGGTGCTGCCGGAGCGCGGCGAACGGCAGATCCCCACCGTCCGGCATCCCGTGAAGTTCTCCAAGACGCCGGCCACCTACGATCTGGCGCCTCCGGTTCTCGACTCGAGTTCGGAGTTGGTCCGCAATTGGCTTTCGGAGCGTTTGGCGGTAGCGCTGTGAATCGGCGGTTCAGCGCCGAGGTAGCGGTGCGATGGTCTGACCTCGACCTGAACGGTCACGTGAATAACGCGCGGGTTGTCACCCTGCTCGAGGAGGCCAGGATTCAGTGGCGTGCGCAGTTGTCGGACATGCCGCCTCTGGACCGCGGGCATGCCACGGTCGTTGCCTCACTGAAGATTGACTATCTCAAATCCATATCCTTCGATTCCGATCTCCTCATCCACCTCAGCGTGGCTCGCATCGGAACCCGCTCCTACACGCTGGACTACGACGGCGAGCAGGACGGCCAGCGGGTTTTGTCGGCCAGCACAGTCATGGTTCCGCTGACGGGAGACGGTAGTGGCGCGAGGGCTCTCGTCATGGAGGAACGTGGGGAACTAAACCGCTACCTGGTTGTCGAACCGAGAACCAAGGACATCCCCGAAGACCGCACCTTCGCCTAAATGGCGCGGACGCCCAACAACCAAGGACAGAAGGACAATCATGACCGAAGCATTTCTTGTGGGGGGCGTTCGCACGCCCACCGGCCGCTATGCCGGGGCGCTGTCCTCGGTGCGTCCGGATGACCTGGCCGGCCTCGTGGTACGGGAGGCGGTCGAGCGTTCCGGGGTGGATCCCGAAGCCATCGACGAAGTGATTCTCGGCTGCGTCAACCAATCAGGCGAGGATAACCGCAACGTCGCTCGCATGGCCTCATTACTGGCGGGCCTGCCCGTCTCGGTTCCCGGACTCACCGTCAATCGCTTGTGCGCTTCGGGCCTGAGCGCCATTCTCCTGGCTTCGCAGATGATCAAGTCCGGCGCGGCCGACGTGGTTGTGGCCGGCGGCGTTGAATCCATGTCGCGCGCACCATGGGTGATGGCGAAACCGGAGAAGGCCTTCGGGCGTCCGGGCGAACTGGCCGATACCTCACTGGGCTGGCGATTCACCAACCCCCGCTTCCGCGAGCAGGAGAAGACCACTTTCTCGATGCCCGAAACCGCTGAGGAGGTCTCCCGCCTCGAGGGGATCAGCCGCGAGGACGCCGACGCGTTCGCCGTCGCCTCGCATCGACGCGCGCTAGCCGCGGTGGCCGCGGGAAGGTTCGCCGACGAAATCCTTCCGGTGGAGACCAAAGCCGGATTGTTCGAAATCGACGAAGGCCCGCGGCCGGGGACGTCGTTGGATGCGCTGGCCGGATTGCGGTCCGTCGTGCGGCCCGGTGGGGTAGTCACCGCAGGGAATTCCAGTTCGCTGAACGACGGGGCATCCGCCATTGTGGTGGCGAGCGAACGTGCGGTGCGCCGGTTTTCGATGGTGCCGCGCGCACGGGTGGTGGATGGAGCGTCCGCCGGTGTGGCTCCGGAGGTAATGGGGCTGGGGCCGGTGCCGGCGACGGAGAAGGTTTTGGCACGTGTCGGATGGGACGTCGGGAGTCTGGGTGCGGTCGAGCTCAACGAGGCCTTTGCCACGCAGGCGCTGGCTTGCATCCGTCGATTGGGCTTGGACGAGGGAACGGTCAACAACGACGGCGGCGCCATCGCTCTCGGGCACGCGCTTGGATCCTCGGGTGCCCGAATCACGGTCACCATGCTCGGTCGCATGGAACGCGAAGGCGCGGACCGGGGTTTGGCGACGATGTGCGTAGGCGTGGGCCAGGGGACGGCGATGCTGCTGGAGCGGGTCTAGTTGCGGCCGTGACGCACGCGCAAGGATGCATGCGCAAGCCAGTGAAACCGCACCAATCCGACATGTCAGGAAGAGAACATTGACCACACAGAACGCAAGCAGCGACTATTTCATGCTCGACGACGAGCTCACCGATGCCGAAATCGCCCTCCGCGACAGGATTCGGGAATTCGTCGCGACAGACATCCTGCCGATCATCAACGACTATTGGGAGCGGGCCGAGTTCCCGCACCAATTGCGGCCCGGCCTGGCGAAGCTCGGGATCATTGGCAGCACCATCGAAGGCTACGGCTGTCCCGGTCTGAGCCGGCGCGCCGCCGGCATCGTCGCACGCGAAATCGCCCGCGGCGACGGCTCGATCAACACCTACATCGGCGTTCACTCGTCGCTCTGCATGGGAACCATCGCCATGCTCGGAAGCACGGAACAGCGCCAACGCCTGCTACCGGAGATGGCCACGCTTGCGCGCACGGGTGCCTTCGCCTTGACGGAACCCGACCACGGGTCCGATTCCGTGGCGCTCGAAACCAGTGCCCGCCGGGATGGAAGCGAATGGATCCTGAATGGGCATAAGCGCTGGATCGGGAACGGCGACGCCGCGGACGTCGTCGTCATCTTCGCCCGGGACGACGCAGACGGCCACGTGAAGGGTTTCGTCATGGAGAAGGACGCCAACGGCGCGCACCCCTCCGGCTACACGCCCACTGTGATTACCGGAAAAATGGGCAAGCGCGCCATCCTGCAATCCGACATCCTCATCGAGAACCTGCGCATTCCGGAGACGAACCGGTTGGAGAACTGCAACTCCTTCCACGATGTCTCCAGGGTGCTCACGGCGACCCGCGGCGGCGCCGCCTGGGAAGCCGTCGGCCACGCCATGGCTGCCTACGAGATTGCCGCCAACTACGCCGGGGAGCGCAAGCAGTTCGGCCGCCCGATTGCCAGCTTTCAGCTGGTGCAGAACAAACTGGCGAACATGTTGTCCGAACTCACCGCAATGCAGTTGATGTGCACGCGCATGGCCGAGCTCGCCGATACCGGCCGACTCACCGGACCGATGGCATCGATGGTTAAGATGTCCACCGCGCAGAAAGCGAAATGGATCTGCAACGAGGCCCGCGACATGCTCGCCGGCAACGGTGTCCTCATGGAACGGCACGTCGCGCGCCACCTGACCGACATGGACATCGTCAGCACCTACGAGGGCACCGATTCAATCCAGTCACTCCTTGTGGGCCGCGACATCACCGGCATCTCAGCCTTCAAGTAGGCCCATCCGTGCCACCGCAACCAAAAACCCGAAAGGAAGCCATGCCAGATCCCACGCCACGTCCGGCCCCACGGGCCGCCATCGCACGGCACGGAGCCGTCGCCCTCGTCACGTTCGACGCCCCTCCCGTCAATGCTCTGGGGGGCGCCGCACGGGAGGCCCTGGCCGATGCATTCGACCGGATACTGTCGCAGCCGGGTGTCCAAGCGGTGGTGCTCACCGGCACCGAACGCTCCTTCTCCGCCGGAGCCGACATCACCGAGTTCGGCGGTGGCGGCACTGCCATCACCTTGCCCGAACTCGTAGACCGGATCGAGCACTTCCCGTTGCCGGTGGTCGCCGCCATGGCCGGCGTCGCACTGGGTGGGGGTCTCGAACTGGCTCTGGCGGCGCACGCGCGGGTGGTCCATCCCGGGGCCGTGGTGGGACTCCCGGAAATCACGTTGGGCATCATTCCGGGAGCCGGTGGAACCGGGCGATTGCCGCGGATCGTCGGGCCGCAACTCGCCGTCGAAATGATCCTGTCCGGTAAACGCCTCGGCGCGGTCGCCGCCCGGGAGGCAGGACTTGTGGACGCGGTCCTCGGCGCCGAGGATTTCGTCGGTGAATCGGTCGCCTGGGCGGCATCTCGTTTCGCGGATTCGGCAGGCGCAGTCGGCGGGACTCCCCGGTTCCCGGCCCTGACTCGAAACCGAACGGACAAGATCGCCGGGGCCGACGCCCCGGGAACGGTCGAACGATTGGCGGCCACAGCGCTGCGCAAAGCCAAGGATCCCTTGGCCGCCCGTGCGGCGGTAAAGGCGATCGCCGCAGGTCTCGAGGAGGGGTTCGACGCCGGAGCAACCGTCGAACGACGGCTCTTCCTCGAACGCGTGGCCAGTCCTGAGGCAGCGGCGCAGCGGCATCTTTTCGCCGCCGAACGGGCGAGCCGCAAACCGCGGGCCCTCGACGCTGCCGGCGGAGCGATTGCCCGCGAGATCGAATCCGCAGGCGTCATCGGCGCCGGGACCATGGGTGGGGGAATAGCACTTGCCCTAGCGGCCGCGGGCGTTCCTGTCACGGTCGTCGAAACCGGGCAGGAGGCACTCGACCGCGGGTTGGCGCAGGTGCGGGGGAATCTCGACGTTTCCGTCGCCCGCGGTAGCCGCACTGCGGCGTTGGCAGACGAACAGTTTGCGCGCATCAGCGGAACCCTCGACTACGCGGATCTGGCGACGGCCGACCTGGTGATCGAGGCGGCGTTTGAGGACCTGGAGGTGAAGCGGGAGATCTTCAGCCGTTTGGACGCACACACCCGGTCGGAGGCGGTCCTCGCGACCAACACGTCTTATCTCGATGTGGATGCGGTGGCAGCCGTCACGGCCCGTCCGGGTCGAGTGCTTGGAATGCACTTCTTCAGTCCCGCGAACGTGATGGAACTCGTGGAGGTCGTGCGCGGGAGACAGACGGAGCCGGGTGTTCTCGCTTCCGCTTTCTCCGTGGTCAGGCGCTTGGGTAAATGCCCGGTAGCTGTCGGCGTCTGCCAGGGGTTCGTAGGGAACCGAATGCTGGCGGTCCGCGGTCGACAGGCGGAGGCGTTGCTTTTGGAGGGTGCGCTCCCCGGTCAGGTCGACGACGTCCTGACCGACTTCGGATTCCGGATGGGACCGTTTGCCATGGCGGACATGGCGGGTCTCGACATCGGCTGGCGGAGCCGGAAGGCGCAGGGGACAACCGCGCCGATTGCAGACGCCCTGTGCGCGGCCGGACGATTCGGGCAAAAGACCGGATCGGGGTTCTTCGCCTACGACGGAAGGGAACGTTCGGAGGATGCGGAAGTCGCCCGGATCATTGAACGCTCAAGCGTCAACCGGGGGATCGAACGACGCGGAATCGGGGACGACGAGATCCTCGAACGGCTGTTGTTTCCCATGATCAACGAGGGTGGCAGGATTCTCCAGGAGGGTATCGCCGAGCGACCGGGGGACATTGACGTCATCTGGGTCAAGGGATACAGCTGGCCCGCCTACCGCGGCGGTCCGATGTTTTACGCCGATCAGATCGGACGCGCCCGCATAGCCGAGAGGCTGGATCACTACGCCACGGAGACAGGGGATGCGACGCTTAGACCGTGCGCATGGCTGACTGACGACTGACGGTGCATACCGCGCCCAGGGCCCGGGTAGCCCTGGCGGGTCGGGGGAGCCGCGACGTCGAGGACGAACACGCCGTCGTCGTGCGTTTCGAGCCACTCCTCGAGCGCGGCGAGGTCCGCCAGCGGCGTCAGCCATCCGTGCCGGCGAATCTAGCGGCGGGCCCGCGCCTTGGGGTTGTCGAGGGCCGCGAAGAGCAGGCCGCCGACCATCGCCATGTTCTTGTGGAACTGCGTCCGCTGCATTTTCCGCGCCGCCGGATCCTCCACCGTCCAAAACGGGTGGCCGGCGATGGTGGTCGAGACCATGGAGCCGGCAAGCACCAGCGCCGAAAGCCGGGGGAGGACGCCGAAGGTCATCAGGGCACCGGCGGCGGCCTGGATGCCCCCGTTGGCGCGCACCAGCGTCTCGTCGTCGAACGGCAGCGGAACGACCCTGCGCACGCTGGCCAGGGTGGAGGCTGCCATCTCCACGCGTGCGCCGGGGGTCTTCCACGCGTCGTAGCCCAACACCGCGTAGGTGCTGCCGGTCAGGGAGCGCGCCGCGGTGCGGACGGGCAGGGAAGCGATGCTGTTGAGGTTCATGGGTTCCTTCAGTAGCTGGCGGGGGTTCCGGCGTCGTGCCGGGTGCCGTTCTCGTTCGGCGTCTCGCCGATGAACGTGGCTGCGAGCGCCTCGGTCCCGCGGGCGAGGAGCGCAACGTCGGCGCCGACGTTCACGAAGTCCGCGCCCGCCTCGAGGTAGGCGCGGGCCTGCGCCTCGACGAAGGCGTTGACGCCGACGATCTTACCGGCCGCCTTCACCGCGCCGATGGTGCGCACGACGGCGTCGACGACGTCTGTGTGGTCCTGCTGCCCGAGCAGGCCCATGGTCGCGGCGAGGTCCGAGGGGCCGATGAAGACGCCGTCGATCCCGTCCGTGCCGGCGATGTCCGCGGCGTTGGCGACGGCGTCCGCGGACTCGATCTGCACGAGCAGCGTGATGAATTCGTTGGCGCGGGCGAGGTAGTCGGGGACGCGGTTCCAGCGCGCGGAGCGGGCGAGCGCGGAACCGACGCCGCGCATGCCCTCCGGGGCGTAGCGCGTGGCGGCGACCGCGCGGCGGGCGGCATCGGCGTCGTCCACCATCGGCACGATCAGGGACTGCGCGCCGAGGTCCAGGTACTGCTTGATGGCCACCGGATCGTTGGCGGGGACGCGGACGACGGCGACGGTCGGGTACCCGGCGATGGCCCGCAGCTGCGCCAGGACGGATTCGAGCCCCATCGGCCCGTGTTCGGCGTCGATCAGCAGGTAGTCCAGGCCCGATCCGGCGCAGATCTCGGCGATTCCGGCGTCGCCGGAGTTCAGGAACATGCCCGCGATCGTGCGGCTGCCGGGCGTGAAGAGGTCCTTGAGGGACTTCGGCGGGTTTACTCGAAACGGCATGTGATGGTCCCCAGCTTTCCGTAGTCGGCGAAGACGGTGTCGCCCTCGTGCACCCAGAGCGGACGGGTGAAGGAGCCGGCGAGGATGGTCTCCCCGGCCTTGAGGCCGTCGCCGTGGGCGGCGATCTTGTTGGCCAGCCAGTACACGCCGGCCGCGGGGTGGTTCAGGACGCCGGCGGCGACGCCGGTCTCCTCCACCGTCTGGTTCTTGTAGAGGATCGCGGAGATCCAGCGCAGGTCCACGTCGTGGGGGCGGACGGGGTTTCCGCCGATCACCATGGCGCCCATGGCCGCGTTGTCGCTGATGGTGTCCACGATGGTGCGGCCCTCCATCTCGATGCGCGAATCCAGGATCTCCAGCGCGGGGACGACGTACTCGGTGGCGTTCAGGACGTCGAAGATGGTGGCGTTCGGTCCGGTGACGTCCTTGTTCAGGACGAACGCGAGCTCCACCTCCACGCGGGGGTGGGTGTACTGGTCCCACTTGATGGTGCAGCCGTTCTCCAGGACCATGTCCTCGAAGATGATGCCGTAGTCCGGTTCGCTGATGCCGGTCGCGGCCTGCATGGCCTTGGACGTGAGGCCGATCTTGCGGCCGGCCAGGCGGCGTCCGTCGGATTCGGAGCGCTGGCGCCAGAGGTTCTGGACCCGGTAGGAGTCCTCGATGGTCATCTCCGGGTACCGGGCGGTCAGGCGCGCCACCGGGGTGCGCGTCCGGCCCGCCTCGACGAGCTCGTCGGCGATCTGGGTGATGGTCTCTTCGCTGAGCATGGCCCACCTTTCGTTCGCTGCCGCGGGGCCGGGCCCGGCGGTCTGGTCTTGCGGTGTCGTGGGGTTGACGGACTGGAGTGCCCTCCCTCACACTAGATCGTATACGATTTCATGTACGAAAAACACGTCGATTCAGGTTCCATCTTGGACCCCGGCGTTGTTGAACCGTAACCGTGGAAACTCGAAACCGTGGAAAGAAGACCATGACTCAGCACTTCGTACCGGAGAATTTGCCCAACCACCTCCAGCACTACATCGGTGGCGAGTTCGTCGATTCCGTCGGCGGGGAGACCTTCGAGGTCCTGGACCCGGTGACCAACCAGACCTACGCGACGGCTGCGGCCGGGCAGAAGGCGGACATCGACGCGGCCGTCGCCGCCGCCACGGAGGCCTTCAACAACGGCCCGTGGCCGAAGATGAAGCCGCGCGAGCGCGCCAAGGTGCTGCACCGGATCGCCGACGCCGTCGTCGCGCAGGAGGACCGCCTCGCCGAGATGGAAACCTTCGACACCGGCCTGCCGATCACCCAGGCCCGCGGCCAGGCGCAGCGCGCCGCCGAGAACTTCCGCTTCTTCGCCGACCTGATCGTCGCCCAGCACGACACCGCGCTGAAGGTCCCCGGTTCCCAGCTGAACTACGTGAACCGCAAGCCGATCGGCGTCGCCGGCCTGATCACGCCGTGGAACACGCCGTTCATGCTCGAGTCCTGGAAGCTGGCGCCGTCCATCGCCTCCGGCTGCACCGTGGTGCTCAAGCCGGCTGAATTCACGCCGCTCTCCGCGTCCCTGTGGGCGACCATCTTCAAGGATGCCGGGCTGCCCGACGGCGTGTTCAACCTCGTCAACGGCATCGGCGAGGAGGCCGGCGACGCGCTGGTCAAGCACCCGATGGTCCCGCTGATCTCCTTCACGGGGGAGTCCTCCACCGGCCAGCTGATCTTCCGCAACTGCGCCGAGAACCTCAAGGGCATGTCCATGGAGCTCGGCGGCAAGTCCCCCGCCATCGTCTTCGCCGACGCCGACTTCGACGCCGCGATCGACTCCACCCTGTTCGGGGTGTTCTCGCTGAACGGCGAGCGCTGCACGGCAGGGTCCCGCATCCTGGTGGAGCGCCCGATCTACGAGAGGTTCGTCGAGGCCTACGCGGCCCGCGCCAAGAAAATCAAGGTCGGCGACCCGCACGATCCGACCACGCAGGTCGGCGCGCTGGTGCACCCGGAGCACTACGACAAGGTGATGTCCTACGTGGAGATCGGCAAGTCGGAGGGCCGCGTCGTGGCCGGCGGCGGGCGGCCCGACAGCCTGCCGGAGGGGCAGGAGAACGGCTCCTACGTCGCGCCGACCGTGTTCGTGGATGTGGCACCGGACGCCCGGATCTTCCAGGAGGAGATCTTCGGGCCGGTCGTCGCGATCACCCCGTTCGACACCGACGAGGAGGCGCTCGAGCTGGCCAACAACACCAAGTACGGACTGGCCGCCTACGTGTGGACCAACGACCTCAAGCGCGCCCACAACTTCGCCCAGGACGTCGAGGCCGGCATGGTGTGGCTCAACAGCCACAACGTGCGCGACCTGCGCTCGCCCTTCGGCGGAGTCAAGGCGTCCGGCCTCGGCCACGAGGGCGGCTACCGCTCGATCGACTTCTACACCGACCAGCAGGCCGTCCACATCACGCTCGGCGACGTGCACACCCCCAAGTTCGGCGCATAGCGCCTCCGTCTCGAAGGAGAGATCACCATGAGCAACACCATCCCCAAGCCCTCCGTTCCCGCGCCGGACATCCTGCGTTGCGCGTACATGGAAATCGTCGTCACCGACCTCGCGAAGTCCCGCGCTTTCTACGTGGACCTGCTGGGCCTGCACGTGACCTTCGAGGACGACGAGCGGATCTACCTGCGCTCCTTCGAGGAGTTCATCCACCACAACCTGGTGTTGACGCTGGGGCCGGTCGCCGCCGTCGCCGCGTTCTCCTACCGGGTCCGCAGCCGCGAGGACGTGGACCTGGCCGAGGCGTACTACAAGGAACTCGGCTGCCGCACGGAGCGCCGGGCCGACGGGTTCGTCAAGGGCATCGGCGACTCGCTGCGCGTCGAGGATCCGCTGGGCTTCCCCTACGAGTTCTTCCACGAGGTGGAACACGTCGAGCGACTGCACATGCGCTACGACCTGTACTCCGCCGGCGAGCTGGTGCGCCTGGACCACTTCAACCAGGTCACCCCCGACGTCCCGCGCGGACGCAAGTACCTCGAGGACCTGGGCTTCCGCGTCACCGAGGACATCCAGGACGAGAACGGCGTGACCTACGCGGCGTGGATGCACCGCAAGGGCACCGTGCACGACACCGCCCTGACGGGCGGGGACGGGCCCCGCATGCACCACGTGGCGTTCTCGACCCACGAGAAGCACAACATCATCCAGATCTGCGACAAGATGGGCGCGCTGCGCATGTCCGACCGCATCGAGCGCGGTCCGGGACGCCACGGCGTCTCCAACGCGTTCTACCTCTACATCCTGGATCCCGACGACCACCGCATCGAGATCTACACGCAGGACTACTACACCGGCGACCCGGACAACCCGGTCATCACCTGGGACGTGCACGACAACCAGCGCCGCGACTGGTGGGGAAACCCCGTGGTCCCGTCCTGGTACACCGAGGCGTCGCTGGTCCTGGACCTGGACGGCAAGCCGCAGGACGTCGTCGAGCGCACGGATTCCTCAGAGATGGCAGTGACCGTCGGCGCCGACGGCTTCTCCTACACCCGCGCCCCCGGCGACGCCATGACCGGCGACCCGGGCGAGCAGGTGGGCTTCAAGATGGGGCACCAGCTGTGAGCAACACGCGGCAGGACCCCCACGCTAGGTAGATGCAGCGGCTGGTCGCATTCGCCACGATCGTCGGTACCACCATCGAGTGGTACGACTTCTTCATCTACGCGACGGCGGCCGGGCTGGTGTTCGCCCAGGTGTTTTTCGCCCCGGCGGGGGAATCCATCGGCCTGCTGCTGGCGCGGTGCCAATCGCCGTCGGCTACATGGTCCGCCGGGCCTTGGGGGAGTCCCGGTCTTCGAGGAGATCGCCGCCAGGAAGCGGCAGGCGCGCGACGAGCGATGCCGTCGGGCTGGAGCGCAGCGACCGATGCTGTATCCGGCGATGGGCATCTTCGCCTTAGGGCGCGGTCTGGGCTCCGGCCCGCAGGCCGCGTGGTACAACGAGATCTTCCCGGCGTCTGTGCGGTTCTCCGGCGTCTCGATCTCCTACGCGATGGGTGCCGTGATCGGCGGGGCGTTCGCCCCGACCATCGCGCAGGCGCTGATCAACGCCACCGGGAGCAGCGCGTACGTCTCGCTCTACCTGCTGGGCGTGAGGCAGGAAGTCGGCGCGACCGTCTTCGACAAGCGCCGCGCCCCGGCCATCATGCACGGGCCCCTTAACCCCGAGCTTCTTCGACATGTACGCGTATCAGGAGTTGAATGGGATCGGTCGGCGCGCGGTGAAAGCACCGCTGCGTCCGGCCTTTCCCCGACCATCCCACTCTAGGAGCGAGCATGGAAAACCAGACGCCAAGCAACGAGAACCCAACGTCCGAGGACTCCGGAGTTGGACTTGCCGGAGAATCGAACGAACGCTCCGCGCCGGAATGGACCGGGGGCCACGACGTGGAAAAGCCGTCCGCTGAGAGTGCCGATCCGGCAGATGTGCCCGACCTCGAAGTGGACGAAGAGAGCCCTGCAGAACCGGAAAACAGCTGATACGTAGGTACTTCCTGTCACGAGGCAGAGCCGCACGGTCCGCGACTGGTTGTCGTGGACAGCTCTTTCGTTCCCGTCGCCGCGTAGTGGCCGCAATGGCGCCGACGCGGACGGCGCCTCGCCCTTCTCCGTCGGCTTCGAGGTGGATGTTGGACAGATTCTTGTACTTTCCCGGGGATATGACCGGCAGCGCACTGGTGAGTGACGCATTGCCGCGACGACAACACGCACCGACACCAGCCAAGGGATTCGCCATGACCGCCCAGGGAACGCACCGCAGGCCGCCCCTTCACGGGGGGCCTCCCGACGGATCCGGCCGCGCGGGATACGACGCCCGGGTGCGAAGAAGATCATGGAAATCGAGCAGGCCGACTTCGCCAAACTCCCCGAGGGCTTCGGCGCCACGTGCGCATCTCCCGGAACGTGATCGCCCCGTACATCCTCGAAATCATCGAGTTGACCTTGAAGAAGAAGTAGCCCTGTCCTGATCAGCTTCCGGCCGATTCGTCCGGACCGGCATTGGTTTTCCTCGCGGTGGGCCAGGAGATGAACCACAGGACGAGACCCCGTGGCCGGGGGATCCCGGAGCCCGCCTCGGGGAGGGGGAAGAGAGCCCGGCGGAACCGGCCAACAGCCAGTCGCCGGATGAGTCCGGTTGTGTGGTTCACTG
>NZ_JBIMER010000026.1:0-26325 GCF_051262515.1 Arthrobacter arnarulunnguaqae | reverse complement strand
CCCATGGCGCGCATCCGGTTCACCACGACCACCGGCTCCACGTACCTTCTGGATCTGGCTCTCATGCAGCTGCTGCGCCTTCCCGCGGGCGGCACACCCGACCCGCCGTTCCCGGTCCTTGAGGTCGCCCGCCTCGCCAAAGGGCTCACGGCGAAGATCCGCGTCGCCGCACCCCACCCGGAGGACGGTGACATGTGGCTGCGCACGACCCCGGTCACGGACCTGGTCGAGAACCCGGACAACTGGGATTGGGTCCTCCCCCCGGAAATTCCCACCCAGGACACCACGGCCGCCCAAAGGAACCGGGAGCGTCGACTGCAGGTCATGAGACTTGCCGAGACCGCCGCCACCGCCATCGCGGGCGAGGACGCCGTCCCGGTGCGCGTGCTCTACTGGGGAGAAACGCTGACTGTCATCTTTCCGCTCCCGGCCGCCCTCGGCGACCCAGTCCCGCTGCTGGAGCGGCACTTCGAGCCACTCACGGAGCAGGCGGACCTCTTCTGGCATCAACGCTGCGTGGACGCGCGCGGAGCCGTACGCTACGCCTTCGGCTTCCCCGAATGACGCTCCTCGCCTTCATCGGGCGTGGACGTGAGGGCGATGATCCGCTCGCACGACTGCAGGATGCGGACCTGGATCGGCGTCGTGGCGTACACGATCAGGCCGCCCCTTGACGGCAGGGTTACCGGGTACCTCCCCCGGCGCCGAAACCTCACACATATGCCTGTCATGCCGATCCTCCTCATCACCTCAAGACTGCATCCTCACCGGCCAACCGTCCAGCAGCCCGTTGGCATCTACCAGCTCCCCGGGGATGATGGGACGCATGGGCGAAACCGAACACCTGCTCTCCAGCAAAGCGAACGCCGAGCGGCTCGCAGCCTCGATGCGGCAGCTCGGCGGGGGCGAGCAACCGCGCCTCGTCCAGCAGGCGTTGACGAACGTGGGCACCAACATCGCCGCGGCCCGGGAGGCCCTCGAATACACAGTCGAGGAACTGGCCCATCGGGCGCGGATCACCCCCGCCGACGTCTTGGCGCTCGAACGCGGCGCTGCCGGCGCACCGATGGTCGACCTGCTGGCGGTGATGTATGTCCTGTGGCGTCTTGAAGCCCTCGAGGCCGCCACCGACATCCACGTGAATTTCAGGACCGGCCGACGCGACCCGTAGCGGACCCGGAATCCGCATCCCTCAATGCTCAACCGGCGACGGCGCGACCGTTCGGAATCTGCGGCCCAGGATGAGAATTCGATGCCAGGGGAGCTAGACCCGGGAGCCGCTGCGCCCCATGACGCACTGCAATCAGTCCTCCGCGCCAGTCGCCTATAAGCGCAAGCCGGTCGCGAGCATCGACGACGGTCCGCCGTCCCATCAGACGAACGGCCAGCGCGACGGCGGAGACCCCGGTTTCCGGTGTGCCGATCCCCGGGTTTCCGCGGCCCCGGCGGTCGCGGATAGGCGTCGCGGAGGGAATCCAATCTGACGCCCCCCATGTGCGACAGTGGGGCCATGGCACAACACCTCGTGGGCTACGCCCGCTGCTCGACCACCGGCCAGGACCTCCAGGCGCAGAGGGAGGGGCTGGCGAGGCTCGGCGTCCCCGCGGACCGGCTCTACTGCGACCACGGCCTGACCGGGCGGAACGTCGACCGTCCCGGGCTGCGCGAGGCCCTCGCCGCGGTCCGCGCCGGCGACGTCCTCGTGGTGACGAAGCTGGACCGGCTGGGCCGCTCCGTGGCCGACCTGACCGCCATCACCACGGACCTCGAGAAGCGCGGGGTGAAGCTGAGCATCGGCGGGGCCATCCACGACCCGGCGGACCCTATCGGCAAGCTGCTGTTCAACGCCCTGGCGATGGTCGCGGCGTTCGAGGCGGACCTGGTCAGCCAGCGGACCAGGGACGGACTGGCGATCGCGCGGTCCAAGGGGAAGCTCAAGGGCCGGCAGCCGACGCTCACCACGGCGCAGGCCAACCACCTGTACCGGTTGGCGGACGCCGGCGAGCACACCGCCGCGCAGATCGGTGAGCTCCTCGGCATCACGCGCTCAACGGTCTACAGATACCTCGGTCGGCGGCGGGCCGCCACAACGACCGCCCTGGAAGACGGAGTCTCCGCAGGGGTTCCGATCACGGCCTGACGAACGCCAGTCGTTGAGGGCATCAGTGAGCTGCCTCACGACAACTGCAGCATGCGGCTCATTCGGTCCAGACACGAAGACACTTTCCGCCTCCACAAGAGGCTCACCCTCTGACCCTATCGGGACCAGGAAGAGACACGCCGCCGGACATATCGGCGAACTCCTCAGGGTGGCACGTTCGACGGTGTGCCAGTACCTGGAGCGCCACCCCGCCGTAACCCAGACGGCGACAGCAGAAGAGACCGCAGCCCTGTTGGAGGCCTTTTGAGCAAACTCTCAATGGTGCGTTCGTCTGCCTCGTCATGCTCGCGTGGCTGTTCTATCTTGCCTGCTCGCCCTTTCGGCGGCTTTGAAGCCGCCACCGATAGGCTGAGGCAGATGCGCGGAAAGGTCGGCGGTAGCTGCGAACGGATCAGTCGGTCAGACGGGCGCGTACCGTGGCAACACTGGCGGCAACGCTCGTCCGTGCTCGAGACGAAGCCCAGCATTTGGCTGCGTTCATGACAGTGCTCGGAATGAGAACAGCCGAGGTACTTCAATTAGTCGGTGCCGTTCAGGAGAATGGAGCCATGGGTGCCGGTGCATCGAACGATGGTGTCACGTGGCACCGGTACGAATCCGAAAATCGATCCGGACAGCAGATACCGCCTATAGACTGGAGAGATGGTGGCGCACATGAGAGCAGAGGACACAGCACTCGTGGCCCTTCTTCGCAGCAGGCCCCAAGATCTGAAGTGGCCGGAGCTCACGGCACGCGTCTTGGAGTGCGGAAGTGCCATTCAGGTCTGGAATGAAAGTGTTCCCCCATCGCTGATCCCCTCCCCGACAGAAGAGGCAGCACTCGACGAAGCTGCTGTACAGCTCGAGGAGTGGGATCGCTCAGGATTGCGATTCGTCTCGGTGCTCAGTCGCGACTTCCCTGCCAGACTTCGTGACATACACCAGGTTCCCCCATTCCTGTTCGCCCAAGGCGGCCTCCGTGCACAGGACATCGGAGTCTCCATAGTTGGATCTCGGAAGGCATCGGAGCGTGCCCTCGAAATCGCAAGCACCGTCGCCACCTCCGCTGTAAAAGCGGGGCTCACTGTGATTGCCGGCCTTGCGGACGGGATCGACACGGCTGCCCATCGATCGGCACTGTCGGCCGGCGGCAGAACGGTAGCATTCATCGGAACGGGACTGAACGTCAGCTACCCCGCTAAGAACAGGAGTCTGCAGAAGGAAATTGCTGAACGCGGGCTCGTGCTATCTCAGTTTTGGCCCAATGCTCCCGTCCAGAAGCACAACTTTCTTATGCGCAACGCGCTCATGTCCGGCTACGGCATTGCCACGGTTGTGATTGAGGCTGGCGAGCTGAGCGGCACCCGCGCTCAGGCTCGAATGGCAGTCGAACATGGACGACCAGTGATCCTGACTGATGTCGTCGTCAAGAGCACCAGTTGGGGCAAACAGCTCCAAGGGCTGCCGGGGGTGCATGTCGCTACAGGAGTCGAGCACATCGGCGACATAGTGCAGTCACTCGTGGCCGAGGATCAGAAAATCAATCAGTCCTTTCGGCCCCTCGTTCTGGCCTAAGCGGATTTGATGCCACCAGAGGTCGACGAGCAACTCCGACAACAGATAACAAGCGCGTCGCAGTACCTCACTGAACATGCCAGTGGATACGCGAGGAACGTCGCTCGCATAAAAGGTGTGACCTGCGACGTCTGCGCGACACCGCTTGAGAGTGCTGATGGCCCCATGTGCTCGGTGTGCACTGGACACCAGTGGAAATGGGGTGATCTGGCGATAAATCGGGTCGGCTTCATGATCTACGGGGTCGGTGGTGAACAAAGTGGCACGCTCCTCCGCCGCTACAAGGCCGCCTACCCAGGACCCTCCCATGGACACATAATGTCTGCGCTTTGCTTGACGGGCATTCTCGGTCACAGGGAGTGCGTCCTGAAGCTTTCAGGTCAGAAGCTGACGCACTGGTCCAGTGTTCCTTCCTTGAGCAACACGAGTCGAGTCCATCCACTGAAAACCATCCTGAACGCGCGCATTGCCCCTGGTAACGAACTCATTCTTAGAGGTGCCGCAAACGTCCAATTCCCTCGGGCGGCTGACCCTACACACTTCATACTGGAGGGCGAAGTGCCCGTAGACGCCCACGTTCTGCTGGTCGACGACACGTGGTCAAAAGGCGGACACGCCCAGTCCGCGGCTATGGCACTGCGTCGGGCAGGAGCTTCCAGCGTGGCGATTCTCTGCGTAGGCCGCTGGATGAACCCGGGCTGGAGCAATAATGGTCCGTTTCTGGCCGAACGCTTCGCGAGTGTTTATGACCCGTACGCGTGTCCTTGGACGGGTGCGGCGTGTCCCAGCTGAACTGTGCACCTCTCCCAGCGAACATTTTGCGCACCTGATGAATCCGGTCCCAATCGGCACAGTACGGATTCCGCGCGAGCGTTCAGCACCGGCCAACGCCAACTCCCAGCCGCGAAGAAGCCCATGGCTAGGGGATTTCAGTTGAGTCCCGCATAGTGGTGTAGCACATGGTGGTCGACACGTCGTTGAAGACGTGGACGCGGCCACCGTTTGATCCTTCGAGTCAATCTCTCACAGAATCCTCGAACGGAGTCATCACGATGACCGCTCCCCATATTGTCGACCCTGCCGGCCTGCTCGGCGAAGCCCTGACCGAGGCGTCGCCGGACCTGATGCGTTCACTGCTGCAGACCGTGATCAACACGCTCCTCTGCGCCGATGCCGACGCGGTCGTCGGCGCCGAGTGGGGCAAGCCCGCCCCGAGTAGGACCGCGCAGCGCAACGGGTACCGCCACCGCGAGCTGGACACCCGGGTCGGCACGATCGACGTGGCCATTCCGAAGCTACGTTCCGGCACGTACTTCCCCGAATGGCTGCTGGAGCGCAGGAAACGGGCCGAATCCGCCCTGATCACCGTGGTCGCGGACTGCTACCTCGCCGGGGTGTCCACCCGCCGGATGGACAAACTGGTGAGGACCCTGGGCATCAATGCCCTGTCCAAGTCCCAGGTGTCCCGGATGGCCGCGGATCTGGACGGGCATGTCGAGCAGTTCCGCCACCGCCCCCTGGACGATGCCGGGCCCTTCACCTTCGTGGCCGCGGACGCACTGACCATGAAGGTCCGCGAGGGCGGACGCGTCGTCAACGCCGTCGCCCTGCTGGCCACCGGGGTCAACGCCGACGGGCATCGCGAGGTTCTCGGACTGCGGGTGGCCACCGCCGAGACCGGGGCCGCGTGGAACGAGTTCTTCGCCGATCTCGTGGCCCGCGGCCTGGCCGGGGTCCGCCTGGTGACCAGCGACGCCCACACCGGGCTGAGGGAGGCCATCGCGGCGAACCTCCCCGGAGCGGGCTGGCAACGGTGCCGCACCCACTACGCCGCGAACCTCATGGCGGCGACGCCGAAGTCGATGTGGCCGGCGGTCAAGGCCATGCTGCACAGCGTGTACGACCAACCCGATGCCGCGGCGGTGGATGCCCAGTTCGACCGGCTCTTGGACTACGTCACCGAGAAGCTGCCGGCCGTGGCCGAGCACCTCGATGGCGCCCGTCAGGACATCTTGGCGTTCACGACCTTCCCCAAGGACGTCTGGACCCAGATCTGGTCCAACAACCCCGCCGAGCGGCTCAACCGCGAGATCCGCCGCCGTACCGACGCCGTGGGCATCTTCCCCAACAGGCAGGCCATCGTCCGTCTCGTCGGGGCCGTGCTGGCCGAGCAGACCGACGAATGGGCCGAAGGGCGCCGCTACCTCGGACTCGAGATCCTCGCCCGGTGCCGGCTCACTCCCGTCGACGACACCGGAATCGAGGTGAACAACGCAGCCGACCCAGTCCTCGAACTCAGCGCCTGACACCCCACCGAAGGAATCAGCCGTTACACCACATCCAGGGGCTTGACCGCGGGTGCCTTGGCCGCAAGCTTCGTGGTTGCCTTGGCGGCGGGGCGCTTCGTCGTGGCTTTGTCCTGTGCGGCAATCTTCGCGAGTTCCTCGGCGGCTTCCTGCGCCTCGGGGGTAAGCAGGGTGTCGGCGGTCGTGGCCTTGGGGGTAAGTGCGGTGGTGGTCATGGTCGTGCCTTCGTCGTCGTTGTCGATCGATTGGATCGATGAGACGAACGTAGGAGACATCGGCGACCAGTCCCAAGGAGAACTTTCTCGGGTCTTAGCCGCGGACGTCCTGCACGATGCGCCTGAGGTCAGCAGGCGTGATCCACGGCCGCGTGCGGTGTAGCACCCGGTGACAGTTAGAGCACAGCAGGGCGAGGTCGCTGAGCCTGGTCGTGGTTTCGCCGCTGATGGACAAGGGCAGGACATGGTGCACTTCGATGTAGTCACGCCCTCGTTGGCCGTAGGCTTCCGCGAAGTCGAATGCGCACACCTCGCATGCAATCGGGTGCCCGGCCTTTCGCACCGAATCCAATTTTCTGCGCCGAAGCTTGGGGTTCCGTTCACGGCGGTTGTGGAGGATCGACGCAACACGACCTTCCGGTGCCTCGAACTCACCCAGATCTTCGAGTTGAGCTTCGTCGGGGACGATCCCGGCGCGGAGACCCTCCCGAATGGAGGCCGCGAGCCGCGCCATTCCTGCGGGGTCTGCTAGGAATTCGCCCAGGACGATGCCGTCGAGCTTGTTGCCCCTCGTCTGCTTTCCCTTGTATTCGGGATGACTGGTTGCAATGTCCCAAGTCTTGCGAGCAACCCCTGACGGATTGCGGTACTTGGGATCATCGCTGGCTACGGTCGGATTGAACGGATGCGCGCGGAGGAGGGCGGAAAGCTCTCGCACGTCCGCATTCCGGTCGTCGAGTCCGCGCCATTGATTCTTGCGGACGAGATCCGAAGCGAGAATGATCTCGTCCGTGGTCCAGGGCGCCCTCTTCGGCAGCGATCCGGCCATGTTTCCCCCTCGGTCGGAGCGCCGAGATCGTTGACCGACGCTGGTCAGATCAGCCTAATGGCGCGACGGGCATTTGGGCCGCATGTAGCCGTGCGAAGCCCGGGGCGGGCCTATTCGAACCGCAACTATTGGGGCTATGAGCCTTCAAGCAACCGCGCACAGAGTTTCGCGGAACTCTCGTGGAATCGGGGGTTGGCTGCCCGGCGAAGCCTGGGATCGCGGACGGACCAGTCGACGCGGCTAATGGGCATGCCCGGCGCGGTGTTCAGGGGGAGGCGCCGGGTTGTCGGGAAATCCCTTGTCCCTGGGCCGCGCTGCGGGCTCGGCCTTCAGGCTACGCCCAGCCTTCATGCATTCCGGCCGCCCGCAGGTGTGCCACTCGTCCTTCTCCCCGCACACGACACACCTGTCCGGCCCTCCCTGCTTGCGAAGCCGTTGGGGCTGTCTCTTGGCCTCCAGACGGCACCCTCCGAACCGCAGGACTTGGTCTCTCGGAACCGCGGGTTGTCACAGTATTGGCAGGCGGCTGGGTTCGTCACGCGAGCAAGGTACGAGACTCCCCGCCCAAGGCTCGACTGACCTGCGGGGACTCCCGCGCAACCACGCGCCGAGCCCTTCTGCAAAAGCATAGAAATTGGATTCAGGGCGCATACGATGACTGAGAAATTGAATCGTCAATCTGGGGGAATGGCATGCAGCCTGGGTGGTATCAGCAACCGAACGATCCGTCGATCCTGCGCTGGTGGGACGGTGTGCAGTGGACCGAGCACACGCAATCCGCACCGCCCGCGACGCAGCCACACCGACGTCCCAAGGCTGCGGCACTGGCAGCGGGCATCCTTACGAGCCTCGGACTCATCAGTGCATTCATTCCCTACCTGAGCTTCTTTGCCTGGGCGTTGCTCTTGGCCGGTGTCATCTGCGCCATCGTTGCGCTCGCCAAACGGCAGAAACTCAAGGGCCTGTCCATCGCGAGTCTGTGTGTGGCTCCAGTGGCGTTCGCAATCGCCTTGGTCGTCTCGCTGGTAACCCTCGCCGCGCCCGGAAACAACGCTGTCGCGCTAACGGCAGGGCCGGTCGTAGCCGAGGATTATGCGGCACCCGATGCGCGCACCCTCGCCCTGATCGTGAAAAACCCCGAACCACATCTTGGCGAGAAGCTGTCACTCTTTGCCCGTATCTCGCAGTTCGACGAAGCCACGGGAGAGTGCATGTTCCGGGCCGACACGGCACACGAGGAGGGTGAGGATTCTTGGGACTACGAGCACAACGTAGTCTTCACTGCTGGGGCTGTCGGCTGCGAGGACCTGCAGGTCTACGTCGAGGACGACATCATCCGCGTGCTCGCTACTGTCGCCGGGACAGAAAGCTACTCGGGCATGATGGGGCAAGGCTTGAGCGTCCCGCTCATGCAGGTCGACGAGATCGAACTGCTCACGGAGTAGCAGCGCTGAGGGGTATCCAAGCTCCGACCGATTGCACGGTGCTTAACACGGCGATGTATGGGACCGGCATTGTCATATCGGCAGTGCAACCTAAATACCATCCAACGTTACCGATGCTGATTTACAAGCAACCAAGCTACCGTCTGCCCACGCGAGAGTGGCGTTCGACCTCGGCGCCACCGTCCACGTTATCCGCATCCGCTGGACGAAGCCGGACGGCCGCACGGTCTCCCGTGTCGCCGCCTGCTGGACCCCTGCACACCGCCTCGTTGCTGGATCTGCCTGGGACCCGAACCGTCCACCGCCCGTCGGGCCCGCGACCGCCATATGGCGCACCCGGCCCGCAGATGCCCTCGCGACGCGGTCGGCGGCGGCTTTACCCTTGGGGCATGGCCGAGGACCGCAGATCACCGGACAGGCCCGACGCCGCCCGCGACGAACCGAGCGGACGCGCCGGGGCGCCGCCGAACCAATCCGGGCGCGACCACCGAGTCGACGCGGCGATCGAAGCGGTCATCGCCGCGAACACCGGGCTGCTGAAGCGGCTCGAGGACACGTGACGCAACCCGGGCAAGGCTCGCCGGAATGGCTGAGTGCGACCGTCCGCCGGGCGCCTTCCCCAGACACGCCTTCTCCGGGCTGGGAATCCGTGACAGGTGCCGTGGTTGCGGGCCCGGGCCTTCGTCAAGCTTGGCCTGCAGCCACGTGCTGCGCTCGGCGGCATTGCGTCTCTCCCGCCGGCCGCCCTTTAATCAGCTGGCCCACGAAGTCAAAGAAGACGCCGAGCAGGATCAAAGCGCACAGCAACTGCCCCGCCAGGTCGATGTGCGCCTCCATGGTGCCCGCCCCTTTGGTTGCTGCCGGCCTAGCGGCGGCCCCCGACGCGTTGCGGCGGGTGGACCTCGGCTCCCGGCGGGCACTCCCCAGCCAGCCGCAACACGAAATCGGGGGTGGTCCGGCCCAACCTCCGATCCAGGGCACCCTCAAGGTCGCGGCCGCCTGCATGAGTGCCTCCTCTTCCCGGCGCTGCTCGGCACTGACCCCCACCGTGTGCCGGCCAGTCACCGCCCACCCCGGTTTCCGGTGGGCTGCGGACCGGCGATCCGGAACACGAACCCGGGGGTGGTGCGGCCCAACTCCTTATCCAGGACAATCCGGAGCCTCGCGGCGGAGCGCTCCACACGCTGCTGGGCACGGCGTTGGTCCGGGGTGTCGTCCGCCCGGTGCCGCGGCCCTCCCCTGATGCTGTCCATGGCGGCCTCCGTCCTCTCCTTCATTGTCCGCTCTGGAGCCGGCGCGACGAGCGCCGGTACGTGGATTTGGTGGCACCCTCGATGGCTTTCGCGCCGGCGCACGACTGGTAGGCCAGCCGGGTGCGGGCGTCCACGTGCCGGGCCCGGCGGTGAGCGTCCTGCTGACCTTGAGGATCCCGGCGATCGCCCGAACGCGCCGCAAGCGTTCCGGACCCGAGCGGGGCCGTCGCGGGGAGACGCGGCTGTGCGTGGTGTAGCCGACCTTGGTGCCAGTGACGTTCACTGTGATCCGCCTGCCGCGGACCCGCGGGTGCGTCTGTGTACGCCGTCACGCCGGCGATGCGTTTCCCGTTGGCGTGCCGCCGGGAGTCGACGAGGCATAAGTGGCGAATAAGTGGCAATTGGGCGAAATCGGCCGGAGCTACGCATCTCATCGCGTCTCAAACAGCCAAGTCAGACGCGAATTACTCGAGCCCCCTACCGGATTCGAACCGGTGACCCCCTGTTTACAAGACAGGTGCTCTGGCCAACTGAGCTAAGGAGGCGCGCTGGGCCATGTGTCGGCCAGCATCAACTAGGTTAGCCCACCGCCCCGCCGGCGCGGAAACTCAGGAGCGCCACGGCGCCGCCGCCTCGGCGACGGCGAGCGCCGGTGACCCGACGGCCGGATCCGCTACGCGGCGTCGATCAGGCCCTGTGCCCAGGACGAGAAGTCCGGCTCTGCCTCGGGATCCCACACCTGGCCCTGCACCCACACGCTCGGCGTTCCGGGGATCCGGTCGCGGGTAGCGGCCTCCTGCGTGAACTGCGCGAACGGGCGGAACGTCCCGTCCTCGATGCACTCATCCACCTCGGCTCCGTTGTCCCGCGCCAGCTGCGCCAACTCGCCGTTGTCCATCTCGCCCTCGGGGTAGTGCGCGAACACGGCCTCGGCGTAGGGCAGGTACGACGCCGGAGCGGCGTCGGCCACGCACGACAGCGCGTTGGCCCCGCGCGCGGAGTAGTTGGTCGGGGACGCCAGCAGCGACAGGTTGCGGTACTCGAGGGTGATGTCCCCCGCGCCCAGCCACGTCCGGAGCTGTTCGGCGTAGCGGTCCTCGAAGTCCGCGCAGTGGACGCAGTTCACGTCCACGTAGAGGACCACCTGCGCGGGGTCCCCCGCGGCAGCCCGGGCGACGCCCCGCGGCGTGGGCTCCCCCGGCTCCGGTTCCGGGCCAAGCGTCGCCACGTCGACGGCGGGCGCGGCCCCCCGCGAGAATTCCGTCTCCGAGACGAGCGCGATCCCGCCCTCGGCGTTGCCGCCCTGCGGCGCCGGGCCGGCGTCGGCCACGGCGTTCCTGTTGTTCTGGACCGCGATCACGGCGACCACGGCGATGATGACCACGACGACGGCCACCAGTCCCAGCTTGACCAAGAGCGCCTTGCGCTTTTCCGCCTTCGCCTGCTGCTCGCGCATGAGGCGGGCCTTCTCACGTGCCTCGAAGGTTCGTTCGGCCTTGCTGGGGCGCGGAGGTTTGGCTGCCATGCCGCCAGTTTAGTCCACGGACCGCACGGATTCCGGCCCTTGGATCGTCAGCCCCCGCCGCCTTGACTTAGGCTCGGACACAACAAGGTACGTCCCCCAACAGCAGGAGGTTATCCGTGCCGGCAGCCAAGACAGCCAGCCCCGACCCGCAACAGGAACACGGCGCCTACGACTTCGTCGTGGTCGCGAACCGGCTCCCCGTGGACCGCATCACCGGCCCGGACGGTTCCGCGCAGTGGCAGCGTTCGCCCGGGGGGCTGGTCACCGCGCTCGCCCCCGTAATGGCCAAGGCGGAGGGCGCCTGGGTGGGCTGGCACGGCGCGCCCGACGAGGAACTCGGGGCCTTCGACGACGGCGGCATGCACCTGGTACCCGTCCCGCTCTCCCGGGACGACGTCGAGCTCTATTACGAGGGCTTCTCCAACTCCACGCTGTGGCCGCTCTACCACGACGTCATCGTCGCCCCGGAGTTCCACCGCACCTGGTGGGACCGCTACCGGGAGGTCAACCGCCGCTTCGCCGAGGCCACTGCGGCGACCGCCGACCACGGCGCCACCGTCTGGGTCCAGGACTACCAGCTCCAGCTGGTTCCGCAGATGTTGCGTGAGAGCCGCCCGGACCTGAGGATCGGCTTCTTCAACCACATCCCGTTCCCGCCGCTGGAGATCTTCGCCCAACTCCCCTGGCGCCGGCAGGTCCTCGAGGGGCTCCTGGGCGCGGACCTGGTGGGCTTCCAGCGCCAGAGCGACGCGAACAACTTCCTGCGCTGCGTGCGCCGCTACATCGGCTTCACGGTCAAGGCCCAGCAGGTGCACGTCCAGGACGCCGACGGCACCCCGCGCCGCGTCTCGCGCGCCGAGGCCCACCCCATCTCCATCGATTCCGCCCACATCGCCGAACTGGCCAAGGACCCGGACATCATCGCCCGGGCGGCGGAGATCCGCGCGGAACTCGGCAACCCGGAAACCATCCTGCTCGGCGTCGACCGCTTGGACTACACCAAGGGCATCCGCCACCGGATCAAGGCCTTTGGTGAACTGCTCGCCGACGGCGAGCTGGTGGTGGGCGAGGCGGCCCTGGTCCAGGTGGCCAGCCCCAGCCGCGAGCGGGTGGAGCACTACATCGCGCTGCGCGAGGAGGTGGAGCGCACGGTCGGCGGAATCAACGGCGAATACGACACGATGAGCCACACCGCCGTGCGCTACCTGCACCACAGCTACCCTGTCGAGGAGATGGTCGCCCTCTACCTCGCCGCCGACGTCATGCTGGTCACCGCGCTGCGCGACGGCATGAACCTGGTGGCCAAGGAATTCGTGGCCGCCCACGGCGACAACCGGGGAGTGTTGGTGCTCAGCGAGTTCGCGGGCGCCGCCGACCAGTTGCGCCACGCGGTCCTGGTGAACCCCCACGACATCGACCGGCTCAAGGAGGCCATCATGGAGGCGGTCCGCATGCCCGCCGCGGAGTCGGCCCGGCGGATCCGCATCATGCGACGGCAAATCGTCGCCAACGACGTCAACCGCTGGTCCAGGTCGTTCCTCGAATCGCTCGCCGGGAGGGACTCCTGATGGGGGCCGGATTGGACGCCGGGCTGCGTGCCGCCGTCGAGTCCCTGGCCGACGCGCGCCACCTGCTGGTGGCCATGGACTTCGACGGCACCATGGCCCCCTTCACGGACCGTCCGGACGACGCGCGCCCGCTTCCGGAGACCGCGCGGGCACTCGCCGAGCTCGGCGCCCTCGGCAACACGACGACGGCGCTGCTCTCCGGCCGCCACCTCGACAGCCTGCGTCTGGTGGCCTCGCCGGACGACGGCGTCCTGCTGGTGGGCAGCCACGGCGCCGAACGCTGGGCGCCGGAGCGCTTCCCCGCCGCCGCGGCGGAACTCACGCTGGACACCGCCCAGGCCAAGCTGCTGGGGACGGTCAGGGCCCGGCTCGAACGCATCGCCGCGGACCACCCCGGCGCCCTGCTCGAGACCAAGCCCGCCGGGATCGCGCTGCACGTGAGGCAGAGCGACCCGGACACCGCGGAGGCCGCGCTGGCCGCCGGACGCGCCGCTCTGGGGGAGCTGGAGGGCGTCCGGCTCTCGGAGGGGAAGTCCGTGTTGGAGTCGTCGGTGGTCCAGGCGGACAAGGGCGCCGGGCTGCGGTGGCTCCGCGACCTGGCGGGCGCCGACGCCGTCCTCTTCGTCGGGGACGACGTGACGGACGAGCACGCGTTCGCGGCGCTCGGACGGAACGACGTCGGCGTGAAGGTGGGCGAGGGGCCCACCCGGGCGCGTTTCCGCGTCGCGGGAACCGATGACGTCCCGGCTCTTCTCCAAACGGTCCTTGGTGTGCGAAGATTGTGACACCATTCACAACGGACCGTCGGGCACGTACCTGCCCGTGGAGGGATTGATCACTCATGGCATCTGTCACATTCGACAATGCAACCAGGCTGTACCCGGGCACCCAGAAGCCCGCCGTGGACAAGTTGAACCTTGAAATCCAAGACGGCGAATTCCTGGTCCTCGTTGGCCCCTCGGGCTGCGGCAAGTCGACCTCGCTGCGCATGCTCGCGGGCCTCGAGGACGTCAACGCCGGCCGCATCCTCATCGGGGACCGCGACGTCACGGACGTTCCGCCGAAGGACCGCGACATCGCGATGGTCTTCCAGAACTACGCCCTGTACCCGCACATGTCGGTCGCGGACAACATGGGCTTCGCGCTGAAGATCGCCGGTGTGGACAAGGAAGAGCGCGCGCGCCGCGTCCTGGAGGCCGCAAAGCTCCTGGACCTGCAGGACTACCTGGACCGGAAGCCGAAGGCGCTCTCCGGCGGCCAGCGCCAGCGCGTGGCCATGGGCCGCGCGATCGTCCGCAGCCCGCAGGTGTTCCTCATGGACGAGCCGCTGTCCAACCTCGACGCCAAGCTCCGCGTGCAGACCCGCACGCAGATCGCGTCCCTGACCCGCCGCCTCGGCGTCACCACGGTGTACGTCACCCACGACCAGGTAGAGGCCATGACCATGGGCGACCGCGTCGCCGTGCTCAAGGACGGCCTGCTGCAGCAGGTCGACACCCCGCGCAACCTCTACGACACGCCCGCGAACGTGTTTGTCGCCGGCTTCATCGGCTCCCCCGCCATGAACCTGCTGGAGCTGCCGACGGTCGAGGGCGGCATCCAGTTCGGCGACGCCATCTACCCGGTCGACGCCGGCATCCTGGCCTCCGCCAACGGGAAGACGGCCACCGTCGGCGTCCGCCCGGAGGACCTCGAGGTCGCGCCGAACGGCGAGGGCCTTCCGGTCGAGGCCGACGTCGTCGAGGAGCTCGGCGCCGACGCCTACGTCTACGGGCACGCCACGCTGGACGGCAAGGAGCACACCATGGTGGTCCGCGTCGACGGCCGCAAGCCCCCGTTCAAGGGCGAGACCATCTACGTGCGTCCCCGCCCCGGACACGTCCACCTCTTCGATGTCCGCACCGGGCTGCGCCTCGGTGGCGAGTCCCCCGCCGGCACGCCGGAGGCGAGCCTCGCCGACGTCGAATCGCTGGCGGAGGAGGAGCAGGCCTCGGCCTAGCCGCCGCAGGCACACTCCGCGGGCCGGGCAGGCGCCCCCACCCGCAACACGCCGACGGCGGCCACATCTCGAGTCCGAGGTGCGGCCGCCGTCGTCGTCCAGCACCACCCAGCGACGAGACCGAGGACCGGATGCCCCGCCACAACGCGAACTGGCACGACGAACCCACCGACTACAGCCAACGCGGCAAACTGCCGCGCGACACCTCCCCCGAGGAATCCGCGCGGCCCACCGGTTCGTTGAACATCACCTCGGCGACGTCGGACGCGGCCCTGCTGGACCTGCCATGGCACATCACGCTGGAGGAATGGCCGCAACGCTACCTGGCGGCGCTTCCCCGCGGCATCTCGCGGCACGTCGTGCGGTTCGCGCTCCTGGCCAACTCCGTGATCGCGGTGAAGGAGACCGGCGAGCACATTGCCCGGCACGAGTACCACATGCTGCGCAAGCTGCGCCGGCTGGACGTGCCGTGCGTGGAGCCCGTGGCGGTCATCTCCGCGCGCACCACCCCGGAGGGAGAGGACCTCGACCCGGTGCTGGTCACGCGGCACCTGAAGTATTCGCTCCCCTACCGGGCGCTGTTCTCCCAGAAGTTGCGCCGCGACACCCTCACCCGGTTGATCGACGCCCAGGCGCTGCTGCTGGTGCGCCTGCATCTGGTGGGTTTCTACTGGGGCGACGTCTCCCTTTCCAACACGCTCTTCCGGCGCGATGCCGAGGCGTTCGCCGCGTACCTCGTGGACGCCGAGACGGGCGAGCTCTACCCGGAGCTCTCCTCCGGCCAGCGCGAATACGATCTGGAGATCGCCCGCGTGAACATCGCCGGCGAGCTGATGGACCTCATGGAGGCCGGCCTGATCGAGGAGACGGTGGACCCGCTGGCCACCAGCGAACAGATCATGGACAGCTACCGCGGCCTGTGGGCGGAGCTGACGCGGAAGGACAAGTTCGACGTCGCCGAGCGCTGGCGCGTGGACGAGCGCATCCGCCGGCTCAACGACCTCGGTTTCGACGTCGACGAGATCTCGCTCAAGACCACGCGCGACGGCGGACAGCTGCAGATCCAGCCGAAGGTCGTCGACGCCGGGCACCACCAGCGCCGGCTGATGCGGCTGACCGGGCTGGACGTGCAGGAGCGCCAGGCGCGCCGGCTGCTCAACGACATCGACGCCTACCGCGCCAAGCGGCACCCCGACAAGGACGAGGAGTTGGCCGCCGCCCTGTGGGTCAACGACGTCTTCAACCGCATCACCGAGGCCATCCCGCGAGAACTCCACGGCAAGCTGGAGCCGGCGCAGATCGTCCACGAGGTGCTGGAGCACCGCTGGTACACCGCCGAAAAGCGCGGACAGAACGTGCCGATGGCCGAGACGGTCGACTCCTACGTCGAGAACATCCTCCGCCACCGCCGGGACGAGGCCGCCATCATGCTCAACCCGCCCAGCGGCGTGCTGGACGTCGTCGACCTCCGCGAGCAGGACTAGGAAGGCACGCACACCCCGGGCAGCGCCCAGAGCGCGGCGGCCGGGCCGTCGCCGTCGAGCACCACGACCGGTCCCTGGGCGTCGCGGGTCGCGGCATCGATCCGCCCGGTCGACCACAGCGGGGACGGGGCGCCCGCGCCGACCAGTTCCGCCGGCAGCTCGACGCCGCTGAACGCCGCGCGGGACGCCGCGACCAACACCGAACCCTCGGCGTGCTCGCGGACGAAGACCAGCACGTCCCCCTCGGCGTGGAGCCAGCGGATGCCGCCGTCCATCAGTGCCGGCAACGCCCCGCGCAGCCCCGCGAGCTCCGCGTAGAGCGGCCGGAGGTCCTCGAGGATCCGGGCCGGGTCCGACCACGGCATGGGCGTGCGGGAGTCCTCGCCGTTGAATCCCTTGAGGCCGAACTCGTCTCCCATGAAGACCATCGGGATGCCGGGCAGGGTGAACTGCAGGGCGACGCCGACGC
Source organism: Arthrobacter arnarulunnguaqae (assembly GCF_051262515.1). NCBI lineage: Bacteria > Bacillati > Actinomycetota > Actinomycetes > Micrococcales > Micrococcaceae > Arthrobacter > Arthrobacter arnarulunnguaqae. The sequence goes on along the minus strand of NZ_JBIMER010000026.1, from coordinate 9,517 downwards.
GCTGTCCCCCGGGGATCACCGCGGAGGCGGCGCGGGCGGTGTCGTGCGTGTCGATCGCGTTCATGTTGGCCAGCCGGACGGCCCACGGGAACCCCGCGGCGAAGTCCAGGTGCGTCGCCAGGAAGTCCTCGCCCTCGATCCGGTCGGGTCCGCGCTGCGGCAGGCCGAAGTAGTCGGGCCACGTCTGCCGCACGGGCGGGGCCACCGGGTCCAGGACGACTCCCGGGGCGCCGTCGGCCGCCAGCCACTGCCACAGCGGGCGCGTGAAGTTGGTGTACGTCATGGCGCCCTGCCACGTGTCGCCCTGGAAGTCGCGGGCGGCGTCGGATGTCGATTCGGCCAGCAGCATGGCGTCCGGATTGATGCGCCGCATCTGCTCGCGGATGAGGGAGGCAACCTCGTGGTTGAGGTCGTCGGCACCCATCCGGCCGGTCATGTTGCCGACGTCGATCCGCCATCCGTCGAGGTTGAACGGGGGCTTCAGCCAGCGCGAGACCATCGAGTCGTCGTCGAGGATGAACCTGCGGCGCAACCCCGGCGAGTTCCAGTTGAACTTCGGCAGGGATGGGACCCCGAGCCACGCCACGTACCGCGAGTTGTCCTCCGAGAAATAGTAGAACTCGGATTCGGCCGCCCCCGGACGGCGGAACGAACTCCGGAACCACTCGTGCGCGTCGCCGGAGTGGTTGGTGGTCAGGTCCCCGATGACCTTCAGCCCGCGGGCGTGGATCTCCTCGATGAGGTCGATGAAGGCCCGGTCCCCGCCCAACAGCGGATCCACCCCACTGAACGCGGACGCGTCGTAGCGGTGGTTGGAGCGGGCCGGGAACATCGGCGTCAGGTAGATGACGGTGGCGCCGAGGCCCTGGACGTGGTCCAGTTTTTCCCGGACGCCGTCGAGGTCGCCGCCGTAGAACTGGTACGGGGTCTCCGGGCCGCGGCCGACGACGTCGGTGGAGTCCCAGTCGCAGGCGATGGCCCAGTCCGGAAGCTCCCGGCCGCCGGCTGCCGCCGAGCGCGCGAACCTGTCGGGGAAGATCTGGTACATGACCGAACGGTGGACCCAGTCCGGCGTCGGTTCGAAGGTCCCGAGCCGGAAATCCTGCGCGTCCGGGACGTCGCGGGTGAACAGGCCCTCCGCGTTGATCCAGTGCGGGCGGCCGCCGGAGCGAACCAGCCACCGGTAGTTCTGCACCGGGGTGGCAAGCGTGAGCTCCGCCTCCCACCAGGCCCAGCCGTCGGCCTCGCCCAGCGGCACCGCGGCGTCGAAGTGCGGCTCCGCGTCCCGGATGCTGCGCACCCAGACCCCGTCCACCGCGCCGAACGCGGACGGAATCCGGAGCCTGACGGGGACGCGCGCACCCAGCGCGGGGACGGCGTCCCCCACGTGCAGGGGCGAACCGTCGTGGTGGGGCTGGGAGATCATGCGGTTCCGTTCGGGTTGGTTCGGCGGGTCGCCACACGAGCCTAACCCGGGGCGCGGGTTGGCGGTGCGGGTTCGTGCGTGCGTGCGGGCTAGCCCTTGACGCCGCCTGCGGTCAGCCCACTGGAGATGTAGCGCTGGAGGAACAAGAAGAGCGCCATCACCGGGACGGAGGCCAGCACCGCTCCGGCGGCGAAGACGCCCCAGTTCTCCGAGCGCTGCTGGGCCACATAGGAATACAGGCCGACGGCGAGCGTCTGCGAGTCGGGGTCGGTGAGCACCACGGACGCGATGACGAACTCGCTGGAGATCCCGATGAAGGCCAGCAGCCCGACCACCGCGAGGATCGGCGTGACCAGCGGCAGGATGATCCTGAAGAACACCTGGACGTGGCTGGCTCCGTCGATCCGCGCCGATTCGTCCAGCGACGCCGGCACCGAGTTGAAGAACCCGTACATCAGGTACGTGTTCACCCCGAGTGCTCCGCCGAGGTAGACCATGATGAGGCCGAGCGAACTGCCCAGCCCGATGGCCGGGATGACGTCCCCCATGAAGTTCAGCAGCAGGAAGATCGCCACCACGGTGAGCAGTTGGGGGAACATCTGCAGGAGCAGCAGCGTCAGCAGGCCCGCGCGGCGGCCCTTGAAGCGCATCCGGCTGAAAGAGTAGGCGGCGAGCGCGCCGAGGAACACGGTCAGCGCCGACGTCGTCACCGCGATGACCAGCGTGTTCACGAACCAGCGGCCGAAGGGGCGGTCCTCGTTCGCGAACAGCTCGGCGAAGTTGCCGAAGTCGATCCGGCTGAACAGCGCGTTGGAGCCGGCCATCGTCCCCGTGGAGTTCAGCGCGGCGGAGAGCACGTAGAGCAGCGGGAAGACCGAGAAGATCGTGGCGAGGATCGCCACCGCGTGGCGCCATCCCTTTTCGCGCGTCCACCGGCCGAACGACATCGTGACTTCGCCGCGGGCGTTGGTGCGCTGCCGGGGAGCCAGCGGGGCGGGAGCTGTCTGTGGAGCCATTAGTTGATCTCCTCGAGGGATTTGGTCTTCTTGAAGCTCACCGCGGACACCGTGGCGACGATGACGAAGATGATGATGGCCAGCGCGCTGGCCAGTCCGTAGTCGCGGCCGGTGCCGGTGCCGAACGCCACCTTGTAGACCATCGTGATCAGGATGTCCGTCGCCCCGACGTCGAACGTGGTGTCGTCGAGGCGCGGCCCGCCGCCCGTGAGCATGTAGATCACGTTGAAGTTGTTGAAGTTGAACGCGAACGAGGAGATCAGCAGCGGCGCCAGGGACACCAGGAGCAGCGGGAGCTTGATGGAGCGGAAGATCCGCCACGGCCCGGCGCCGTCCATCTTGGCGGCCTCGTCCACCTCCTCGGGCAGCGACTGCAGGGCACCGGTGCAGACCAGGAACATGTACGGGTAGCCGAGCCAGAGGTTCACGAGCACCACGGAGAACTTCGCCAGCCAGGGGTCGGACAGCCACGGGATGTCCGCGCCTCCGAGCAGCGCGTTGTTGATGAAGCCGAACTCCGGGTTCAGCAGGCCGGACCACACCAGCCCGGACAGGAACGCGGGGAAGGCGTAGGGCAGGATCATGAGGATGCGGTAGACCCTCTTGCCGCGCAGGTCAGCGCGGTTGAAGGCGATCGCCAGGAAGATGCCGAGCGCGAAAGTGGTCGCCACGGACAGGATCGCGAACCCGAACGTCCACAGAATCACCTGCAGCAGCGGGCCCTGGAGGTTGGGATCGGTGAAGGCGCGCTCGAAGTTCTTGAAACCGACGTCGATCTTCCAGCCGGTGGCGAGCTCGGCGCCGTCGGGCGCGGTGAAGGTTCCCTCGCCGCTGTCGGAGTAGACGACGCCGGTGGTCGTGTCGGTGAACGTGTCCGCGGCCTCGTCGTAGCTGAGCTTGGGCTTGAACACGAAGGCGTTGGAACCGTCGGCGGTGCGCAGCGTCCCGTCCTCGACGTCGTCGCTGATGGGCACCGCAAGCTGGCCGATGATGTCCTGGCTGGCGAGCAGATCGGCGAACTCGAGGGTGCGATACCCGTCGACGCCGGTCGCGGCGCCGGTGGGTCCGGTGCCGGTGGGAACCGCGTCCTCCAGCGGCTGTTCGTTGCCGCCGAGCTGGACGCGTCCCGTGGGATCGGTGACCAGCAGGAAGTATTCGCCGTCGCGTTCGAGGATGGACGTGGCGTACTGGGGGGAATCGGGAACCCGCTCCTGCGCGGAAAGCTGGATCGATTCGATCGCGTCTTCCTTGCTGGAATTGTGGCCGTCGCCGTAGTTGGTGAAGGCGATGTACGTGGAGAAGATCATCACGAACACCTGGAAGAGCAGCAGGAAGAACACTCCCGGCGCCAGGTACTTGGCCGGAAGACCGCCGCGGCGCAGGTAGATCCAGTTGATCGCCAGCGTGACCAGCAGGCTGATGGCGAAGATGAGCCATTCGCCGCTGGCCGCGAGCTGGAGAAGGACGAACGCGGCGACCGCGTCGACCAGGCCCAGCAGGACGATCTTGACGAGGGTTCCCGTGGTGGAGTCCGGTCCCCGCCGGCCCCGGGGGCGCCGTTTGCCGGGTTGCCCGGCCGGTTGCGTTCTCGACGGTGCAGAGACTGCCATGTTTCCTTGCGCTTTCGTTGTGGCGGCAGCGGGCAGACCGGTGCCGTAGTCGAGCGGGAGCGGGGTGCGCCGGCGCGCCGCCGTGGGGGCGGCGAGCCGGCGCGGCGCGGGCTAGCCCGCGATCTTCTTTTCGATGTTTCCGGCCATCTTGTCCCAGGCGGTGGCCGCGCTGGTTTCCTTGCCCTTGATGAGATTCAGCTCGGTGACGCCCCAGTCGGCCCACACGGCGCCCATCTCCGGGACGGCCGGCATCGGGACGCCGTTGGCGCCGATTTCACCGAAGGCCTTGATGACCTCGTCGGAGGCGGCCTTGTCGAACGAGGCGGTCAGGGCCGGGGGACGGCCGCCGATCTCGAACAGGGCGTCCTGGGCGTCCTCGAGGGAGAGGTAGTTGACCACGAACTCGGTGGCGGCCAGCGCGTTCTTGCTCAGCGAGGAGATGAAGAAGCCGTTGACGCCGATGAACGGCTGCGCGTCCTGGTCGCCCGCCTTCGGCAGCGCGTCGACGGCGAACTTGATGCCCTTCTTCTCGATGTCCGGCACGTTCCACGGGCCGGTGAGGTAGTACGGCGACTCCCCCGCCAGGAACTTCTCCTTGGCGATGTCCCCGGTGATGCTCGAGTTGAAGACCTTCTCGCCCTTGTCGCCCATGTCGATGAGCAACTGCGCGAATTTCTTGCCGCCTTCGTTGTTCAGCGCCAGCTGGGCCGCGTCGTAGGACCCGTCTTCCTTCTGCGCGAAGACCGGCGCCCCGAAGGAGGTCTGCAGCGGGTACAGGTGGTACGGATCGCCCTGCTTCGGGTCGAGGCCCACCAGGAACGGGTACTTGGACTTGCCGTCGGAGACGGACTTCTTGCCGGCGGCGACGACGTCGGCGAAGGACTCGTTGGCCTCGGCGACCAGGTCCGTGTTGCGAATGAGGGCGACGTTCTCGATGGAGTACGGAAGCCCGTAGACCTGTCCGTCGTAGGTCATGGCCTGGATGGAGGACTCCGCGAACTCCGATGCCTTGTCGCCGAGTTGCATCGGCGCGACGACGCCGTTCTGCACCAGGGTGCCGAGCCAGTCGTGCGGGGCGATGAGGATGTCCGGGCCCTTGCCGGTGGGCGCCTGCGTGATGAAGTCGTCGCGCACCGCGGCGAAGTCCTTCACCACCAGCTTGACGGAAATGCCCTTCTCGGCCTTGAACTTCTCGGCGATCGTCTTCAGCGCCGGCGAACGCTCGGCGTCGACCCACAGCGTCAGCGTGGTCGACGACGACGGGGCCGCCGAGGACGATCCGGCCGCGGTGCTGCTGGCCGCTCCCGTCTCGGACCCGCCGCCGCACGCGGCGAGCATCAACGCCGCCGAGGTGCCGAATGCGCCCAGTGCAAAGGTGCGGCGGGTGATCGCGCCGGTGCCTTCAGTACGTGCCTTCATGTGGTGGAACCTTTCTCAAGCCAGACGCTCCCCGCCCGCCTCCGTGCGTGGGCCGTATGGTGCCGTCCGGCCCTGGGCCGGAGGGAAGCAATGTGATGTGTGCCACCAGTGTAAGCGCTTGCACGAAAGGCGTCCACACCGGAAAACGGTCAAATCTCCATCCGCCCAACTCAGGCCCAAATACCGGGTTTATGGGTTCCTACTCCGCGGTAGAGCGTTATTTAATCTCGGAAACCGCTTCCATTGGAAGCGTCACGACGGTTAGGCTAGTCCGCATGCCCACGCTCAATGACGCCCCAGACCGCGTGCACGACCCCGCCACGGTTGCGGAATTCCGGACCGGAGAGGTGATCCACGCGCCCGCCGCCGAGGATGCCTGGTGGCGCCGCTCGGTCATCTACCAGATCTATCCGCGCTCGTTCCGGGACACCACCGGCACGGGAACGGGCGACCTGCCGGGAATCACGCGCGAACTGCACCACATTGCCGCGCTCGGCGTCGACGCCGTCTGGCTCTCCCCCTTCTTCCGTTCGCCGCAACGCGACGGCGGCTACGACGTCAGCGACTACCGCGATGTCGACCCCCTCTTCGGGACGCTCTCCGATTTCGACGCCCTCGCCGCGGAGGCGGCCCGCCTCGGGGTGCGCGTCGTCGTCGATCTGGTTCCCAACCACTGCTCGGCGGAGCACGCGCTGTTCCAGGCGGCGCTTGCGGCCGCGCCCGGCTCCGCGGAACGCGAGCTGTTCATCTTCCGCGACGGCCGGGGCGACGAGGGATCGGAGCCGCCGAACAACTGGCAGTCCCACTTCGGCGGCAGTGCCTGGACGCGCACCACCACCGCCGAGGGACATCCGGGACAGTGGTTCCTGCACCTCTTCGACACCACCCAGCCGGACTTCAACTGGGACAACCCGGCCGTACACGCCGAGTTCGAGTCGATCCTGCGCTTCTGGCTGGACCGCGGCGCCGGCGGTTTCCGAGTGGACGTCGCCCACGCTCTCGTCAAGGCCGAGGGGCTGCCAGACTGGGGCGGCACCGCCGACGGCGCCCCCGTGGAAGGATTCCCGTTCGCCGACGCGCCGATGTTCGGCCGCACCGAGGTCCACGGCATCTACCGCCGCTGGCGCACCATCCTCGAGGAGTACGACGGCGAGCCGATCCTCTGTGCCGAGGCCAACGTGCATCCGCTGGAGCACATGGCGCACTGGGTGCGCCCGGACGAGATGCACCAGACGTTCAACTTCCCCTACCTCGCCACGGGTTGGGACGCGGGCGCCCTGAGGCACGTCGTCGAGCGCTCACTCCGCGCGTTTGACGCCGTGGGGGCGCCGACCACGTGGGTGCTCTCCAACCACGACGTGTCCCGCCACGCCACGCGGTTCGGCGCCGTCGGCACCGACGTCCGCGTCGGCGACGGGTTGGGGCCGGGGGATCCCCAACCGGACGAGGCCCTCGGCCTGGCCCGGGCGCGGGCCGCGACCCTGTTCACGCTGGGCCTTCCGGGCGGCGTCTACCTGTACCAGGGCGAGGAGCTGGGCATGCCGGACCACACGTCCCTGCCCGCGCAGTACCGGCAGGACCCAACCTTCCACCGCACCGCGGGGGCGCGCATCGGCCGCGACGGCTGCCGGGTGCCGCTGCCGTGGACCAGCGACGGGCCGACCTTCGGGTTCAGCGACTTCGACGCCTCGTGGCTTCCGGCGCCGGACAGCTGGTCCGGCTACGCCCGCGACGCGCAGGCCGGCGTCCCCGGCTCCACGCTGGAGTTCTACCGCGAGGCACTGGCCGAGCGCCGGAGTCGTGACCTCGGCAATGGCGGCCTGTCGTGGCTGGACCCCGATGGGGACGCCCCGGACGCCGTCGCGTACATTAACGGAACGACCGGCGTCGTCCTGAATGCCGGTGGCGCCCCCGTGGCGCTCCCGGCGGGTGCCGTTGTGGTCGAGAGCGTGGTGGGCGCCGTGCGGTACGACGACGGGCGCCGCACGCTCGCCCCGGACGCGGCCGTGTGGCTGGACCTGTCCGGAAGCGGGCAATAGCAGAAAGAAGGAGCGGGCCGTGGCCAGCATCAAGGACGTCGCGCTGCGGGCCGGCGTGTCCGTGGCCACGGTTTCGAGGGCGCTCAGCGGCAAGGGCAAGGTCTCCGAGGCCAGCAGGGAGAAGGTCCGGCGCGCCGCGGACGAGCTGGACTATGTGGTGTCCTACAATGCGTCGTCCCTGGCGTCGGGCCGCAGCCGCAACATCGGGTTTGTCGTGCCGACCGTCAGCCGCTGGTACTTCTCGACCGTTCTCGAGGGCGCAACGAGCGCCTTGATCGACGCCGGCTACGACCTCACGCTCTACAACACCAGCGGGCAGGACCGGCACCGCGAGTCGGTGTTCTCCGACCTGCTGCTGCGCAAGCGCCTCGATGCCGTGGTCACGCTGACGCTGAAGCTGCGTCCCACCGAATTGGCGCAGCTCCAGGCCGTCAACAAGCCCGTGGTGGCGATCGGCGGCTTCATTCCGGACATCGCGACCCTCCGTGTGGACGACTTCAATATCGCGGCGCTGGCCACGGAGCACCTGATCAGCCTGGGGCACCGTGACATCGCCTTCGTCGGTGGGACCGAGGAGTTCGAGGTGGACTTCAAGTTGGGTTCGGCCCGCGAGGACGGCTACGAGTACGCGATGGACCAGGCGGACCTGCCGGTCCGCCGGGAATGGCTCATTACCGCGGACTTCAGCACGCAGGGCGCCTACCAGAAGGTCCGCAACATCCTGGCGAACCCACGGCACCGCCCGACGGCTTTCGTGTGCGCCTCCGACGAGATGGCGTTCGGCGCGATCCTCGCCGCCCGGGATCTGGGGCTGTCCGTTCCGGGCGACCTCTCCGTGGTCGGGATCGACGGACACGAGCTCGGCGAACTGTTCGGACTCACGACGATCGAGCAGCACGCGGGCCGGCAGGGCGCCGCGGCGGTCCGCAAGGTCCTGGCCCTGCTGGGCGAGATCGAGTTGGAGTCGGACCCGACCGTGGGGTTCTTCCCGACCGAATTCATCGCCCGGTCATCCACCGCTCCCCCGGCATAGTCCCCCCGCAACCGTCTCCCACCGCAAATCACTGCCCAGACTCGTGACCGGCATACAAAAACGGGTGGCAGGGCACGCAAAAGGCCGGTTCGAATTTCTTCGAACCGGCCTTTTGTGATGGTCGGGGTGACAGGATTTGAACCTGCGACCTCGTCGTCCCGAACGACGCGCGCTACCAAGCTGCGCCACACCCCGGTGTTTTCCAACAGTCATCGATATTACCGGTAGTTCGCGGTTTTCACTAATCGTCGCCCATTGCGCCGGAGCGCCCTACCCGGGTCACGACTGCAGGTTGCCGACGCCGGTCCGGTGGACGCGCACCGAAGGCCACACCGAGGCTTCAGGGGCTCCGCGCAGTACGGCGAATGGTGGAGACCGCTCCATCGCTTCCACTCGCACCTCCCCACCGTGGAGCACTCTGAACGAGCAAATCAGGGTGTCAGAGACGCGCCCATGAAGCGGGCGTAGTAGCCCATGATCTCCGGCCAGTCCGTGTACTTGGCGGCTTGTTCCAAGCCCGTTTCCCCCGCCGCCCAGCCATCGTGGGTCAAGGTGACATTCGTACCGCGGGGCGCGGCATCCCTGAATTCGAGTGCCACCCGCGTGGAAGGGTGCTGCTCCACTCCCAACGTGAACGCCAGCTCCAGACGCTCAGCGGCCCTGGCCTCGACCACCTTGGCCCACTCGTGCTGCCGGCCGTCCTCCGCCTCCTCGACGAGGCCGCCCGATTCGAATGCGACTGTGGTACCGCTGCCGAATGTGGAATGCGTCCCGACCGGCCACCAGAGGTGGATGTACTCGGTGAACCCCTCGAAGGCCTGGTCCGGTTCCACGGGAACCGTCACGGTGTGCGTGATCGCTTCCGGGCTACCCGCTCCGGCCTCGCCTTGGGGTGGATCCGGCGTGGGTGCATGCGAAAAGATTCCGTCCATGCTTCAACAGTAGCCCCGGAACCTGCCGCTCCCCGTAGATGC
>NZ_JBIMER010000025.1:0-33849 GCF_051262515.1 Arthrobacter arnarulunnguaqae | reverse complement strand
GCCGAGTGCAGTCGCGGGTGACGAATGGGCGTTCAACCGCCCCGCGCGCGTGATCCGTCGGGTGCGGGGTGTAGCGAAGGCAGGATCCACGAATTGCGCATCTATCCCAGAGCTATCGCATGCCGCCGCACTACTGCGGGTACACGCCAACAGTGCGCGTGATGACGGGCTTGTCATCTGCAAGGATGTCCGCCTTCACGACGGTCTTGTCGTGGGTCAGAATCAGGCGCTTATCCCACCCCTCACCGAGGTGCTTCGAGAGGTCATCCAGCTTGCCGGGAACGCACCCCGGGTTGGTCTAGGTGGGGGTCGAAACGACGAAGACATCCATGCCCATCGACTCCATCTCCAGAGCCGCTTCGATGGCCCCGGGAAGGGGCTCGAGGTCCTCATAGAGACGCGGGTGATTGAGCGCCGTAAGGATGGCGTTCCGGTCGGCGCCGTCCACCCAGAAGTAGTCGAAGTGCATCCGCTGACACTCGGGCACGACGGGGAAACTGGGGTCCAGCTCCAGGAGAATGTCGGCGAAGCGCGTGCTCCAGTCGAAGAGATTACCGTCCATGTCGAGGGCGATGGTGGGGCGGATTCCATTCACAAATGCCATGCTGCACACGTGTACGGCATGGCGCAGACATTCCACCGGTGGCTGTATCGACCGTGCAGCTCGTGGCTACCGGCGGACCTCGATGTCGGGGTGGTTCTCCTCCACCCAGTCGGCCATCCTTGTCCGCCGCGCCGAGATGAAGTCGAGGACGTTCTCGCGGTAGGTGATGTACTCCGGCGTCGACGACGGCAGCCCGGAGCGCTCGAAATTGTTGAAGTCCAGGAAGTACTTGATGCCGGTGTAGTCCTCGTTCACGAGGTCCTGGAAGTGAAAGAAATCCACGAACTCGCGGAACCCTCTGAAGAGCGCGAAAAAGTCCGAGTAGTCGGTGATGACATCATCGAGGGGGCTGCCCGGCTCCTCGGCATAGTGGCGCCGAATGCACTCCAGGGTCAGATCCATCCGGTCTGCAATTTTCTGGCGCGTACCCCGGGACTGGTTCATGGTGGGCTTGTGCATCATCCTGACCGGCCAGATCATGGCGCTGCCGATCGTGTACGGCGGGTTCAAGTAGCGGAGTTGCTGGTCATCCGTCAGCTGGTTCCGGGCTTCGACCAGGGCTTTCGGTCTCATCCATGTGGTGTAGGAACTGGTGATGGCGTCACTGCTGACCGTGAACTTCTTATCGGGGGTCTGCTCGAACATCAGGTAGTTGAAGCGACGTACCTTTGCCAGCACCGGGACCGCCGGGCGGAACATCTGCCCGGCGGGCAACTCCTTCGTCCAGAGCAGCTGGTGGTCTGCTTTGAGTCGCGGGCTGTGCGAATCCGGGTCTTTGCGCGCGGCGGCCCGGAGCCGGGAGGAGGCCAGCGGGTCAGTCGCAGGTGTCGCAGATACCCGTCGCCGGGAGCTGTATTCCACACGAAGGGCACACCGGACGTTCCCTGGGCTCCGGTTTGGTCCTCCGGCTTCGGCGCTCCCTGTACTCGCATGTGAGCATGGGCTGGGCATCCTCCGGGACGTCCTCGCAGAACCGTCGGTAGCAGCTTAGGCGTTCCTCGGCAGCGACCAGCTCGAGGGGGTCCGGTACCGCCTCCGGCAGCGTGAAGCCCTCGACCCGTCCGTCTTTGGGCGGCGCCTGGTCCTGCATGACCGGCCACGGTACCGGCCGCCCAGGCACGGCCGGGAGCTAGCCTGGGACCTGCGCTACACGGCAGCGTTCCGGTTCGTTGCCGCACAGGGCCGCCTCCCGAAACAACTCGGCGGGCGTGAGGAACGGGGGCTGCAGCGGTGGCTGTATGCGCAGCGGCTCAAGCTCGAGTCCGGAGAGCTGGATGAACGGAAGGTTGGGTTGCTCGAGGCGCTGGGAGAGTGGTGGGATTAAGCACTGACAACCGGCGCTCTACTGGGCCGCGAAGCGTACACTGAGAACACTTAATCAAGTGAGCCGAGATGAGGCTGACATGGGCAGCTCCAGCGATACTGATCGTTCGCCTGGGATGACAGTTTTGCGAGGTGCCGTATGGCCGGCAGCAGCGTCGGCATCTGCCACGGCGCTCGTGTTTCTCCCTATGGTGCTGCGTAGCCCCTCCACGACACAAGCAGTACCGCCAGTGTGGCTCGTCGCCCTGGTCTTGGCCGCTCCCCTCACCGCTTACCTGGTCAGCCGATTCCGGTGCGCACGCTTAACAGGTAAGTCCTCCCTGCTGGTCGGACTGCCCCAAATACCAGTGATCTTGCTGATGTCGACGGCCGCCATATGGTTCGACGTCCAGCGCGGACACTTGCTGGCCGGATCGGGCGAGGAGGCAATGTCCTATGGGATCGGAACAATCGTCGGAACCATCATCGGAATCATTCTGATGATTCTGGTGGCCGTCGGTGCCTGGATAGGCGCGCGCGCCAAGAAACCGAAAAGAGAGCTCCACCGCCCCACAACCAGGTAGCATGTTTCCGCCAAACGTGAGGATCACCATGGACGCGACCGGCCGGGCAACCAGATCAGCTGGTACATCGTGGGTTTTCGTGGCGGCCGCCGTGGTCGCTGCAGCCTCACAACTCGTCGCCGGCTACCTGTATCTGGTCAGCGGGCTCATCGCACCGGGCTGGGCGGTCATCGGCCTCCTCGTGGTGTGGCTCGCACTCACCGTCATCGGGGTGCGCTTGGCCCTACGCAGGTCCTACTGGATGCTGCTCATTCCCGTCATTGCAGTTGCGACCTGGGTCCTCACCATGTGGGCCGGCGGAGCGCTTCTCGGCTGGACCGCTTGACCAGCGACGGTCCTGCGCAGGAGCTCGGGCGGCCCCTCAGATCAGTCCGCCGCCGCCGCGCCCACCATGATGCCGCTGGCCCGTATCGTCGGTCCCTAGCTTCACGTCCTTCTCCCGCTGCTGGTCAAGCGCCAGCGCGATCAGCAGCGACAATGCGAGGATGGCGACACTTTCGAGAATGGTGATTCCGGATAGCGCCCACGCGGTGAAGCCGATAAGCACGGCGGAGATGACCGCCGTAGTGATGAGTATTCTCATTGCTCCCCCATAGGAGCATCCTGCCACGAGGGTGGCGCGGGCTGAACCACTTCCCGAGCGACTCAGCGGGGAGTCGCCGGCCATCGGACGCCGTTATCCGTGCAGAAGATCGTGTCCGTAGCTTCAGTGTCCAGGCAGGCGGCGTCAACCAGTTGGCGGTCACCCACCGGTTCCTCCAGGTTGATGGTGACGGGGACTGCATCATTCCCTGGACATTCCTGGGCACCGTCCACTGCGACGACATTCGTGCGAATCAAGATGCGGTCCAACTCGTACTTCACCCGGGGCTCCAACACCGAGCCGGTCTTCCCGCCGGCGCATCCCAGCCGCGTAACAGCGACATCCAACTCCTGGGAACCCGGAGAGACTGCCCCAGGGGAAGCCAACTGCCAGGTAGCGGTTGCCGCCCCTGGCGGTTCCGACGCGGCGCACCCGGTCAACAAGACAGTTGCGAGTGCGCAGACCATTACTTTACTGCGCCGCACACCAGCCACAGGCTTCCCCCTCCTCGCAGGAATCGAGTCCCGCTGCTCTCAGTATGAATCCGTTACTGGCGCCGAGGCCGCGTTGCCCGCAACGATACGGAGAAGAATTGCTTTTCATCTGGAACCGCGATTCCGGCACCTTGATAATCAGGGAATGGAGCGGCGGAGCAAGTGGCCCCGGATCGAGATGAGATCGCTGGCACCAAAATTGCTCGTGCCGGCGGTTCTCGTAGTGGCTGCGCTTTCAGGATGCAGCCCTTCGACACTGGGGGCACCTCCTTGCCTGCCACCCATACATTCGGTGAGCCCGACGTGTGCGCGAATTGGGGACATCGTGACTGTCGAAGCTCCGGGTTCGGAGTGCGACCCCCGTTACGGCCAGAATGCCAAGGTGGAAGTGACGGTCACAGATGCTGTCGGCAAAAGGATCGTCCGGACGGCTGCACCAATGAATGATGGGGGTGGGTTCACTTACTCCTTCGAGGTGCCGGGGGAGGCTGCACTTGGGCAGGCCGTTGTGGAGGCTTACCCACACAACCTTGACTGGTGTGACGACACAGGAAGGAACAATCGCGTCTCCTGGGGCGGGGCACCGCTCCTCCGGGCATCTTGCGCGGAACGTATCGAGCTGCTCAGAATCATCAGTTGAGCGCGCTGAGGAGAGCGATCCGCTTTCCTGCCGGCCGCCCAAATGCGGCCGCGAGTTTACCCGGGACCGGCGGTACACAGCAGTGTTCCGGTTCCTCGCCCATCAGGGCCGCCTCCCGAAGCAGCTCGGCGGACCCGTCGAACGCGGCCTGCAGCGGTGGCTGTATGCGCAGCGGCTCAGACTTGAGGCCGGCGAACTGGACTCGCGGCAGTGAAGCAGCTCGATGTAATGGGGGAGTGGCGGGAATGAGCCCGGTAGGAAGCAAGGTGGGACTAGAAGATGTGAGTGAAGCCGTTCCAGCCGGAACCGATCTTCGCCCGTGGCTTCCATCCGCCGGACCCGTTGCCGGGGTACAGGTATAAGGCGCCGTACCTGTCGCGCGCGACGAGGTCCATCGTGTTGTCGCCGTTGAAGTCACCGGCAGCGCTGATGCTCGTGAATCCTTGCCAGCCGGAGCCGATTTTTGTTCGTGGTTTCCAGCCTCCGGCGCCGTTGCCGGGGTAAAGGTAGAGTGCGCCGTACTTGTCGCGGGCTATCACGTCGACGTATTGGTCGCCGTTGAAGTCACCAAGGTACACGTCATTACGTATGTGCAGGTGATCGTGTCGGTGAGGTCTGCACGCTCACCGCGGGAGTTTGCTAGAAGGACCGGCGGCCGTTGCCCCTGACGCGGCCGCCGGATCCCTGACGGTGCTGGCGGCCGCCCGAGCGCGGGCAGTTCCGTTGTGCAGGGCGCTGCTGCCGGGACGGCTCCGGCCGGTACGGGATCTCCGGCTCCACCCATTCCTCGTCATGGGCTTCCGGCGCCGGCGGGCGTCGAACACGGCTGGCGACGCGACCGTCTCCGGGGGCGGCGCTCGTCAGCGGGGCCGGACCGGCCAACGGGTTCATGATCGGGGCGTCAGGTAGCACGGAAGCCTTTCGGGCACAGGTGTGGGGCCCACCAGGTGCGTCTGCAGTTGGAAACCGCTGGAGCCACTCATCGTCGGCGTCGATAGCGCTGACGATGCGCGCATGATCGTGCTTCGGCATCCCCGGTTCCTCCAGTCGTTGCCCCGGGGTGGGGCTCTCGTCGTCGCAGGTCCGGTCCTATTCGCGGCGTTCCGACAGGTACAGCCGTGCCCGGTCGATGAACCAGTCGACGGCTTCGGGGTTGGCGAGAGATCCGCGGTTGATGGCCGAGTCGGGGCTGTGCCCGGTGAAGAGTTTCTTGACGGGCACCTCGATTTTCTTCATGGCGTGCGTTACCGGCACGGCGGGGACGGCAATGATGTCGTCCGGGACGTGTCGGGCCGAGGTGAGTTGGCGGATGGTGCCGTTGATCTTGCTCCTGAGTTCTTCGGTCAGCTGGCAACCGGGGTCGAGGGCGACGAAGAGCGGCATGTAGTAGCCGCCGTCTGTCTGCTCGAGGCCGATGACCATGGATTCGACGACCTCGGGCACATGCTGCAGTGCCGCGTAGATGTCGGCGCTGCCGAGGCGGACGCCGGACCGGTTGAGTGTGGAGTCGGAGCGGCCGTGCACCGCGAACCCGCCTGTGGGGGTTTCGGTGATCCAGTCGCCCTGGGTCCAGATGCTGGGGAACTTCTCAAAGTAGGATCCCCGGTACCGGGCCCCATTCTCGTCGCCCCAGAAGAACACCGGCATGGATGGCATGGGGCGGGTGATGACCATTTCGCCTACCTCGCCGACGACCCGTTCTCCGGCGTCGGACCAGGCTTCGACAGCCACGCCCAGAAGGGGTCCCTGGAGCTCGCCGAGGTGGACCGGTTCCAGCGGGTTGGATCCGATGAAGCCGCTGCAGATGTCGGTTCCGCCCGTGTCGGAGCCCAGGTGGACCACCTGCTTGACGTGGTCGTGGACCCACAGCCAGGTCGAATCGGGCAGCGGGGAACCGGTGGAGAGGATGGAGCGCAGCTTCGAAAGATCCCAGGACCGGCTCGGTTCCAGGCCCGATTTTTCGACGAGTGAAAGGTAGGCGGCGCCCGTGGCGAACATCGTCGCCCCGGTCCGGGCGATGATGTCGAACTGCCGGTCTTTCCGCCCGTACATGGGGGAGCCGGCGTAGGTCACCACGGAGGCACCCGACATCAGGTTGTTGACCAGCGTGTTCCAGACCATCCACGAGGTGTTCGCGGCGACGTAGTAGCGTTCCCCGGGGCCCATGTCCTGGTTCAGGCCTGTCCCCTTGAGCGCCTCGAGGGTCATGCCGCCATGGCCGTGGACGATCCCCTTCGGGGCGCCGGTGGTGCCGGAGGAGAAGAGGACCCAGAGCGGGTGGTCGAAGGCCACCCGCGCGTAGCCTGGTTCGGCCGGGTCGGCGAGCAGGGACGTGAAGTCGAGCCGGCCGGTGGGGGCCTCGGGCTCTTGGGCGGTGTTCCGCAGGAGGATGGTGTGCTCCAGCCCGGGCAGTCCGGCTTCGATGTCGGCGAGGTGCTGGAGCCGGTCGAAGTCCTTTCCGTTGAACCGGTAGCCGTCGACGCCGATGAGCAGCTTGGGTTCGAGCTGGCGCAGGCGCTCCAGGGTCGCCGCGGCGGAGAGATCGGGTGAGTTGATGGTCCAGGCGGCTCCGATGGAGGCTGTTGCCAGCAGCCCGATGATCGCCTCCGGGACGTTGGGCAGTACAGCGGCGACACGGTCTCCGGATCCGATTCCGAGGCGCCTGAGGTGTGCCGCCAGGGACGAGACCTGGGATTCGAGTTGGCGCCAGCTCAGTTCGGTGACGGAGTCGTTTTCCTGGATGGTCAGAATTGCCGTGGAGTCGGCCATGTCGGGGTCCAGGGCGTGGCGCAGCACGTTCTCGGCGAAGTTCAGCTTCGCGTTAGGGTACCACACCGCCCCGGGCATCCGCTCTTCGGCCAGTGCCGGGCCGTCGAAGCCGTCGCCCACCACGTTGAAGTACTCGCGCACGGCGTCCCAGAACCCCGCAAGGTCATCGACGGACCATTGCCAAGCGGCCCGGTAGTCGCCCAGGCTGACGTGCCGGTGTGCGGCCACCCAGCCCATGAAGTCCCAGAGCCGTGAACCGTGTTGCTGCTCGGCGGTGGGCCTCCAGGTCACCGGGCGGTGCCCGGCCGTCGCGCTTTGAATCGACATCTTTGTCCTATCCTTCGTGTTTCGGCGGTGGGGGCGGGCGTTTGCCGCCACGTCATCCCAGGCGCGCGGGCGTGTCCTCGGAGGCGAGGGAAAGCAGTTCGACCAGGTCCGAGAGGCTGTCGACCACGAAGTCGGGCTGCTGCTCCTCCGGGGTGGTTGCGGCATCGGCGGCGGAATGCGTTCCGGTGGTCACCAGGGCGCCGAGCGCGCCGGCGGTGCGGGCCATCCTGCATTCGAGGGTGAGGTCGTCGCCGATGATGAGCATCTGGGGCGGCGGGACCCGCAGCCTGTCTGCGAGGACGGCAATGGCTTCCTGGGAGGGCTTTCCGAGGACCCGGTAGGGGCGGCCGGTGACGTGGCTGAGGCCGGCGGCGATGAAGCCGGAAACGCCCACGTTCAGGCGGTGTGTGGAGGCGAAGGAGGGTGCGTCGGAGGTGCAGTAGATCTCTGCGCCGGCCAGCACGGCCTCCGCTGCGGCCTGGAGTTTGTCCTTGCCGAAGGCGGTGTCCCATCCGATGACGACGGCTGCGGCGTTCGTGGGTTCGCCGGCGATGGCCCGTTCCAGGTCGACGAGGTTCAGGCCGCGGCGCTCGAAATCGTATTGGACGCCGTTGCCGCCGAATACGAGGAGCGGCCGGTCCTGGTAGAGGGACTCCATGGTTTCCGCGGCCACCACGGCGGGGGTGAGCACTTCGTCGTCGCGGACGTCGAGCCCGTGGGACCGGAGGGACGCGCCGATTTGTGCCGGTGTTTGCATGGATCCATTGGTGAACACCGCCATGCTGCGGCCGGTGCTGCGGACCAGTTCGATGGCTTCCCGCGCCCCGGGGAGGGTGTTGCCGCCGTGTCCGCTGGGTCCGTCCGAGAGGACCAGGCAGCCGTCGATGTCGAACATGACGCCGCGGACGTGCGCGAGTCGGGCGCGTAGTTCGGTCCGGTTCATGGGGTTCCTCCGGTTTGTGTGCGCCGCAGTTCGACCTTTTCGGTGCCGCGGCTGACGGCTAGGTATTTCCACTTGGGGAGTTCGTGGGCCGCACTGATGAATTCCGCGACGGTGGTGACCGGGGGCGCGGCCCGGCGGGCGCCGGCCGGTGTCCACCGGGGCGCGGGGCCGGCGGCGAACATGGTGTCGACCTGGTCTCCCGGGAGCACCATCCGCAGCAGCAGTTCCTCTTCGGTGAGCTGCCGGCCGAATTTCTGGCCGTACTCCTCGTGGAGTTCGGCCAGGGACCGTTCTGCCGTGGGTTCGGCCAGTTCCTTGGCCCGGGGCAGTTCGGACACCTTCTCCATCACCTCGGGGGCTATTTCCCCTTCCGGCGCCCCGAAGTTGCCCAGGACGAACCTGACGACCTCGTCGGGGATGCGGCTGTAGCGCTCCTGGCCGGCCTTGCCGGCAAGGACGTTCATCAGTGCCTGGCTGCCAACGAACTGGCTGAACGGGGTGACCATGATGGGGTAGCCGAGGTCGGCCCGGACGCGCCCGGCCTCCTCGATGACTGCCGGCAGCTCGTCGAGCATTCGCAGTTCCCCGAGTTGGCGCTTGAGCGTGGACATCATGCCGCCGGGTACCTGGTGCACGTGGGGGCTGAGGTCGTACTCGGTGGGGACACCGGCCGGGAGGCCTTGGGACTTGGCGATGGAGTAGAGGATGTCGGCTGCCGCGGCGGCCGCTTCTCGATTGACCTGGACGGGAATGCCGAGGGCGTCCAGGTTTCCAACGAGGTTTTCCAGGCCGGGCTGGGCGGTGCCGTTTGAGAGCGGGCCCAGCCCGGTGTGGAGCACGTCGACGCCCAGTTCGGCGGCAACGAGGTACAGCTGGGAGGCGGCGCCCGTGGTGCAGTGGCTGTGCAGCTCGAGGGTCTTGGTCCCCGCCGCGGAGCGGATGCTGGGGACGAGTTGGCGGGTTCGTTCGACGGTGAGCAGTCCGCCCGGATCCTTGATGTAGACAGCGTCGACATGTTTGTTGGCGCTGCAGAGGCTGGCGTTCCGGCTGTAGCTTTCGTCTGTGTGGACGGGGCTTTCGGTGAAGGTCACCGCCGCGGCGACCTGTTCGATCCCTTCCTCTTTCGCCCATTGGGCCACCCGCAGGAGGGACGCGACGTCGTTCATGGGTTCGGCGATCTGGAGCCTGCGAAGTCCGTGGGAGGCCAGCATCCGCAGGGCCATGCGCATCACGGTTTCGGAGGCCTTGTCCCAGGACATGAAGCGCATGCCGGTGGTGATGGCCGATAGCGGCGTGTCGGGCATGACCTCGCGCATGCGTGAGATGCGTTCCCAGGGGTTTTCGCGGTGCCACTTCACGCCCATGGACAGGTTGGTTGAGCTGGTGAAGTCGATGGCTTCGTAGCCCACCTGGTCCAGCAGCGGGCCCACCGCCTCGACCATTCCGGTGGTCAGCCCGGTCGCGCCCCACAGGCTTTGGTTGCCGTCGCGCAGGCTGGTGTCCACCAACCGGATGGTCTTTTGCGGCCTCTCGGGCTGGGCCTGGGCGTCGGCCTGTGTTTGCGGGGTAGCGGTTGCGGTCATCTGACGGCCTCCTTCAGCTGGGCGTTTCGCTGCTCCCAGGCGGGGGCGAACCATGAGGTGCTGATCCCTCCGTGGACGAAGTCGGGGTGAGACAGGACAAATTCGTGCAGGGGAAGGGTGGTCTTGACCCCTGCCAGGACGACGGCTCCGGCGGCGGAGCGCAGGGCCTCGACCGCCGCGCTGCGGCTGTGGGCGCGCACTATCAGCTTCGCCATGAGGCTGTCGTAGAAGGGCGGGAACGCGTACCCCGCCCGGACGTGGGTATCGACGCGGATGCCGGGGCCCTCGGGCCAGTGCACGTCGGTGATCAGGCCAGGGTTGGGGCGGAAATCGTTGTCGGGGTCCTCGGCGTTAATGCGCACTTCGATGGCGACGGTCGGCGGGACGGGGGGGACGTCCGGGAGCTGAGGGTCCTGGCCGAGGGCGAGGCGCAGCTGGGCGGCGACCAGGTCGATGCCGAAGGCTTCCTCGGTGACGGGGTGCTCTACCTGGATGCGGGCGTTCATCTCCAGGAAGACGACGTCCTCGGATTCGGTGTCGACGAGGAATTCGACGGTTCCCGCACCCCGGTACTGCAGCGCCCGAACGAGTGCCCGCGATGCTTCGTGCAGCACCGACCGGCGGGACTCCGAGAGTCCGGGGGCGGGGCATTCCTCGATGAGTTTCTGGTGTCTGCGTTGGACCGAGCAGTCGCGGTCCCCGAAGATCTGGACGCCGCCCTTCCCATCGCCGAACACCTGAACCTCCACGTGGCGGGCCGCGGGGTAGAAGCGCTCCAGGTACAGGGAACCGTTGCCGAACGCCGCCTGGGCCTCCGCCGCGGCCTGGGGCGCGAGTTCCGCCAGTTCGGCGGAGTCGCGCACGAGGCGGATGCCACGGCCGCCGCCGCCGTGTACGGCCTTGATCAACAGCGGGTATCCGAGGGAGTCGCCGAGCTGCGCGGCGGCGCCCGGGTCGTCGATTTCCACGGCGACGGCCACCGGGACCCCGGCCGCTACGGCGACGCGGCGTGCGCTGCTCTTGTCGCCGACGGCACGCAGTGTTTCCGGGCGCGGGCCGGCGAAGGCGATGTTCTCCGCTTCGAGGAGTTCGGCGAGTTCGGGCTGTTCACTGAGGAACCCGTAGCCGGGATGGACCAGGTCCGCCCCGGCGTGGACGGCGGCTTGGGCGACGTACTCGGGCCGGAGGTAGGACCGGCCGGCCTGCGCGGGCCCGATGACGATGATCCGGTCTGCCAGGCGCGCGGCGAGCGAGTCGGAGTCGGCGGCGCTGGCGGCCAGCACCGGACTGGCGCCGATCCTCCGTGCCGCGGCGATGATGCGCACCGCGATCTCGCCCCGGTTGGCGACGAGGACCACGGGCCTCTTCGTCCCGTGCGGCGCGTTCACGGCGATGCTTCTTCGGCGACGACGGCCAGCGGCTGGCCGAACTCGATCTGGGCGTTGTCCGCGGCCAGGAATTCGGTCAGGGTTCCGGCAGTGCCGGCGGTGACCGGGTTCATCAGTTTCATGACCTCGATGATGCCGATGGTGGTGTCCGCTTCAACGGCCGCCCCGGGTTCGACGAAGGGGGGCGCGCCGGGGGAGGGGCTGCGGTAGAAGACGCCGATGATCGGGGCGGTGACGACGGTGCTGTTGGTGGCGGGCTCCGCGGGAGCGGGGGCCGCCGGCGCCGGTTCGGCAACGGCGGGGGCGGCTGCGGGGGCCGGCGCGTTTGTTGGCGGCGCGGGGGACTGTGGCGGTGCCCCGGCCGGCGGGGCGGGGGGCGTGTCCGCCGAGCGTGAGAGGCGGACGGAGACGTCGCCGAAGTCCACGGAGGCGGATTCGTAGGCGCCGTCGTCTAGCTGGGTGACGAGGTCGAGGACGTCCTGCCAGCTTGGTGTGGACGGGGTGCTCATTTGGTGTTGCCCTTCGTTGCGGCGGCGACGAATCCAAGCAGGTTGGACGTTGCCGTGGTGGTCTTCTTGCTCTTTTCTTCCTTGCGCTTTTTCCAGTTGGTTTCCGGGCGCGACTGCAGCAGCATGACCTTGGGACTGCCGTCGGCGTCGTGCTCCAGCGCCCATTCGATGTCCTGCGGGCAGTCGTAGTGGTTCTCCACGCGCAGGGCGATGTCGGCCAGTTGCACTACTTCCGCTTCGTTGAGGCAGGCGACGTCGCGGCGGGATTCCTCCACGGCCCGGAACTCGACGCCCGTGCCGCCGGGGGCGGGAACGTATTCGTGGGCCTTGGAGGCGATGCGGCTCTTGGTCAGGGTGGGGCCGATCTTGGTCAGCCAGTATTCGTCCGGGGTCACTTCGCCGGAAACGACGGACTGCCCGAGCCCCCAGCTGGCGTTGATGGCGATGATCGACCGGTCACCGGTGCGCGGGCTGACGGTGAACGTGACGCCGGCGACGTCGGCATGGGCCATCAGTTGAACGGCCACGGAGATCTTTGAGGCTTCCGAGGCCTCTGCGGCGGACATGCTGGAGCGGTAGGCGATGGCCTGCGGCGTGTACAGGCTGGCCCAGCATTCGCGGACCTTGGCGATGACGTCGTCTTCCCCAACGACCCACAGGTAGGTTTCCTGCTGGCCGGCGAAGCTGGCGGCGTCGCCGTCTTCGTCCGTGGCCGAGGAGCGCACCGCGACGGGCGTGCGGTCCGCGTCGCCGGTGCCGCGCCGTTGCACGGTTTCCCGCGAGAGCTGCAGGTACGTTTCCCGGATCTCCTGTTCGATGGCGGGCGGCAGCTCGCGGCCCAGGATCAGGGCGACGGCTTCGTCGTGCGCCTGCTGCAGGGAGGCGTTGTTCT
The DNA here is from genome assembly GCF_051262515.1 of Arthrobacter arnarulunnguaqae. Taxonomy (NCBI): domain Bacteria; kingdom Bacillati; phylum Actinomycetota; class Actinomycetes; order Micrococcales; family Micrococcaceae; genus Arthrobacter; species Arthrobacter arnarulunnguaqae. The sequence continues at coordinate 21,231 of NZ_JBIMER010000025.1, read as the reverse complement.
GCGCGTCGGCCCCCAGCACGATCCGCAGGAGCTGTTCACGCAGGTCCGAGTCGTCGCGGTAGTCCTCGTAGGCTTCCACCGTGACGGCGAAGCCGTCGGGCACGGGCAGCCCGGCCTGGACCATTTCGCCCAGGCTGGCGCACTTGCCGCCGACCAGCGGCCGGTCGGTGCTGCGGAGCTCGTTGAATTTCCTTGTGTACTTTCCCACGGTCTTCTTCCTACTTGGGGGGTATCGGCTCCGCCGGCAGCGCGTGTGATCCGCTGCCGGCGGATGGCGTGTCTGCGGGGCGAGGGCCCGGCGCTTCTGTCAGGCGTCGGCGGTCTCGTCCAGGATGGTGACGGTTCCGGCGTCGCCGTCGACGCGAATCAGCTGGCCGGTCTTGATGGTTGACGTGCCGAATCCGGTGCCGACGACCGCCGGCAGTCCGTATTCACGCGAGACGATGGCCGCGTGGCACATGATGCCGCCAATGTCGCTCACTGCGCCGCGGATGCGCCCGAAGACGGGTGTCCAGCTCGGGCTAGTCACGGGGGAGACGAGGATTTCGCCTTCCTGCACGGTGTCCAGTTGATCGGGGCGGAGCACTACGCGCGCACGGCCTTCGGCGATTCCGGAGGATCCGGCGAACCCGGTCAGATGTGTCCGGCTGCTGCCGCCTTCCTGGGCGGTAAGCCACCGTTCGACGGTTTCTGGGGTGATGCCCCAGAGCATGATGGTAAGAGGTTCGTTGACCTCGCCCGGCACCGGGCCCAGGGCCGGCGGCGGGTTCCAATTGCTGAGCGCCGTGTAGATTTCCTTGCGCCGCTCGATGATCTCGGGCCAGTGGTAGCCCCCTTGGGGCTTGCCGCCGGCAGCCCAAGCCATTTGCAGGTCCACGATGGCTTCTTCGACCTCGGCCCGGCGTAGGAAGAAGATGTCTTCCACGTCGTCCCAGAAGCCCCACGTCTGCAGCAGCCGGCTGAACTCGCGGGCCTTGTTCCAGAAGTTCGTCAGGAACCAGTGTTCAACGTAGAAGTTGTGGTTTTCGACGTAGGGGAACACAGTCCGGGAAAGGCCGAGGGCCGCGTCGAAGGCCGGCAGGTCCTCCTCGTCCAGGAGCGAGCGGTAGTGCACGACGAGTTCGTCGCGTTCGGTTTGGAGTTTGTCCAGTGGCCTTCGCAGGTCGTCACCGCCGCGCAGGCGGACGATGTAGTCCCCGATGGCTTGGATGGGGAGCCGGAGGTCGTCGATCCAGCTGCGATGGGAGTGGTACATCCCGGACCCGTACGAGAAGTAGAACCACGGGTCCTTGCTTTCGTCGAGGGCGGCCAGCCACGCCTTGCCGGCCTCGGAGCCCCCCAGGCTGGCGAGGAGGTCCTCTTCTGTGTTGGCGGCGTGGACGAGGTCGCCGACACTGAGATCCTCGGCCTTCCGGGCCAGCGCCCGCAGTTCGTCGTCGGGACGGAAGAGCAGGACGTCGACGCCGCTGACCATGCGGGAGATGGTCTGGTCGTCGATCTCCGGGAAGTGCTCCTTGCACAGGGTCAGGAACTGCAGGTACGCGGCGTAACCCAGGTTCAGGAATTCCGAATGCAGGGTCCAGATCTGGTCGCCGTGCTCCAATAGGCGGTGGTAGGCGGTCAGAAGGAGATTGCCCTGGGTCGGCCCGCGGTCCGCGGTGACGCGCTCGATGGCCTCGAATTCGGACAGCGGCGGAACCTCCAGCTCGTGCACAGACCGGATGGCGCCGGTGACGCGTCCCTCCCATTCGGCGTACAGGGTGTCCCAGTTCTCGAAGTAGTAGCCGGCGCGCTTGCCGAACTCCTCGGCCCGCCGCGCCTGTTCCTCGTCGTCCGGGCTCGGGATCGTCGACATGTAGGTGTAGCCATTGATGACGCGAACGTCCAGGCCCTTGGCCGGGGGTAGCGCGAACACCCGGGTGTTCGTCACTCCGGTCCCGGTGAAGGCGCCGTCGATGGTGACCTGGTCGAACGGGTAGGAGACTTCCGGGTAGTGCAGTGAGTTCCGGAACCAGGTCTTGGAGGAGTCTTCCGCCCCGCGCGTCGGCAGGAAGCGGTTGTGGTAGGCGTACATCTCCTCCCACCCGTCGGCCCCTTCGGGTGTCTCGATTTCGTAGGGATCCGGAAAACTGCGTTCCTGCGGGCTCTTCTCCGCTGGTACTGAGTTTTCGTTCACTTCGCTGTCCGTGGTGGTCATGACTGCTCCTTCGCGTCCATGGGTGTCGGGATGACGGGACTGGCTTCCAGTGTGAGAAGGTGTGACACCGATCACCAGAAGTCTTTTCACTGAGCGAAAAGAATTCTGGACGGGGGACTGAGGTGACACCCGGTCCGAGCATGGACAATTTGTGCTTTTCATCAGATGAAACAAGGGTTAGGGTGTTCGTGATAGCCGACGGGACTCAGCGGAGGAGAACGATGGCGGGTGCAGATGCCGCTTCCCCGGGGAAGTCCGTCACTGAACGGGCCTTCGCGGTGCTCATGTCCTTCGATATGGCGCATCGCCAGATGACCCTGTCGCAGATTTCCCGCCGTAGCGGACTCCCGGTGGCGACGACGTTCCGCCTGCTCAACCACCTCGAGGCCATCTCGGCCGTCCAGCGGGACCCTTCCGGCCGCTACGCCATCGGCCCCAAGATCTGGGAACTGGGGATCCTCGCCCCCACGCACGATGTGATCGGCATGGGAACCCGCCCCCTCTTGCTTCGTCTTGCGACGAAGTCCGGGATGATGGTCCGCGTGTTCGTTTGCAACGGAGAGCGGGCCCTCTGCGTTGAGGAAGTCCTGGCCAACGGCGCCAGCGCCCCCGGCACCGGACCCGGAACGACCCTGTCGCTGGGGGATTCTGCCGCCGGACATGTCCTCATGGGAGGGATGGCCCCGGCGGCCAGGAGCGCCCTGCCCCTGACCCGAGCCCAGTTCACCCGGGTGGAGGAGAGCGTCGCCGCTGCCGGGGAACGAGGATGGGCGCAGCTATCCGACGCCGCCGGGCACGTCGAATACGCCGTCCCGATCCGGGCCGAAGGCCGCCCACCCATGGCCCTGTCCCTGAGCACACCGCCGAGGTCCGCGGGCACCGCCGCGCCTGGGGCTTCCCTCGGGACAATGCTCCCCGAGCTGATGGGGGCTGCCCGCAGCCTTGCCGCCATCCTGGCCTCCGCGTCCCGTCACGGCGCGCCTCCGGCACCCGGCACCGACGCGGTCCCCATGGCCAGCGCCAAAAGGAAGGGCAGTGATGAGTGAGGAGCCATACAAGAGCTCGGCCAAGTCCGTCACCGCGAGGGCCTTGGCCGTACTGGCCGCCTTCGATGTCGAAAATCCACTGCTCACGCTCAGCCAGCTCGCCCGTAGGGCCGGGCTTCCCGTGGCGACCGTGTACCGCCTTGCCGGTGAGCTCGAAGACGGACGCTTCCTCGACCGGGACAGTGCCGGCCGCTATGGGCTGGGAGTGCGACTGTGGGAGATGGGCCTGCTGACACCCGTCCACGGCCGACTGCGTGAGACAGCCATGCCGTTTCTACTCAACCTCCAATACGACTGCCGCGAAACCGTGCAGCTGGCCGTCTGCGACGGAACGGATGCCATCTACATCGAAAAACTCACGTCCGAGATTTCCGTTCCCCTACAGAGCCGCATCGGAGCCCGCATACCGCTACACGCCACGGGCGTTGGCAAGGCTTTGCTGGCCTTCAGTCCGGAGGCCTTCGTCGACGCCATCCTTGCCCTGCCCCTCACCCGATACACGCCGGAGTCCATTACGGACCGGAGAACAATGTTGCGACAGTTGGCGCAGACCCGCCAGCACGGCTATGCCCAGAGCCACCAGGAATATCAGCTCGGATCCACTTCCCTTGCCGCCCCGGTCCTGGTGGGTGGCATCGTCCAAGCGGCAATCGGAATTGTCAGCTACGGCCTCAGGACCGACCTGGCCCAGTACGCACCGTCCATACGTCGGGCCGCGGACGGATTGGCCCGACGCCTTGAAGGCGCAGCCGGCACCGCGTACCCGAGCATAAGCGACCCGCTCTCCGGGGCGCAGCGTCAATCCCGATAAGCACCTCAGCGCCGGACCCCTTGAGGAAGCCTGCGTGTTTCAATACCCGCTGATCGCGAGACGACCTTCTCACTGCGGTGATGGGATGGTAGGGGCGGGTCCCAAACTTAGGCAACTGTCGCATTGATCGGGGGACGCGATGACGGGCTCAAAGTACACGTGATTTCATATGTGCGGGTGATGGTGTCGGCGAGGTCTGCACGCTCACCGCGGGAGTTTGGTAGAAGGATCGGCGGCTGTTGTCCACGTTGCGGCCGCCGGACCATTCCGGGCGGTTCCGGCGCTGGCCAGTTCGCTGCCCCGCACGCTGGGCGTTCGGTTGTGCAGGGCGCTGGTGCCTGGACGGCTCAGGCCGGTATGGGATCTCCGGCTTCACCCATTCCTCGTCGTGAACTTCCAGCATCGGCCGAGCGTCGAACGCGGCTGGGGGCGCGACCGTCTCCGGAGCGGCGGGTTCACCAGCGGGGCCGAACCCGCCAACGGGTTGATGAACAGGGCCGCCGACCGCGATGACGCGCTTGTCTTTGGCCATCAGTGGCAGCGCCTGCTCCTCGATCTGCTGTACGGCCTTGCCGATGTCGTAGGGGGTGCAGGCCACGTCGCCGGCGCCGACCACCTGAACCGCCTCGACAGGGGTGGCGTCGAGTTCCACGTGGTAGCCGGGGCGCAGCAGGCGTGAGGCCTCGCGGACGGCGGCGGGGCCGAAGCGTGCGCCGGGGCGGAAGGAAGTGCCGCCGTCGAAGGGTACGCCGAGAACCGCGATGTCGTAGTCCGGGACGGCGTCGATCTGTGGGAGGCGGGCGAAGGTGCCAAGCCCGGCGAACCGGGGGACCTTGGTTGCTTCAGCCGGGCCGATGGGCTGGTGCTTGCTCATACGTGGGTTCCTTACTGGGTGGGCTGCTTCGGTCGTGGTTTTTGGGTTCTGCTGCTTGTTGCTTGAGTCGCCGGCGGCGTCCGAGAGGGAGCGGTTGGCTGTTTCCGGGGCCAGGATGAAGGTCGCCACGAGTCCTATCAGGGAGATTCCCGCGCCGATCAGGAGGGCCCCGGAGGCGCCGAAGCGGATGATGGCGACCGGCATGAGGTAGGTGCTGGCCGCCGAACCCACGCGGCTGATCGCGGTGCCGAAGCCGACTGCCGTGGCGCGGATCTCAGTGGGGAAGAGTTCGTTGGGGTAGACGACCTCCAGGATGCTGGAGGCACCAGATGCCAGGGCGGAGATAGCTAGGGCGGTGAACAGTGCCTGGGGGGCGACGTTGGGGATGAATACCGAGGCCGCAAGGGCCACGACGATCACGGCGAAGGTTGGGCCGGGGGTCCGCTCCAGCCTCGGCGGCCTCCAGGGAAAGCTCGCAGTCGTTGTCGACGGCGACCGCATCGGCGTCCCGCTCTACGGGGCGCCCTCCACGCACATCCTCAAACCGCCACGGCTGATGGGTGACGGGACCGAACAATGGGCAGGAATCCCGGAGGCCGAGGTGTTCGGGATGCGCCTCGTCCAGGCGTGCCACGAGCAGGGCGTCACCGCCGCGGCCGCCGACACGCGGGTCGTATCCGTCGGCGCCAGCCGCGCCATCCTGGTCACGCGCTTCGACCGGGAGGCCGGCCCGGACGGCACCGTCCACCGCATCCACCAGGAGGACTTCGGGCAGGCCCTCGGCGGCAGCGAGAAGTACCAGAACAGCCCCGCGTCGGCGCCCCGGCTCATCGACATGGCCCGGCTGCTCCGCGACCACGCGACGTTTCCCCCCCCTGTCGCGCTGCGGGAACTGCTCGAACTCCTCACGGTCAACATGGTGCTGGGCAACTGCGACATGCACGTTCGAAATCTTTCCCTCCTGCTGGAGCGAACACACGTCCGGCTGGCTCCCGCCAACGACGTCGTGCCGACCTCGGTCTGGGAAGACCAGACCAAAGACCTTTCCCTGTACGTCGGCGGGGAGGCCTTTATCGACGACGTCACCGGATCCTCGCTCGTCGAAGAGGCAGCGACCTGGGGTATGCGCGTGCCCCTGGCACGGCGGATAGTGAACGGGACCCTCGAAGCCGCCGAGGCTTCCCTCGGGCAGGTTGCGCAGTCAGCTGCCGCCGAAGGCTGGCACCACCCGATCGTGGACCGCGTCGTGGCACAGTCGCGCGCACGCCTCCGAGCGCTGTCCACGAAGATCTGAGGCGGCCGGCGTGCCGCGTGTCCGTCCGGCGCACGCCCCCTTCCCCCCGCGGGCACGTGGCGGATAGGTTGAAGGCAGGCTGCCCCAACGGTCCCGGTCCCGACGCGCGCAACAGGAGACTCCCATGAAGAAGCTCATCAACGATCCCAAGAACGTGGTCACCGAGGCGGTCGAGGGATTCGCGGCCGCGCATGCGGACATCGTGCGCGCGTCGGCCGATCCGCTGTACCTCGCGCGGGCGGACGCCCCCTCGGACAAGGTCGGCATCGTCTCCGGAGGGGGCAGTGGCCACGAACCCATGCACGGCGGATTCGTCGGATACGGGATGCTGGACGCGGCCGTCCCCGGCGCCGTCTTCACGTCTCCGACCCCGGATCCCATCGTCGCCGCGACGGCGGCGGTGGACGGCGGCCGCGGCGTGCTGCACATCGTGAAGAACTACACCGGTGACGTCCTCAACTTCGAGACCGCCGCCGACCTCGTCGGCGCCGACGGCATCGAGGTCCGCAGCGTGGTGGTGAACGACGACGTCGCGGTCCAGGACTCGCTGTACACCGCCGGCCGCCGCGGCGTGGCGGGCACGGTGCTGGTTGAGAAGATCGCCGGCGCGGCCGCCCAGCGCGGGGACTCCCTCGACGAGGTGGCCGCCGTCGCCGAGAAGGTGATCGGCCAGGTCCGTTCGATGGGCGTGGCACTCGCCCCCTGCGTCGTCCCGCACGCGGGGGAGCCGAGCTTCACGCTGGCGGACGACGAAATCGAGATCGGCATCGGCATCCACGGCGAACCGGGGCGGGAGAAGGCCAAGCTGCAGCCGGCCGACGCGATCGTCGACCGCCTGCTCGGTCCGATCCTCGAGGACCTCCCCTTCGCGTCCGGGGACAAGGTGCTCCTCCTGGTGAACGGGATGGGCGGGACCCCGCAGCTCGAGCTGTACATCGCCTACCGCCACGCGGCGAAGGCGCTCGCCGAGCGCGGGATCGAGGTCACACGGTCGCTCGTGGGCAACTACACGACGGCGTTGGAGATGCAGGGGATGTCCCTCTCCGTCCTCAAGCTCGACGACGCCCTGACCGAACTCTGGGACGCGCCCGTCCAGACCGCCGCCCTGCGCTGGGGCCGCTGAACCGCGGCTACCCGAGCCGTGACCGCCAACCGAGGAGAGGAAACCCGATGAGCCTGGGTGCCGAATGGACCATCGATTGGGTGCGGACGAGCGCCGCCGTCATCGCCGAGAACCGGATGGAGCTCAACACCCTGGACCGCGACATAGGTGACGGCGACCACGGCGAGAACATGGACCGCGGCTTTTCCGCCGTCGTCCACAAGCTCGAGGACCTGCCGGCCGAGGCCATCCCCGCCGACGTGCTCAAGCTCGTGGCGACCACACTCATCTCCACGGTCGGCGGGGCGGCGGGACCGCTGTACGGAACCGCGTACCTGAAAGCGGCCGGCGCCGTGGCCGGCCTGCCCGAACTCGACGGCGGCGCGATCGCCACGCTGCTCCGGGCGGCGAGGGACGGCGTCGTACTCCGGGGGAAGGCCGAGAGCGGCGACAAGACCATGGTCGACGCGTGGACCCCGGCGGTCGACGCCGCCGATGCCGCCGTTGGGCAGGACGGGGACACCGCCGCCGTGCTCGCGGCCGCGGCGGACGCGGCGGAGCAGGGCGCGGCGGCGACCGAGCCCCTCGTCGCGCGCAAGGGGCGCGCCAGCTACCTGGGCGAGCGCGCGATCGGGCACCGCGACCCCGGCGCCCAGTCGACCGCCCTGCTGCTCCGGGCTGCGGCGGACGCCGCCGGGCGCGTGGCGGCGCCATGACCGTCGGCCTCGTGTTCGTCTCCCACAGCGCCAAGATCGCCGAAGGACTGGTGGATCTGGCGCGGCAGATGGCGCCGGACGTCGCCCTCGTGGCCGCCGGCGGAATGGACGACGGCGGCATCGGCACCAGCTTCGACCTCGTGACCGCGGCCATCGCGCGGGCCGATTCCGGGGACGGCGCGGTCATCCTCTGCGACCTGGGCTCCGCCATCCTCACCGCCGAGACCGCGCTGGACTTCCTCGACGACGACGAACGGTCCCGGGTGGGGATCGTCGACGCCCCGCTCGTGGAGGGCGGGGTCGCCGCCGCCGTCGCGGCGCAGAGCGGCGGGGACCGCGACGCGGTTGCGGCGGCCGCCCGGACCGCCGTTCCGGCCGCCCCCGTTTCGATGGCGGCTGTCCCGGCCGTCGGCACCTCGCCGGCCGACGGATCCACGGGGCCCGCCGCGTACTCGCGGCTGGTGACCGTCGTGAACCTGGCAGGCCTCCATGCGCGCCCGGCCGCCGAACTCGCAGGGCTCGCCAGCACCTTCCCGTCCCAGACCACCGTGAACGGCGAGGACGCGACGAGCGTGCTCGCGATCATGGCTCAGGGGCTCGTCCGCGGGCGCGACGTGGAGATCGCCACCGCGGACCCCGACGGCAGGGACGCCGTCGACGCCCTCGCCGACCTGGTGGCGTCCGGTTTCGGGGAGGTCTGAGGCGGAGGGGCGCCTTCAGTCGGTATAGAAAATCGAGGGGTTCAGGATCGCCCCGCCTTTCAGCCGCCTGCGCTCCAATAGCGTCAGCCCGACGACGTCTGCCACCTCGTCCCAGCCATCCTCGATCGTGGACACGATGCGATCAACGACGCCCTGCGCTTCGACTTCCCGTGGGTGAAGCCTGGAAATCGAGGGCACCGATGCGATCGGATCCAGATTCCAAGAGGTATGCGAGAAAGGGCAGGTCGTCAGTGTCGCTTTCGTGGTTCAAGTGCCCGAAATGTGTGGCCAGGATGACCCGGCGACCCCAGAAGCCTGGTCCGGCGTCCTGAATGCAGCCGTGGGCGTCCCACGAGGGATCCGGCCGCTGCGTACCACGTTGCAGAGGCAGCTCCGGGGCATAGAGCGGGATGGCGTCAGCACGTTCGAGGTAGCTGCGACCGTAGGTGAAGGAGTGGGTTCTTCCGTTTGCCTGAAGCACTCCAGCGACCACGGGGGTGGCATTCCCAGGGAGCCAGATCCATACGTAGGCCTTAGAAGTCATCATCAATCTCCACCTGGTGGCGCACCCGTGTGGGCAACACCGCCAGGCGTTCTTCGAGCTGCCGGCGTGTAGCGGGTTCGCTGGCCGCCACAAGGGGTATGCCCAGCAGCGTCGCTATTTCAAACACGGTACCGATGGACGGAGACTGCGAGCCCTTTTCGACGGCCGCGAGCGTGCCGGTGGAGATGCCTGCCCGTTCGGCAAGTTCGGCTTGGGTCCAGCGGGCCTGCCGGCGCTCCACGGAGATGTGACGGCCGAGCGACTGGAGTGCTTCAAGTGTCGGTGCCGACAATGAGGTGCCCATCTGATTCTCCAATATTATGAGGCTTATCAGACTTTAGCGTCAAAATATTATGAAAACTAGAAGGCGAACGCGTCATGCTCACCGGTCAAGAAACGGGCGGCGCCTGCCCTCCGGAGTGCGGCCCCGGACTCGAACGCATGAGGACCCGGAATGCGCGCCGCGCGTCGTCCTCCGAGCTCGGCGAGTAGGCGGCCAGAAGGTCCTTCGACGTCGCCGCCGCGGCGGCGAGCAGCAACCTGACGTGAGGCATCGGCGAAGCGTCGTCATTGGGCACCACCACCCCCATCGCCGCGACGACGTCGTTGTTCACCCCGCGCACCGGGACGGCGATGCCGCGCGCGCTCTCGTGCAGGAAGCCGTCCGCCACCGCGTAGCCGTCGTGCCGGATTCTGCCAAGGAGGGAGCGGAGCTCCGCGGGGCGGTGGACGGTGTTCGCCGTGTAGGCGGCGAGCTCCGAGCCGAGGATCTCCTCTTGGAACTCGGCGGAAGAGTGAGCCAGCAGCACCTGTCCGCTGCTCGAGGCGTGCAGTGGCAGCCGTCCGCCGATCACCGTGTAGTTGACCACCGCCTCCCTGGTCGACAACCGTTCGAGGAAGACCACCTCACGCCCGTCCAGCACCCCCAGTTGCGCGTGCTGCCCCACCCGCGAATGCACGGCGAGCAGGTGCGGCTTGGCGACCTCGCGGATCCCCACGGCGCCCGGGGTCTTCGATGCCAGTTCCCAGAGGCGCACCCCGAGCCGGTAGGTGCGGTCGGGTTGGCGCTCCAGCAGCCCCAGTTCCAGGAGTTCGGTCACCAGCCGGTGCGTGGTGGTCAGTGGCAGCGCACTGCGCGCGGAGAGCTGCGAGACGGACAGGAACACGGCATCCAGGTCGAATGCGGCCAGCACACCCATGGCGCGACTCAATGACGATCTTCCGGCGGACGATTTGGCCATCTCTTCCTTTCAACGGAAAAAGGACTGTCGACTGACTGTGACCCACAGCATAGTTGAGCGCATCAACGACCAGCCTGGCGACAGGCCTCCGGAAGGACAAAGATGTCTGCACTCCGCACCGCCCATACCAACCTCGCCACCTTTCTTGCCATCGGCGCCTCCGCCCTGCTGCTCTCACTCTCGGCATGTGGCGGAACGGCACAGTCCGCCGACGACTCGGGCGAGACCGAGACCCACCAGGTCGGCTACTTCCCGCTGGTCCACACCGCCACTGCGGTGCACGCGGACCGGGCCGGACTCTTCGAGGCGGAGGGGATCGACGTCGAACTGGTGCAGACCCAGGGCGGCGCGGCCGCGATCCCCGCTTTGGTTTCCGGCAGCATCGACTTCGCGTACACCAACTACACCTCCGCGCTCCTGGCCGTCCAGCAGGGCCTGCCCATCCGCCTCGTGGCGGGGAACGACGTCGGCGACTCCGACCACGGCATCTTCGTCGCGCCGGATTCCGGCATCGCGGGCGTCACCGACCTGAAGGGCAAGACGTTCGCCGTCAACAACCTGCAGAACATCGGCACGGTGGCCGTGAACTCGCTGTTGCTGGACGCCGGTCTGGCGCCGGGGGACGTGAAGTTCGTCGAGATGCCGTACCCGGACATGCAGGGGGCGCTCGAGAAGGGTGTCGTCGACGCGGCCTGGCAGGTGGAGCCGTTCCAAGCCGGCGCGCAGGCTGCGGGGTTCACCAAGATCGGCGACCTGTTCGACGGTTCCATCGCCGACATGCCCGTCGCCGGCTGGGTCACCACCGAAAAGTTCGCCCAGGAGAACCCCGAGGCGGTCGAGGCGTTCCAGTCAGCCATCGTCGCGTCCACGGAGGAGCTCCAAGGCGACCGGGACGCGCTCGTCGAACTGGTGCCGACCTACACCAAGGTGTCCGCCGAGGTGGTCGAGGCCATCGAGATGCCGCGCTTCGCCGGCGAACTGGACCAGGAGCAGCTGCAGAAGGCCGCGGACCTCATGGAGGAATACGGCATCATCGACGCCCCGCTGGACGTCGCGCCGCTCGTGGCCGCCAACTAACCCGCCGGACAGTTGAAGGGACCAGCCATGACCCGAATCACCGCAGTCACCTCCGTGAACAGCGCGGGAGCCCACGGTGCCGCCATCGCCGTCGGCCCCGCCCCCGCCCCCACCGGCGTCCCCTCCCTAAGTCTGGACCCGTTCAGCGACGATTTCCTGCGCGACCCCTACGCCGGCCACGCCGCCATGCGCGACGCCGGACCGGTGGTCTGGCTGGAGCGCTACGGCGTGTACGCCGTGGCCCGGCACCGGGAGGTCTCGGGCGTCCTTGCCGACCACGGCACCTTCGTGTCCTCCCGCGGCGTCGGCCTCTCCGACTTCGCGAAGGAGAAGCCGTGGCGTCCACCGTCGCTCCTGCTGGAGGCCGATCCTCCGGACCACACGGCCGCCCGCGGCGTGGTGACCAGGATCCTCAACCCGAAGTTGTTGCGGACCATGAAGGAGGGGTTCCAGGCGAAGGCCGACGCCATGGTCGCCGAGGTCGCCGCGCGGGGCGAGGTCGACGGCGTGCACGACCTTGCCGAGCGCTACCCGCTGCAGGTCTTCCCCGATTGGGTCGGGCTTTCGCAGGAGGGGCGCGAGAACCTGCTGCCCTACGGATCCATGGTCTTCAACACGTTCGGCCCGATCAACCACCTCTACGAGTCTGCGATGGAGCGCGGGTCCAAGGCCGCCGGCTGGATCATGGAGCAGTGCACGCCCGGCAACGTCGAACCCGGCGGTTTCGGCGCCCAACTGCACGCCTCGGCTGCCGAAGCCGGCTACAACGAGGAGGATCAGGCACGGCTCCTGCGTTCGTTCCTGTCCGCCGGCGTGGACACCACGGTCCACGGCATCGGTTCGGCGCTGCACTGCCTGGCCGCGAACCCGGAACAGTTCAGACTGCTCAAGGACAAGCCGTCGCTGGCACGCGCCGCGTTCGAGGAGACCATCCGCCACGCCTCGCCGGTGCAGACCTTCTTCAGGACGGCGAACGCGGATGCGGAGGTCTCCGGCGTCGCACTGCCCGAAGGCGCGAAGGTTCTGATGTTCCTCGCAGCGGCCAACCGCGACCCGCGACAGTGGGAACGCCCGGACGAGTTCGACATCACGCGCCGCGCGGGCGGGCACGTGGGCTTCGGCTTCGGCGTCCACGCCTGCCTCGGCCAGATGCTTGCCCGCCTCGAGGGCGAGTGCCTGCTCGGCGCCCTCGCCCGGCTGGTGGACCGGATCGAACTGGTCGGCGAGCCCGAGATCCAACTGAACAACACCCTGCGCGGTCTGGAGCACCTGCCGCTGCGACTGACCCCGGCGGCCTGAGGGCCCCCGCAGAGCAAAGGAGAGCAACATGTCTCAGACGACCGCTTCCATGTCCGGGGCCGCGCCCCGGCCCGGCTCCACGCAGCGTCTCACGTTCCTGCAGCCGGACGGGGCGTCCGCGGTGGTCGACGCCGAACCCGGCCAGACCGTGATGCGCGCGGCCGTGGCCAACAACGTCCCCGGCATCGTCGCCGAGTGCGGCGGAAACGCCATGTGCGCCACGTGCCACGTCTACGTCGAACCAAGGTCCGACGTCGTCCTGCCGCCCCTGGGCGCGAACGAGGACGACATGCTGGACTGCACCGCGTCCGAGCGGCTCGACGGCAGCCGGCTTTCCTGCCAGCTGCCCGCGGTCGACGGGCTAACGGTCAGCGTGCCGGAGTGCCAGCAATGAGCGGCGGGGACAGTGGAGCCGGTGTCCTGATCGCCGGCGCAGGCCAAGCCGGGGTGGAGCTCGCGGCCGCGCTCAGGGCGGCGGGTTGGGACGCACCCATCACCCTGGTGGGGGCGGAGGCGCGGCCGCCGTACCAAAGACCGCCGCTGTCCAAGGGGTGGCTCGCCCCGCAATCGCCAGACCAGCAGGACCAGGCGACCCGGTCAATCGAGTTGCGCGTCCCGGCATGGTTCGCGGCGAACGGTATCGACCTGTTCACGGGAGACCCGATCGCGCGGATCGGCCGGACGGCGACTGGTGGCGGTCTGGCGCGGACGGCAACCGGACGTGCGCTCGCGTTCGACCGCCTGGCGCTGGCCACCGGCGCCTCCCCGCGACGTATCGCGGTGCCGGGCGCGGACCTCGCCGGGGTGCGCTACCTGCGCACGGCCGACGACGCCGTGGCCCTCGCCGACGAACTTGCCACTGCCACGACGGTCGCCGTGGTCGGCGGCGGGTTCATCGGGTTGGAAGTCGCCGTCGCCGCACGGAAGGCCGGAGCGGCCGTCACGGTCATCGAGGCATCTCCGCGGCTGATCGGGCGTGCGGTTTCGGAGCAGACCAGCGAGTTCTACCTTCAAGCGCACCGCAGGAGGGGCATCGACGTCGTGCTTAATGCCCGGATCGAGGCGTTCGAAGGCGACAACGGGCGTGTCGCCGGCGTCCGGCTCTCTGGGGGAGGGGAAGCGGGAGCCTCCGTGGAACCCGCCGGCGAGGGCCGGGCGACGGTTGTCCCGGCCGACATCGTGGTGGTGGGGATCGGCGTCGTGCCCTCCACTGCGCTTGCCGAGGGGCTGGGCCTCGAGGTGGACAACGGCGTGGTGGTCGACGGCCGGATGCTGTGCTCGGACGGGGCCACCGTCGCCGTCGGCGACTGCGCCAACATGCCGCTGCCGGGCGCCGCCCGCGGCCCGCTGGCCAGGATCCGGCTCGAGAGCGTGCCCAACGCCGCGGAGCAGGCAAGGATCGCGGCCGCCACGCTGATGGGGGAGGAGGCTGCGTACGACGCGGTGCCGTGGTTCTGGTCGGACCAGGGGGACCTGAAGCTGCAGATCGCGGGGATTTCCGCGGGGCACGACCAGGTGGTGTTGCGCGGGAACCCGGGGACGGAACGGTTCTCCGTCCTCTACTATCGGGACGGAAGGATCCTGGCTGCGGACTGCATCAACAACCCCCGGGACTTCATGGCGGTCAAGGCCGCGCTTCGCACCGGAGGACGGCTCCCCGCCGGGCCCGCCGCCGACCCCGCCGTGCCGCTGACGGAACTCCTCAAGGTGCCAGCCGGCGTGTAACGGCGCGACGGCGGCGCGGACGTCGCCCTCCTGGTGCCCGCCCTTGTCCTTTCCGAACGGCAGCAGCTTGAGCAGCGGGTGCACGACTGACACGACGAGCAAACCCCAGACGAGTCCGAGGACGAGCTCGGCCGCGCCATCCTCGGAGAGTCGGGGTGCTCCAGCGCGAGCCCGACATCAACAACCTTCCGTCGGCGATCAGCCACTGCGTCATGCCCCCCGGTGCGCTCGTCCGTTCCGAAGATTGTGTAGACCTGCGTGAACACCGGGAGGAAACGAACATTCGAGCGGGCGACCAGACTTAGCGAGACGGCCGTAGGTGCAAGCCTATTTCTCCGGCTGGGATTGGTGCATCGGGTTTCCGTGGGTTCTCCTCTGTTGGGTGCGGCCGTCGAACGGCGTCGAATCGCCGGGGGAGAGGTCCTCGCGCTCGGTGGCGTCGCGGACTTCCTACCGATCTGGTTGGCCCAGACTAGGACCGGCGGCGCGCCCATGTACAGGCTTCCGGCGCCTCCAAGCCCCATGTCCCGGCGCCGTCCCGAGGGCGCGTGGACGCCGGCACCAGCATGCTCCAGACCCGGGCGGCGGAGTGTCGGTTCAGGTATCCATGGAGATGAATCCGACGAGGTCCCCGACGCGGTCCTCGGGGTAGGTCCGGGCGATGTCCGCCTGGCTGAGGATGCCGACCAAGTCGCGGCCGTCGATGACCGGTAGACGGCGCACCTGGTGCTCCTTCATCGTGGCGATCGCCTCCTCGACGCTGTCGTCGGCGCCGATGGTCACGGGCTTGCCCTCGGCGAGCTCCCCGGCTCTGGTCTGGCGGGGGTCGCCGCCGGTGGCCACACAGTTCACAAGGGGTGCGGACGACGGCGACCCGCCTGCCTGCGTGACGTCCCCACGCGGCGGACAGGTGACCAGTCCCGAGGCTTCAAGCGGGACGGACGCGCCCCGACCGTTCGGGGCTACCGGGAGGTCTCGGCCATTCCACTCCACGCGTGTCTCTGCGACGGCTCCCATTCAAGGGAACAGGGAACACGTTTGACCCCAGGGCAACGCCCGATGTTCCGTTCAGCGACGCTGTGGTCCCATATGTACGCGGGCTTTTTGCGGTGGCTGTGGCGGCGACCGCTCTACTGGTTGCGGTGCGTCGCTGCCAGGGCCGCGTACACGACGTCGCGGAGGTCGTTGCGCGGCGCATAGGCCTTGCGCTGGCGCTGCGCCCCCGTGCCGTGGGAGAGCATGTCGGCCACCACCCTTTCCACGGTTTGCTCCTCGCCGTATTCGGCCAGGACCGGCCTCAACAGGTCCAGAAGCATGAACACGACGTCACCGGCGGGGCGCGGGACCCCGGTAGCTGGGTCGACGAGGTGGGTTTCGAGACCGTGGCGGCTTGCCTGCCAGGTCCAGGCGCGGAGCACGGCGACCGGGACACGGGGTGCCTCGGTGCCGGCGGCCCATTCCCTGGCGGCGGTCTCGACGAGGGCGCGGACCAGGGCCGCGATGACGGCGGCGTGTTCAGCGTCGAGGCAGACGTCGGCAACGCGGACCTCCACGGTGGGGTGGCGTTCCGAGAGCCGGGCGTCGTAGTAGAGCATTCCGGCGTCCAGCGGCACCATGCTGTCAAGCAGGGCCTGCAACTGGCGGTCGTAGGCCTCGGCGGTACCGAAGATCTCGGTCGGGCCGGCGGTGGGCCACCGCGACCAGGCCTGGTGGCGGTAGCTGGCGTACCCGCTGTCGGCGCCTTTCCGGAACGGGGAGTTCACGCTCAACGCCAGCAGGACCGGGTTCCAGACGCGGATGCGGTCCAGCACGGCGACGCCCTCCCGGCGGGACTCCACCGCCACGTGGACGTGGAAGCCGCAGGTGAGTTGTTCGTCGGCTACGCACCGGAACTGTTCGGCGATCCGTCGGTGGCGCTGCTCGGGAACCAGGTGCGGAACCACCGGACCCGGTGCCATGGGCAGGGCCACTGCCCGTCCGCCGATTCCGGCCGCCGTAGAGTCGGCCAGGGCGCGGCCGTGGCGGATCGCCTCAAGCTGCCCTGCCAGGGTGGTTTGGGGCGGGGAGACGACCTCGATCTGCTCCTGCTGCAACTCGGTGGTCAACTGGTGTCCGTCGGCATCCGACCGTTCTCCCAGGGGAGGGTCCCAGTCGCCGGCCGGCAGCGGGACCATGGTCCGGGCGTCCACGATCAGGAGCTCCTCCTCCACCCCGAACGTGCGCATGCTTGCCTTCCCTATGGTGCAGCCGGTGCTTGTTGACCCAGTATGCCGCACGCCGCCACGGCTATGGTCCGGGATGTCGCACCCAGCGACCAGAAAGCAGGGGCTCGCAGTCAGGCCCCCGGGCGACGCAACGTCCGCGCGCAACCCAAGCGTGGTGCTCTGGGTTCCTTTCCTTCAAATGCTTGTACTGGCACAGCTGCCGTGCGAGCCAATCCCTGACCGGACCGGTCCACCTAGGAAACGCGCCGATTCCTACGGCACCAGCGCCGCCACCCGAGCCACGGTCTCCACGGAGCGCCGCACGTCCTCCGCATTCGTTGCCCAGTTGCTCACCGAGATCCGCAGCACGTCGCGGTCCCTCCAGCGCGAGCCCGACATCCACGCCGTTCCGTCCGCGATCAGCCGCTGCGTCACTTCCCGGGTGCGCTCGTCCGTGCCGAAGCTCGTGCACACCTGGGTGAAGACCACGTCGTTGAGCACTTCCGCGCCCGGGATCGAGCCCATGCCGTCCGCCAGCGATCGGGCCGCCTCGGCCAAGCCCTCGACCAGCTCCACGGTCCCGGACCGGCCGAGCGAGCGCAGCGCCGCCCACACCGGAACGCCGCGCGCCCGGCGCGACAACTCGGGCACCTTCTCGTGCGGGTCGCCCGGACCGTGGTCGTCCGCTACCAGGTAGCTGGTGTGAACGCCGAGCGCCGAGCGCACCGCCGTCGGCCGGGACACCACCGAGATCCCGCAGTCGTAGGGGACGTTCAGCGTCTTGTGCGCGTCGGTCGCCCACGAGTCCGCCGTCTCCAGCCCGTCAAGCTGTGTCGCCCAGCGCGGACTCACCGCGGCCCACAACCCGAAGGCCCCGTCGACATGTACCCAAGCCCCGTGCGCGTGCGCCACCTCGACCGCCTCGCGCATCGGATCGAATGCGCCCGAATGAATGTTTCCGGCCTGCAGGCACACCAGTGCGGGCCCCGGCGTCGTATCCATCGCCTCCGCGAGCGCGTCTGGTAAAAGCCGGCCCTCGCCGTCGACCGGCACGACGACGGGTGCCCCCAGTCCCAGGTACTTCAGCACCAGGTCGATGACCGCGTGCCGTTCCTCGCCCACGAAGACCCGCACGCGTGGCGCCCCGCACAGCCCGTCCCGGTCCAGGTCCCAGCCCGCCTCCGTCAGCACGTGCTGCCGCCCGGCGGCGAGGCCCGCGAAGTTCGCCATCGTCGCGCCGGTGGTGAATCCGACGTCGGACCCCGCCGGCAGGCCCAGTAGGTCCAAGAGCCACCCGCCCGCGGCCTCCTCGATCGCGGCCGTTGCCGGCGTCGCGAACCGCATGCCTGCGTTCTGGTCCCACGCGCTGACCAGCCAGTCTGCCGCGAGGGCCGCGGGCAGCGTTCCGCCGATGACCCAGCCGAAAAACCGGCCGGACTGCATCGCCATCAGCCCGGGTTCGCTCAGCTCGGCCAGCTCGTCGACGACGGCGGCCGGATCGGTGGGGCCGTCCGGGAGTGGCCGCGCGAACAGGGGAGCCAGCGCATCGGCGTCGGCCGTGGGGCCGACGGGACGTTCCGGAACCGAGCGGAGCCATTCGAACGCATGGAACCGCGCGCGGTCCAAGGCCCTGGCATAGGCGTCCAGCGGGGCAGACATGAGCCGATCGTAGACCCGGGTTGTCGGGATCGATAGGGGAGTGCGCAGAACGCGACCGCGAGACCCGGCCCCCATGCAAAAGCCGGCCTGGGCGCCACACCTAGTGGTGGGCGGCCTTCGGCTGAGGGAGGCATGACTCTGCCCGCATCAGGCGGAGGCGCCGTTCAAGCCACCCCGACCCGATGAGGACGGGGATGCCGTCGGCCACGACGTTGTCGAACAACGGGTCCGGCCGGACTTCTGATTGACGGTAGACGAGGGGGCGGGTGTCGTTCCCCGTCCACGACGAGATTCTCTGCGTGAGGGATGTGATGTGTTCCGCGGTCTCGTCCTCGTCCGCGTCGTCGGGAAGGATGACGGCCAGGTCGATGTCGCTATCGTTGCGCATTTGGCCCCGGGCCGCGGAGCCAAACAGCCGGATGTCCAGCGGAGCAAAAGGCCACTCCTGAACGTCCCTCCTGATCCGGTCGATCAGCTCGGACTTTGCATTTGCCATGGTTCGTACCGCGTCGGCCAGCAGGTGGTCCCCGTTGAGCCGGTAGGAGCCGGTGTTGCCGATCTTCTGATCCAGAACGAGTCCCTGAGCCACCAGCCGGGCCAAGGCGATGCGTACGCCGCCTTCGGAATGGCGCTCGGGAAGCAGTCTGTGGATGGCCGGGACCGTGAAGGCTGTGTCGGCACGGGCCAGAACGTGGAGAACGGCCGGATCGACAGTTGGGGCGAGCGAAGCGAGTGGATTTTGCAGGCGCATGGACACCATTCCTTGGAATTTTGCATCTACCTACATTATTTTACATGTTGATGCAGAATAATGAAGGGGTATGGATGTCCGAGACGCGACGTCAACACGGATCCCCGCCAGCACGGGGCGGGCTCTTCCTAGGCGCCGGCCCCGGCGTCGTGCTTTGACTGCCGGTAGCCGGCGATGGCGGCGCGGACGTCGCCTTCCTCGTGTTCGCCCTTCTTCTTGCCGAACGGGAGGAACTTGAGCAGCGGGTGCACGACGGACATGACGACCAGGCCCCAGGCGAGTCCGAGGACGGCCGAGCACAGGGTGTTCACGAGCCAGCCGAGGAAGCCGCCGACCACCGGGAGCGCCGCGGCGGGGGCTTCGAGGACGTGGACCAGATCGTACGGCGCGTGCCAGCCGAGGTCGTAGGCACCCTGGAGCATGATGTGTCCGCCGACCCACAACATGGCGATGGTCCCGACGAAGGTGATCGCGGCCAGGACGGCGGGCATTCCCTTGACGAGCAGCTCACCGAAGCGCTTGGTGCCCGCGGAGTCCTTCGTGGTCAGGTGCAGGCCGATGTCGTCCATCTTGACGATGAGTCCGACCGCCCCGTAGACCAGCACCGTGATCGCGAGCGCCACGACGACCAGGATGATCGCCCGTGACCAGATGGACTCGGCGGCCACCTCGTTCATGGAGATGACCATGATCTCGCAAGACAGGATGAAGTCGGTGGTAATGGCGCCCTTGATGACCTTGGCCTCCGCCTCCGGTCCGCGTTCGACCGCGGGCGACGTCTCGGCTTCGTGGTGGCCGCGGAGCTTGTGCCAAACCTTCTCGGCGCCCTCGTAGCAGAGGTAGGTGCCGCCGGCCATGAGGATGAACGGGATGACCGCCGGGATGAAGGAGCTGATGAGCAGCAGCGCCGGCAGGATGATCAGCAGCTTGTTGCGGAGCGAGCCCCAGAAGATCCGCTTGATCATCGGAAGCTCGCGGGACGGGTCCGCCCCTGACATGTACTGCGGGGTGACGGCGGCGTCGTCGATCACGACGCCTGCGGCCTTGGCGCCCGCCTTGGCGGCGCCTGCGGCGACGTCGTCCACCGATGCGGCCGCGATGCGGGCGAGCGCCGCGACGTCGTCCAGGAGGGCGACGAGACCGCCGCTCACAGCGCGCCCCGGCGCTGCTCGACGTCGGACTGCTGTGTGTGGGAGGCGAGGGTGAGGCGCGTGATTGGCATGTCCCGAGTCTACGACGGCGGGAGCCGGGGGCTGCCTAGAGTCCCAGTACCAGCGCCAGTCCGCGGTCGACGTCCATCATCAGATCGGAGGGGACACCACCGGCGCGCTCTACAAGTTCGTACCG
This sequence comes from Arthrobacter arnarulunnguaqae, assembly GCF_051262515.1. Lineage (NCBI taxonomy): Bacteria > Bacillati > Actinomycetota > Actinomycetes > Micrococcales > Micrococcaceae > Arthrobacter > Arthrobacter arnarulunnguaqae. The sequence continues at coordinate 643 of NZ_JBIMER010000025.1, read as the reverse complement.
GTTCAACGTCACCAGCTGACTGACATTTGCGACGGAATCCTTGGGTAGCCCCACGTCGCCGGCTGGCAGGAAGACGTTGCCGGGCATCGTCGCCAGCCGGGTGTTGGACGTGATGGCCACCGCGAGGACCGTGCGGATCGATGATTCATTGAAAGTGTCCGCTTGGACCACCAAGACTGGCCGCCGCTTGGCTGGGGAGCTACCTTCCGGCTGGCCCAGATCTGCCCAGTAGATGCCGGCGCGTTCGATCACCAATCCTCTCCGGCTCCAGTGCCGGTGAGAGCTCGGCGTCCGGCGGATGTGGCAAAGTCGGAGTCACTTTCTGCGGACCGCTCCAAGCTGGCGTTCAAGCGGGCGGTCACTGATTCGGACTTCGAATCGCGGATGAGTAGCTCAGCCGCCCTGGTGAAGAACTCGGACCGCGAAATGCCCAGCTGTTGGGCTGCCGATTCGGCCTGCTGAAATGTATGGTCGGGGATGGAGATCGCTGTCTTCATTCCCTAAGTATAACTCCGTTATACCGCTGGGAGAAGGTGACTAGCTGTATTGACCACTGAGGTTGGGTACGCGGGACGCTGGTGGAAGTCCTCGTAGCGAAGTGTGGCCTCGGTGGTGATTGTAGTGGTGTTGCCAGGCTTCGAAA
>NZ_JBIMER010000024.1:0-33910 GCF_051262515.1 Arthrobacter arnarulunnguaqae | reverse complement strand
TGACGTCGAACTCGCGCTCCGCCTTGGTGAGGATGTCCGCGGCGTAGACGCCCGCGGGGCCCGCGCCGATGATGGCGACGCGAAGGGGACGGTCGGCGGCTGGGTTGGACACGTGTGTTCCTTCCGGGGAGAAGTGGGCGCGCGGCGACATTGCGCACGGCAACCGAGTCTAATTGGCCCCGGGCCGCACCGAAAACGAAAGGGACGAACGGCTCCCCCCACCGCCCGTCCGCATGGACCCCGCGGGCCCCTCGAGGAAGCCCGTCAGATGGAGTCGATGATGCCGCCGACCTGGCGCCCGGTGCCGGCCGCCGTCGTCTGGTTGGTCTCCAGGAGCCTGCGCGCCCGGCGCACCAGTTCCAGCGTGTCGTTGGCCGCGGTGATCCAGTCCGCTTCCTTCTTGTCGTAGCCCTGGCGGTTCTGCTCGTCCTCCCAGTTGTCCGCGACGAAGTTCTTCTGCTGCTCGCGGTCGCCGATGATGGTTTCGATCCGACCGGCGATGCGGAGGATGTCGCCCTCGATCCGCGCCGCCGCGCCGGAATCGAAGGAGATCGTGTCCTTGTCCTTGCCCATTCTCGTGTCCTTTCGGTTCGGCCCCGGGGCCGGGTGGTTCGGTGGGGTGCGGTGGGCTAGGCGCCGCGGTTGAAGCCCGCGACGGTCGTGCCGGACGCCTGGCCGGCCGCCGAGGCGCCCTCGTCCTGCATGGTGTCGTCCATCGTGATGTAGGCCTTGGCGGTCTCCGCCTGGCCGGCGGAGATCGACGCGAGGGCGGAGATCAGTTCGCTCTGGACGCGCTGGGACTCGACCATGAAGTTGCGGTAGGCGGCCGCCCCGTTGCCGGAGAACGTGGTCTCCAGGTCTTCCACCCCGTCCACCAGTTCCTCGACGAGCTTGACCAGCTCGGCGCCGGAGTTCTCCGACTGGGTCGATGCGTCTCCCATGGCGGGGACGTTCATCTTTCCTTTGAAGCTCATGTGCTTTCCTGCCTGTCGGTGTGGGGGCTCTCCCGCTCAATGGAACGCCAGGGGCGCGAACCGGTCAAGCGCCGCCCATGGGGAGAACTCCCCACTCACGGCGCGAAGGTGGCCGTTTTCCTCCACTGGAATGACATGATGGTTGCGGACCCAACGCAACCCTCCAGCCCGAAAGGCCACAGTGGCAACGGAATTCGACAGCCAGCTCATCGAATCAGTCGCCGTGCGCCGCAACCGGATGACGGACGCCTTGCTCTACGGCCGCAACCCCACCGAACGCCGCTGGAAGGCGACCACCAGACAATTCCTGTTCAGCGTCGTCGCCGCCGCCCTGATCGCCGCGATCTGCGTGGCGGTCTCCTTCGTCTCCAACCTGATGGCGGACCAGCAACGCCAGCGGGCGGAACGGGAACAGTCCACCAGTTCCCCCCTGTCCATCCGGCACGACGGTGGTGCGCCGTCACCGCGCGCCGCCGCCGGGAACGCGCCCGCGGGCGCCGGCTGGATCGGTGACTAGCGCCATGGCCCAGCCGCACACCCGGGTGACGCTCAAGGGAACCCGCCGCCACGTCGATCTCCTGCTGCCCTCCACCGCCGAGGTCGGCACCCTGATGCCGCGGATCCTGGAGCTGGTCGGGGACACCCCGGGAGAAAAGGTGACGACCAAGGTCCTGCTCACCTCCACCGGGGAATCGATCCCCGCCGGCGCGACGCTCGCCGACGCCGGCGTCCTGGACGGCGCGCACCTAACACTCTTCAGCCACGAGGATGCGCCCCCTCCGGCGGTGGTCTACGACATCTCCGACACGGTGGTGGAGCAGGCGGAGGACATCGGCGGACACTGGACGCGCGGACAGCTCGCGGCCGCCTCCGGCGTCTTCTCGGCGCTGGGGCTGCTGCTGGCGCTTGAAATCACCTTCGGCTCGCTCCTCCCGGACCAGCGCTGGTGGTCCTACCTGGGCCTTGGCGCCGTCCTCCTGGGTCTGGGAGCGGCCGTCGCGGCGGCCTCCAAGCCCGTCGCGGCGACCCTCATGACGGCGGGCTGGGGCGCGGCCCTGCTGGGGCTGTTCCACTGGGACGCGGCGGGGCCGGCGCGCGTGTTGCTGGCCGCGGCCGCGACCGCGGCGCTGACCGCATGCCTGGCCACCGTGGTGCGCCAGCCCAGGTCCACCCTCACCGCCGCCGCGGTCATGGCCGCGCTCACCGGGGTCTGGACGCTCGCGCTGCCGCTCACGGAGTGGGCGGCCTCCAACGACCCTGCTGGCCAGGCCGCGGGCATCGGCGGCTTCGCGGGGATCTGCTCGGTCCTGACACTCGGGCTCCTTCCGGGCATCGCGCTGTCCGCTTCCGGCCTCGCGACGCTGGACGACAGGCGCGCCACCGGTTCCGCCATCTGGCGCCGGGACGCGCTGGCGGCCATCCGGGCGGCCCACCGCGGCCTGACCCTCTCCACGGTGGCCACCGCCGTCTCCGCCGGTCTCGCCATGTGGATGGTCGCCGCGGACGCCTCGCGCCCGGCGTGGTCCCTTCCGCTGGTCTTCGCGTTGGCCCTCGCCACGCTCCTGCGCGCACGTTCGTTCCCCATGGCGATCGAACGCCATGCGCTCTACGCCGCGGCCGGCATCGGCGCCGCCGCCGGTTCGCTGGCGCTCGCCGCACTCGGCCCGGGCACCGTCTGGATCGTCGGCGCCGGGGTCCTCGCCGTATCGCTGCTGATCGCGCTGGGACTCGGCGTGACCCTGCCCGAACACACCGGGGCGCGCCTGCGGCAGGTCGCCGAACGCGTAGAGGTCCTCGCGATCCTCGCCACGGTCCCGCTGCTCGTCGGCTATTTCGGCGTCTTCTCCACGATGCTCGCGACGTTCTAGGCCAAGGAAAACGGATGAACACGCCCCAGCAGCCGCACCGCCCGCCCGCCGGGCGTCCCGCCGTCGACCCGTGGGCGGCCACCGGTGACGATCTCTGGGCCCCCGCCGCGCCGCCAGCGGCCGCCCCCCACACTCCCGGGGCGGCGTCGTCCGCTATCGACTCCCCGCTCGACGGCGACCGCAGGCGCCTCTCGAAAACCGCCGCTACCGGAGGCACGCTGCGCAGGGTGCTGCGCTCCCTGTTCTCCTCCGCCGGCACCCCCGCCGAGATGGTTCAGCAGACGACCCTCGCCCAGGCACCCGTGACGACCGGCCGGCGCATAGCCGTCCTGTCCACGCGAGGAGGGGCGGGCAAGACGACGGCGGCGGCCCTACTCTCCCGCCTTTACTCGGCCGTCCGCCCGGACACGGTCGCCGTCCTGGACCTGGACCCCGGCCGCGGAAGCCTGGCCCTGCGGCTGGGCCTGGACGGCGCCGCTCCCGTCGACGCCCTGGTCCGGGACACGACCGGGGGCAGGCTGCCCTCGGCGGCCGCGTTGGGCGGACTCCTGGGGCATGCGGCGCCGAACCTCTTCGCGACGGGCCCCCGCTACGACGCCGATGCCGCCGCCCATGCCACTCTCGCCGATGCCGCGGATGCCGCCGCGTTGCGCGCGACGTGTTCGGCCGTCTCGCGCTATTTCCCGATCACGCTGCTGGACTGCCCCACCGGTTTCGAGGCCCCCGCCACACAGGCCGCCCTGGCGGACGCCCACGCCGCGGTCTACGTGGTCCCGTCGACGCTGTCCGGGCTGGACGACGCCCTGGGCCAGCTCGCCCGCTGGCGCAGGGACCCCCGTCTGGCCGGCATCCCGCTGGTGGTCCTCGTCCTGCAGCAGGACAAGGCCTCCCCGCTCGCCGCGCTCGGCCAGGCCGCCCGGCTCGCGCGTCTCGGTTTCGACGCCTACGCGATCGGCTACGACCGGCACCTGGCCGCCGGCGCCGACGTCGTGCTGCGGTTGCTCGGACCCGACTGCCGCGTCGCCGTGGCGACCGTCGCCGGCCAGGTTCTGCGGCTCGCCAACGGGGCGCGCTAGCCATGTCGCAGAGGATCGTCCACCGTCCCGCCCGGACCTCGGTCCCGCTGCGCGGCTTCCGGCCGTTCGGCATCGACGGCCCGCCTCCCGTGGACGGCGAAGCACCGGGTCTGAACCTCATGGCGATCGTCCCGATGCTCGGCGGCGCCGTCTCGATGACGGTCATGATGATGTTCCGCAATTCGCCGTTCGCGGCCGTCGGCGCCATGATGATGATCCTGACGGTCGTGATGTCCGTCTTCATGATGTTCAGCCAACGCGGCAAGCAGGCGCGGGCACGCACCCAGGCGCGCGACCTCTACATGCGCTACCTCGAGCGCACCCGCCTGAGGCTCCGCGCCGACGAACAGGAGGCCGTCCGCACGGCGCGGATCGGCAGCCCGCCGCCGCGGGCCCTGTTCGACATCGTGCGGAACCCCCTGCGGCTGTGGGAACGGCGCCGCGGCAACACGGACTTCCTCGAGGTCCGCGTCGGCACCGGCGAGCGCCCGTGCCGGTCGATCGAGATCACCGTCGGCGCGGGATCCACCCAGCAGCTCGATTCGTTCATGGTGGCCGAGGCGGAGATCCTCAAGCGCCGCTACTCCGCGGCGCCGGACATGCCCATCACGGTGCCGCTGGATTCGGCGGGGAACGTCAGCATCGTGGGCTCCCGCGAGTTCGTGGTGGCGCTGGCCCGGAACATCCTGGCCGAGGCGGCCGCGTTCCATTCCCCCGAGGACCTCGGGATTGCCATCGGCACGCCGGAACACCACCGCGACGACTGGGAGTGGGCCACTTGGCTTCCACACCTCGCGGACCAGGACCAGCGCGACTCCACGGGCCTGGTGCGGCGCATGGCCCCGGACATGGGCGCCCTCGCCGCCCTCCTCGCCCCGGACCTGGCGCGGCGCACCAAGCTGGCCGTCGAGGCGCGCAAGACGGACGCCCCGCTGGGGCAGGCCTTCTCTCGTCTGCTCGTGGTCTCCGATGCGCACGGCGGCCCGTCCACGGAGCTGCCGCTCACGGACCGGTTCGTCGAGCCAGCCCGCCTGGGCCTGACGATCCTGCATCTGGTCCACGACCGCGGCCAGGAGCCGAGCGAGGTCTCCGTGCGCATCAGCCAGACACCGGACGGATTCGAGGTGCACAACTACCGCGGCGACCCCGTCCACCCGGAGACCACCACCGGAACCCTGGACGAGCTGGACGAGGCGACGGCGTCCGCGCTCGCCCGCGAGCTGGCGCCGCTGCGCCTCTCCGCGGACTCGTTGGAGCACGGTGGCGCCGTGGAGGGCGCCCAGAGCTTCCTCGGGATGCTGGGGCTCTCCCACCGCCTGGACCGGGACGACATAGAGCGCACGTGGGCACCGCGCGGCGAGGCGGACTTCCTGCGCGTGCCGCTGGGACCCGACGACCGGGGCAAGCCCACCGTGCTGGACCTGAAGGAATCGGCCCAGTTCGGCATGGGACCGCACGGCCTGTGCATCGGGGCCACCGGCTCCGGCAAGTCGGAAATGCTCCGGTCGCTGGTGTTCGGCCTACTCGCCACCCATTCCCCGGACACGCTCGCCATGGTCCTCGTGGACTTCAAGGGCGGCGCGACGTTCGCCCCGTTCGAGGGCGCGCCGCAGGTCACCGGCATCATCACCAACCTCTCCGACGACCTCTCCCTCGTCGAGCGCGTGTACGCGAGCCTCAACGGGGAGATCCTGCGCAGGCAGGAGGTCCTCAAGGCCGCCGGCAACATCGCCAACATCACCGACTACCAGATCCACCGGACCGAGCGGCTGGCCCGCGGGGAGACGATGGCCCCCCTGCCGCACCTGGTCATCATCATCGACGAGTTCGGCGAGCTGCTGACGGCGCGTCCGGACTTCATCGACCTCTTCCTTTCCATCGGCCGGATCGGGCGCTCGATCGGCGTCCATCTCCTGCTCAGCAGCCAGCGCGTCGAGGGCGGCAAGCTGCGCGGCCTCGAGACCTACCTGTCCTACCGGATCGGTCTGCGGACCCTGTCGGAGTCGGAGAGCCGCACCGTGCTGGACACCCCCGACGCCTTCCACCTGCCGCCGGTGCCGGGCTACGGGTACCTGAAGGTGGACACCACCGTCTACTCCCGCTTCAAGTCCGGCTACGTCTCCGGCCCGCTGGAGGCGGAGGAGTCCACGGAGGAGCTGCTCTCCGCGGCCACGGAGCCTCCCGCCGTCGTTCCCGTCCCGCGCTACGCGGGCGAGGTTGCCTCCGGGACGGCCACCGGGACCAAGACCCGGACGACGGCGGCCCGGCGCACCACCGGGCCCACCGCCATGTCCACCCTGATGGACACGTTGCGCACCTTCCCCCGCGCCGTCCAGGAAATCTGGCTCCCGCCGCTCCCCTCGGCGGTCTCGCTCGACGCCGCGGTCGGATCCATCCACCCGGGCGAACGCGGGCTGCGGCTCGAACACGGCGGGAAGCTGCGCGTGCCGATCGGCCTGCTGGACGACCCCGCCCGGCAGTGGCAGGGTCTGTGGGAGATCGACTTCACCGCGGGCGGTGGGAACCTCGCGATCGTCGGCGGGCCGCAGTCCGGCCGCAGCACGGCGCTGCGCACCCTGGTGGCCTCCCTCGCGCTGACGCACTCCCCCCACGAGGTCGGCGTCTACTGCATCGACCTGCTGGGCTCGGGTCTGCTCCCCCTCGCGGGCCTGCCGCACGTCGGAGGGACCGCCATCCGCACCAACCGCGAGGTCGTCCGGCGCACCGTCGAGGAGGTCATGGGCATGCTCCTGGTGCGCGAGCGCGTCTTCGAGGCGCACCAGATCGACTCGCTGGCCACCATGCGCCGCCTGTGCGCCGCGGGCGGGCTGCCCGAACTCCCCAGCGCCGACGTCTTCCTGGTCATCGACGGCTACGGACAGATCGCCGACGACTTCGAGGAGATCCAGGACAGCGTCAACAACCTCATCATGCGCGGCGGCGGCTACGGCATCCACGTGGTCACCACGCTCAACCGGAACGCGGAGCTGCGCATGGCCCAGCAGGGATTCTTCGGCAACCGCGTGGAAATGGCCCTGACCGATCCCGCCGACTCCGCGATCGACCGCAAGATCGCGGCCGGCGTCAGCTCCGACGCGCCCGGCCGGGGACTGTCCGACCGCAAGCTGATCGGGCATGTGGCGCTTCCGCGGATCGACGGGTCCGCCGACGCGGAGGACATGTCCGACGGCCTCCGCGACCTCGTGCGGCAGGTCGCCGAGTCCACCCACGCCCAGGCGATGCGCGTGCGGGTGCTGCCCGGCGCCGTCGGCCTCTCCTCCGTTCCCGAACCGCGGTCGCGGGGCGTCTTCCCGTTGGGGCTGCGGGAGGTGGACCTGGAGCCGCACCTGCTGGACACCACGTCCAAGGACCGCCACCTGATCGTGATGGGCGACGAGGAGTGCGGGAAGTCCAACATCCTGCGCAACTACATCCAGACGATGGTCGCCCAGCACACCCCCGAAGAACTCCTCTTCGCCGTCTACGACCCCCGCAAGGGGATGGACAACGTGGTGCCGGACGACTACCTCGGCGGCTACGCCGGGAGCGCCGCCGTCGCGGAGCAGTTGTCCGCCGCGCTGGTCAAGGAACTGCAGTTGCGCACCACCGGCGGAACCGACGGGGAGAAGCCCGGAACCGCCCGCCTGGTGGTGGTCGTCGACGACTACGACGTCCTGACCGCCGGAGGGGGCTCCCCCATGGGACGCATGGCCACGTACCTGCCCATGGCCGCCGAGCTCGACCTGAACGTCATCCTGACGCGCAAGGTGCGCGGAGCCGGCCGCGGCATGTACGAATCGTTCTTCGCCGCGCTGCGGGACTCCGGCTCCGCCGCGCTGATCATGAGCGGCGACCGGGCGGAGGGCGGCCTGGTCAACAACGTCCGGGCACGCGCGCTCCCCCCGGGGCGCGGCCAGCTGGTGCAAACGGGAAGGCCGCTGCAGACGGTGCAGACGTTCCTCCATGGATAACCAACCCGCCGGACGCGGTTCCGGGCTGCTGTTCGGCCTCGGTGCCTACGGGATCTGGGGCATCCTGCCGCTCTACTTCATCTCCGTGGGCATCGCGGCCCCGTTGGAGATCGTGGCCAACCGGATCGTGTGGAGCCTGGTGTTCTGCTGCCTGCTGCTTACCGCCACGCGCAACTGGCACCCGCTGCTCGTGCTGCTGCGCGACCGCGGAGCGATGCTGCGGCTGGTCGCCGCCGGGTGCCTGATCGCCGTGAACTGGCTGACCTTCACCTACGCCGTGCTCAACGGCCATGCCGTGGAGGCGTCCCTGGGCTACTTCATCAACCCGCTGGTCTCCACCGCGCTCGGGGTGCTGCTGCTGAAGGAGAAGCTGAACCGCATCCAGTGGACCGCCATGGGCTTCGGGCTGCTCGCCGTGTTGGTGCTGACGTTCGCCCACGGCAACGTCCCCGTGATCGCGCTGACGCTCGCGTTCTCCTTCGGCCTGTACGGCTTCGTGAAGAACCGGGTCGGCCGCACCGCGGGAGCCGTGACCACGCTGTCCGTCGAGACCGCCGTACTGGTCCTACCGGCCGCGGGCTACATGGCCTGGCTGCTGTCCCGGGGCGAGGCGACCCTGCTGTCCTCCGGCCAGACGCACCTCTGGCTGATGGTCTCGGCCGGGATCGTCACGGCCGTGCCGCTGCTGCTCTTCGGCGCGGCCGCCAGCCGGCTCCCGCTGACCATGATCGGCACGCTGCAGTACCTGGCGCCAGTCCTCCAGTTCATCATCGCGCTCACCGTCCTGAACGAGGAGATGCCGCTGGAGCGGTGGATCGGATTCGGTCTGGTCTGGGTGGCGATCGTGCTCCTGACGCTGAACCTCGCGCGTCGTCCGCGCGTGCGCAGCTAGCCCTCCGGGTCAAGCGTTGGCGCGGATGGCCGCCTCGAGGACGTCCAGCGCGTCGTCGAACAACTCGTCGCCGATGACCAGCGGCGGCAGCAGGCGGACCACGTTGGAGTAGGTGCCGCAGGTGAGGATGACGACCCCTTGGGCCAGGCAGCCGGCCGCGATCCGCTTCGTCAGCTCGGCGTCCGGCTCCGTGCCGCCGGCCTTGACGAACTCGATGGCCAGCATCGCGCCGCGTCCGCGCAGGTCCCCGATCGCGGGCAGTTCGGACGCCAGCGGCCGCAGGCGCGCGTAGAACCGCTCTTCGATCTCGCGGGCGCGGGCGTTGAGGTCCTGTTCCGCCATGAAGTCCACGGCCGCCAGGGCCGCCGCGACCGCGACCGGGTTTCCGCCGTACGTCCCGCCGAGTCCGCCCGGGTGGACGGAGTCGAGCAGTTCCGCGCGTCCGACGATCCCGGAGAGCGGCATGCCGCCGGCGATGCCCTTCGCGAGGGTCAGGATGTCGGGAACGACGCCCTCGTTCTCCACGGCGAACCATGCGCCCGTGCGGCAGAATCCGGACTGCACCTCGTCGGCGATGAAAACGATCCCCTGCTCCTTCGCCCACTCGGCGAGGCGAGGCAGGAAGCCCTCGGCGGGGACGATGAAGCCGCCCTCGCCCTGGATCGGCTCGATGATGATCGCCGCGATCTGGTCGCCGCCGATCTGCTTCTCCATGCCCAGGATGGCGCGCTCGGCCGCCTCCTTGCCCGAGATGTTCGGGTTCTCCTCGCGGAAGGGATAGCTCATCGGCATCCGGTAGATCTCGGAGGCCAGCGGGCCGAATCCGCGCTTGTACGGGGCCGCCTTGGCGGTCAGGCCCATCGTCAGGTTGGTGCGGCCGTGGTAGGCGTGGTCGAAGGCGACGACGGCGGTGCGTCCGGTGGCGACGCGCGCGACCTTGATCGCGTTCTCCACGGCCTCGGCGCCCGAGTTGAAGAACACGGACTTCTTCGCGTGGCTGCCGGGGGTCAGCTCGGCGAGGCGCTCGGCCAGTTCCACGTACCCCTCGTACGGGGTGACCATGAAACAGGTGTGGGTGAAGCGGGCGGCCTGCTCGGCGACCGCGGCGGCGACCTTCCGGTTGCCGGCGCCCACCGTGGTGACCGCGATCCCGGACCCGAGGTCCACCAGCGAGTTGCCGTCGACATCGACGATCACCCCGCCGTCGGCGTCGGCCGCGTACACGGGAACCGCGGAGGCGACGCCCGCCGCGACCACGTCCGCGCGGCGCTCGGACAGCGCCTGTGATTTCGGTCCGGGGAACGGCCCCGTGATGCTGCGCCTCTGCTCGAGCCGGTACTGGATGTCCACGAAGGTTCCTTTCGCGCCGAATACGTCTTCCGCCGAGACTATGTGCGCGCCGTGCGCGACGCCACGGCCGCCGGCACAGAAGGGCCCGCGGGCGGCTGTGCAAGTGCATAACGCGCTGGCACGGCCGCCCGCGGGCCCGATCGGTCCGCCGGACTAGTTCTCCGGTGCGACCTCCACGGGCAGGTCCTCCTCGGCTTCGGGAGTCCGCGACAGGTTGACCAGCGCCAGCGCCAGCCCGCCCCACACGGTGAGGATGGCGATGATCATCATCGTGATGGCAATTCCGGTCATCGGGTTGCCTCCTTGTTCTCGGCGGCCGAGATGGCCGCGTATTCGGGATCGTTGTGGAGCTTGGAGTTCCGGCCCCACGGAATCAGCGTGAGCAGGACCGCCGCGACGATCAGCCCCACGGACATGCCCCACCCGAAGACGTTCAGGAACCACGCCGGGTAGCCCTCGTAGGGCGTCGTGATCTTCGCGATGAGTTCACTGACCAGCATGTACGTCAGCGCGAGCGGGGCTACCAGGGCCACCACCGCCATCCAGCCCCTGCGCATCTTCACGCTCGAGAACCTGTTCAGGTGCTCGGAGAGCACCGGAAGCTTGCGGAAGACCCACGCGACGACGATGACCGCGACCAGCGCGCCCGCCAGGATGCCGAAGCTGTTCACGAACGCGTCGGAGACGTCGAGCAGGTACAGGCCCGTCGCCGTCGGGAAGAGTGCGATCGAAATGACCGCCATGGGAACCGTGACGGCGAGGCTCGCCTTGGCGCGGGCCCAGCCGAGCTTGTCCTGGACGGCGGCGACGATGACCTCGAGAATCGAGATCAGCGACGTCAGGCCGGCGAAGACCAGTGCCCCGAAGAACAGCACGCCCAGCACCGCGCCGAACGGGGCCTGCGAGACGATGGTGGGGAACGCGATGAAGGCCAGACCGATGCCGGCCCCGGCGACCTCGTCGACCCCCGTGCCGGCGGCCTGGGCCATGAAACCCAACGCGGCGAAGACGCCGATGCCGGCGAGGATCTCGAATCCGGAGTTTGCGAAGGCCACCACGAAGCCGGACCCGGTGAGGTCCGACTTGCGCTTGAGGTAGGACGAGTACGTCACCATGATGCCGAACGCGACGGACAGCGAGAAGAAGATGTGTCCGTACGCGGCGGCCCAGACGGCGGGATTGCCCAGGGCCTCCCAGTTCGGGGTGAAGAACGCGTTCAGTCCCTCCGCGGCGCCGGGGAGGAAGAGCGAGCTGATGACCAGGGTCAGGAACATGACAACCAGCAGCGGCAGGAAGATGCCGTTCGCCTTCGAAATGCCCTTGCGGACGCCGCGGACCATGATCCAGATGACGACGGCCCACACCGCAAGCAGCGGCAGCAGGACCGCGGGCACGAAGTCGAACCCGAGCGCCGGGACCTCCGCCACCTGGAGGAATTCACCGAACAGGAAGGCCTCGGCGTCGTCGCCCCAGGCCTGCGTCACGGAGAAGAAGGTGTACATGGCGGCCCACGCGATGATCACCGCGTAGTAGACGGCGATGACAAAGCAGACGAGAACCTGCCACCAGCCGAGGACCTCCGCGCCGCGGTGCAGGCGCCGGTAGGCCAGCGGCGCCGAGCCGCGGAACTTGTGGCCCACCGCGTAGTCGAGGAACAACAGCGGAATGCCGGCCGTCAGCAGCGCGGCGAGATACGGAATGAGGAACGCTCCCCCTCCGTTTTCATAGGCGACGTACGGGAAGCGCCAAATGTTTCCCAGGCCGACGGCGGACCCGATCGCCGAGAGGATGAAGAGCCGGCGCGTGGAGAAGGTTTCCCTCGCGGCGGCGGTGGCAGGGGCGTTACCCGGGCCACCTTTTGATGGAGAGTTCATGGTGACTAGGGTAGACGCGTCATCAACGCGTCACAATGAGAACCGCCGTCGTCATGGCGACCTCTTGTTGCGTGGAATATGAGTCCGATGCACAACGCCGCCTACGATTGCCCCATGGCGATCACACTGGCCGGGCTGCTGGCCTCGCCCGAACTTGGCCTGCGGCCGCTCAACGGCCCGGGGGATCTCGCGGACGTGCCCATCAAATGGGCCGCCGTGACCGAGCTTCAGGATCCCTCACCCTTCCTTGGCGGTGGCGAGGTCCTGCTCACCACCGGGCTGCGGCAGAAGACCGCCGCCGCCCAGTCCGCGTTCGTGGACCGGGCGGTCGACGCCGGCGCGCTGGCCCTGGGATTCGGTACCGGGCTGACGCACGCCAAGGTTCCCGCCGCCGTCGTGCTCCGAGCGGCCGAGGTCGGGCTGCCGGTGTTCGAGGTCCCCTACGCCACCCCGTTCGTGGCCATCACGCGCATGATTGCCGAAGCCATCTCCGCGGACCACCTCGGGCGGATGCAGCGCCTGCTGCGCGGCCACCAGCAGTTGGCCGCCGCGTTGCTCGGTGGCGGCGGGCTGGAGGACCTCCTGCGCGAGCTCGAGCGCCTGGTCGGAACCACGGTGGCGCTGGACCACTACGGCGCGCGCGTCCACGGTCCGCCGACCGGGACGGCCGACTGGCACGAGGCCCCGATCGCGACCGGGCTCAAGGACCGCTGCACCCTGTACGTCGCCGAGCCGTTCGCCCGCGACGGGCTGGTGGACTACGCGCGGGCCTTGATCGGCGTCGAGCTGGCCGGACAGGCACGCCTGCGCGAATCCCGGCGCACGGTCGCCGGGCAGGTCCTTGGCGACCTCGCCCACGGGAACATCGAGGGACAGGACGCCGCCCTGCGGCTTCAGGCCGTCGGCATCGCGGCGACCGGCCAGAACTGCGTCCTGCTGGCCGAGGCCGCGGAGGGCGTCCGGCGCCGCCTGCGCACCCTGCCGCTCCCGCCGCCCCTTGGCCACACCGTCGGCGCGCTCCTGGACGGCCGCCTCGCCGTCGTGCTCCAAGCCGACGACGGCGCCGCCGCCGCGTCCGCGCTGGCCGACTACCTCGAGGGCGCGGGGATCGAGGCGCGCGTCGCCTACGGGGGCGCATACGCCCAGGCATCGGGCCTGCGCTGGAGCTACTTCGAGGCGATCGGGGCCCTGCGCCACGGCGGACGCGTCAACCCCCCGTCCCGGCTGTCCCTGACGTCGCTGCTGCTGGCAGCCCGCGACGTCCCCCTGGAGGCGCTTGCCGGCGAGGCGTTGGAACCCCTGGAGCGGTTCGACGCCGCCCACGGTGCGGGGTTGTTGGCCACCTTGCGCTCGTTCCTGGACCTCAACGGGAGCGTCGGGGCCACCGCGGACGAGCTCGGACTCCACCGGAACACCGTGCGGTACCGCCTGCAGCAGATCACCGAGCTCAGCGGCTACGACCCCTCGACCACCGCGGACCGCGTCCAACTCTGGCTGGCACTCTCCGCGAAGGACGTCCACTGATGGGCGGCTTTTTGGCATCCGTGGATCCGCTGGCCCTGGCGCTGTGGCTGGACCTGATCGGGATCTTCGCCTTCGCGGTGTCCGGGGCGCTGCTGGCCGCCCGCAAGGGTTTCGACATCGTCGGCTCCCTGGCGCTGGCGCACGTGACCGGCCTGGGCGGGGGAATCGTGCGGGACCTGATCATCGGGCAGGGCGTTCCGACGTCGTTCACCTCCGTGGTGTACCTGGTGCCACCCGTGCTGGCGACCATCGCGGTGTACCTGGTCTCCTCGCGCCTGCACCGCTTGAACCGCTGGATCCTGCACTTCGACGCCGCCGGGCTGGCCCTGTTCTGCATCGCGGGGACGGAAAAGGCGCTCGGTGCGGGGCTCTCCCCCGTGGTCGCCGCGCTGCTCGGCGTGGCCACGGCCTGCGGCGGCGGGCTCCTGCGGGACATCGCCGCCAACGACGTGCCGCAGCTGTTCAACCACCGCGACATCTACGCCCTGCCGGCCATGCTGGGCGCCGGGCTGACCGCGCTCGCGTGGTCGCTGGGAGTGTTCAACCTCGGCGTGGGGACGGGCATCGCGATCGTCGTGTTCACGTTCCGGGAGCTGGCCCTGCGCTACAGGTGGCGCGCGCCACTTGCCGTGCGGGGGTGGACGCGCCCGACGCGCTCCGGAGACCGATAGGATTCAGGCATGGCTGAGATGTTCGTTGAGAAGTTCCGTTCCCTGGTCCCGCAGTACCTCGACGACGTCTGGGTGCCCGAGGACGGGTTGACGGGGAGCGAGCTCGACGACGCCCTGGACGACGCCGGCGTCGAGATCCCCCAGGCGCTGCGCGAGTTCTACCTGGCCCTGGGCGGCTGCGAGGACCTGATGGAGGCGTACTACTTCGTCTGGGATCCCGAGGAGCTGGAAGTCGAGGACGGCTACCTCCTGTTCATGGAGGACGAAGAGGAGGAGTACGTCTGGGGCATCCGCGAGGACCACCTGGACATCCCGGATCCGATCGTGCACCGCCGCCACAACGTCCGAGGCACCTGGAAAAGCGAAGAGGGCACGTTCAGCGAGTACATGCTGGACATGTACTCCTGGGTCTTCGACGAGCTCGAACCCGAGCTGGAGAACTAGCACGGTGTCCGCCGCGGGGACCTGGCCGAGCCACGCTCCCGCGGACTACGCGTGCCCGTTCTGCGAACTGCTCTCCGGCGGCCCGTACTCGGAGTCCAACCTGTGCGCGCCGACGGACCTGGTCTACCGGGACGAACGCGTGGCGGTGATCATGGCCTGCGACGGATTCGGCCACCACGGCGGCCACGCGATGGTCATCCCGGTGCCTCACCTGGAGACCCTGTACGAACTGGACGATTCCATCGCGACCGCCGTCATGCTGGCCAGCCGGCGGGTGGCCGTCGCGATGAAACTGGCCTGGTCCCCCGACGGAACGTCCACGCGCCAGCACAACGAACCGGCGGGAAACCAACACGTGTGGCACTACCACCAACACGTGTTTCCGCGCTACCACGGCGACGACCTCTACCGGCAGCTCCGGCACCGGGTGTCCGTCGAGGACCGCGCCCGCAAGGCCGTCGAACTCCGGGCGGCCCTGGACAGCGTCCCGTAGGCCCCCACCCCCGTACCGCCGTGAGCAACTTTGCCGCCGCTGGTTCACATCATGCCTAGTCAGTGTCATCCTGGCCCGCCAATCCTGCTCAGGGACGTCCAAAACCGCTCACTATGGTACGCGGGCCGTCCGGCGGACGAGCGCGACCACGTCGGCCACCACGCGGTCCGGCTCCCCCATCACGTCCTCGTAGGTGAACCGCAGGGTCGGCAGGGAGCGCAGCGTCGCCGCATTCCCTCGCCGCCGATCCGCCACGAACGCCTGCCGGTCGCCGTGGAACGCGAACCCATCCAGCTCCACCACCACCCGCTCCTCCACCAGCAGGTCTACCCGACCGACCCCGTCGATCACCACCTGCGCCTGCACGGACAGCCCGACGGCGACGAACAGCTCCCGTGCGATGAGCTCCAAAATGGACTCGGCGCCGGTACCGATCCGGCCGACGACGGTCCGCGCGGCGCCGTTGCGGTTTCCCGGCAACGCCGCCAACAGGTCCGCCACGCTCACGCGCCGCTGTACCACGGCGGACTCGGCGACGACGAGTGCCTCCAGCCCGGGCCGGCAGCGCAGGGTGTGCACCACGGCGTCGAGCACCGAGACGGTCGATCCAGCCAACGGCTTCCCGCGGAGTGTTCCCCGGTGTCCGACGGCGGCCGCCGGGAAACGTCCGTGCGCGGACCACAGGTGGGGTTCGGCGGGCGACTGCAGCGTCCACAGCCCGATCCCCTCGGCGGCCGACACGCACGTGGTGAGGCACCCGGCCGCCACGTTGGCGCGGTGGTCGGCATCGGCGTCGGGCAGTGTGAGGACTCCTCGTGCGGCGCGCAGGACGCTGCCGGAATCCAGCGCGCGCCCCACGGCCCGGCGGCCGTGTCCCGCGGCAAGGAGCTGACCGGTCCGGGCCGTGCCGCCCATTCGGACGAGGTAGCCGGCGACGTCGGAGTGGGAAGTGTCCATGCACACCAGAATCGGGCCCCGGGACCGGCATCGGGATGCGCGCGGGGCCATTGTGGATAACCTTGTGGGCCATCGTGAGCGGTTTTGCGCGGCGGCCCGCGCAAACGCACTAGTCAGCAGGCACGGATTGGTCCAAACCCGCTCAGGAAGGTCCAAAGACGCTCACGGGCGCACCCGGCTGAAACTTCCGGACCGGAGCGGCTGGGGCGGTTGGGGCTTCCGGGGCGCCAGTGCCTGTGGGGGCCTAAAGCTCGCGCGTCACCACGGCGTCGGCGAACGCCGCGAGCGACGTCTTGACCGGTCCGTCCGGGAGCGGATCCAGCGCGTTCCGCGCTTCGTCGGCCCACTGCCGGGCCACCGCCCACGCGCGGTTCGTCGCCGGATGCGCGGCCAACGCGGAGACGGCCGCTGCCAGCGCCTCGTCCGATTCGAGGTTTCCGTCCACGAGCTCCAACACGCCGGCGGCCGCGGCGTCCCCGGCGGCGGCGTCCTGGCGCAGGAGCAACACGGGAAGGGTCGGCACGCCTTCACGGAGGTCGGTTCCGGGCGTCTTGCCGGAACGCACCTGAGCGCCGGTCACATCGATCACGTCGTCGGCCAGCTGGAAGGCCACCCCGACCTTCTCGCCGTAGTCGCGCAAGACCGGGCTCCACTGCTCTGCCCCGCCGAACAGCACTCCGAACACGCCCGCGGTCGCCAGCAGGGAGGCGGTCTTGTCGGCCAGGACCTGGAGGTGGTGCTCGACGGCGTCCTCGCCCTCGCGCGGCCCGACCGACTCGTGCAGCTGGCCCAGGCACAGGCGCTCGAACGTGCGGGCTTGGATGTTGACGGCGTCCGGTCCCAGTTCGGCGCCGATGACGGACGCGCGCGCGAAGATGAGGTCCCCGGTCAGGATCGCCACGGAGTTGCCCCAGACCTCGTGGGCGGTGGGCGCGCCGCGGCGGTAGGGCGCGGAGTCCATCACGTCGTCGTGGTAGAGCGTCGCGAGGTGCGTGAGTTCGACGACGGCGGCGGCCTTGACGACGTCGGCGGACACGCCCTCACCCAGTAGCGAAGCGAGGATCACGAGCAGCGGACGGATGCGCTTGCCCCCGGCCTCGACGAGGTGGCGGCTGGTCTCGTCGATCAGCGGATCGGAGTTCGCGACGGCTCCGCGCAGCAGCTTCTCCACGCGGGCCATGCCCTGGGAGATGGCCGGGCCGAACTCCGGGTCCTCCGCGACGGCCCGGAAGCCCGGGGGCAAGCTGATGCCGGCGGCCAACGCGGAGGTTTCCGGATGCAGGTCCACGTCGTCGGGAACGCCGTGTCCGGCGGTGGTCCAGTTGGTCTGGGAATCAGTCAAGGTTCTAAGACTTACTTTTCGTCGGTGCTAGGTGGCCACCGTCGGCCGCGCGCGGCGGCCGCTGGTTGCTGGTGGGGGGAGCCAGCCTCTCCAGTACATGGATCACTCTATCCTCAAACGACTTGCCGCCCTCCTCGGTGAGGTTGGCCAGCAGGCGCACCACCATGCGCATCAACGCGGGCGTGCCCATGCCGGCCCGCAGCGCCAGCCGCATCACCACGGGGTTTCCGATCAGCTTGGCGAACATGGCACCGAGCGTGAAGTGGCTACCCCACTTTCCCCGCACGACGTCGGCGTATGAAGCGTAGACGGCGTCGCGCGCCGCCCGCGTGGTTCCGCGCGCGCCCGACTCGGCGTCGATGATCAGCTCTGCCGCATAGCGCGCGGACTCCATGGCGTAGCTGATCCCCTCGCCGTTGAATGGCGAGACCATCCCGGCGGCGTCCCCGAGCAGCAACAGCCCCGGAGAGTAGTGCGGCGTCCGGTTGAACCCCATCGGCAGGGCCGCGCCGCGGATCGCGCCGACCTGGTTGGCCTCGGTGAATCCCCACTCCGCGGGCATGCCGGCGGTCCAGTCCCGCAGCACCTGACGGTAGTCCAGCTTGCCGAACTGCTTCGAAGAATTCAGGATCCCGAGCCCCACGTTGGATGTCCCGTCCCCGACCCCGAACACCCAGCCGTAGCCGGGCAGCGGTCGTCCGGAGCTGTCCGGAAGCTCAAGCCAGCCCTCCATCCACTCGTCGGTGTGGCGCGGGGAGGTGAAGTACGTACGGTAAGCGACGCCGAGCGGGCGGTCGTCGCGCTTCTCGTAGCCCAGGCTGAGAGCCGTGCGGGTCGAGTTTCCGTCGGCGGCCAGCACGACGTCGGCGGTGAAGTCCCGGGTCTGCCCCGTTTTGCGGCCGTCGCCGTCCAGGACGTTGGCTCGGGCGCCGACGACGCGTCCGGTCGCGTCGCGTATCGCCGTCGTCACGGAATGCCCCTCGTGGAGCCGTGCGCCGGCGGTCTCGGCGTGGCGGGCGAGGGCCTCGTCGAAGCCGAGCCGCGTGCGGATCAGCCCGTAGTCCGGGAAGTCCCCGAGTTCCGGCCACGGCAGTTCGATCGACCGCCCGCCGGCGACGAGCCGCAGGCCCTTGTTCCGCCGCCAGCCGTCGGCCGGGTCGTGCGGGAGCCCGAGCAGCCGCATCTCCCGGACAGCGCGCGGGGTGAGCCCGTCCCCGCAGACCTTCTCGCGCGGAAAGGCCGTCTTCTCGAGGACGGTGACCTCGATTCCGGCGCGCGCGAGGTGCGTCGCCGCCGTCGCACCCGCCGGTCCGGCGCCGACAATCAGTACAGACACGTGGGGATCCCGCCGCCTAGAGGACGCGCCGGGAGGCGTGCCGGCGCAGGTACGCGGAGGCCTTGTCGGCGCGCTCGGGGTCGAGGTCCGCCTCCGCCCCGCCGCCGGCGGCGGGCTTCACGGCGCGGTGGACGGCCACGATCCCGCCGGAGAGGTTGCGGTAGCGGCAGTCCTCCCAGCCGGCCTCGGCGATCCAGGCGGCCAGCCCGTCCTGGTTGGGCCACGCGCGGATCGACTCGGCGAGGTACACGTACGCCGTCGGGTTGGAGGCCACCTTGGTCGCGATGGTCGGCAGCGCCCGCATCAGGTACTCCGTGTAGACCGTGCGCCACGGCGCGAACGTGGGGTGCGAGAACTCGGCGACCACCAGCTTCCCGCCGGGCTTGGTCACGCGCAGCATCTCGGAGAGCGCCTTCTTCGGGTCCGTGACGTTGCGCAGCCCGAAGCTGATGGTCGTCGCGTCGAAGGAGTCGTCCCCGAACGGGAGATTGGTGGCGTCGCCGGCGACGAAGTCGATGTCCGGTCGGCGGCGCTTGCCCACGCGCAGCATGCCCAGCGAAAAATCGCACGCCACCACGTTGATGCCGGCGTCCGCGTACGGCTCGGAGGACGTCCCGGTGCCGGCCGCGAGGTCGAGGACCGCTTGCCCCGGCTCGGCGCCGACCGCGTCGACGACGATGCGCCTCCAACGGCGGGTCTGCCCCACGGAGAGGATGTCGTTCACGACGTCGTACCGCGGCGCGACGTCGTCGAACATGGCTTGGACTTCTTCGGGACGCTTCTCCAGCGATGCACGGCTCACCAGCCCATTGTCGCAAAGTTCGGCCGCGGTGGGAAAAACCGTCCGGCGGCGCGTTCGGAGTAGGCTGGGGGCACCATGACGATCGATTTTCCGGGCCTCCCCGCGCCGTCCTCGGACGCCTCCGCGGGCACCTCCGCCGCCCCGGCGCTGCGCACCCTCACCTTCGCCCGCCCCCCGATGAGCGAACACGGCCTGTTGGACTACGTCGTGCGCGACGATTCCGTGGTGTGGGGCCGGCGCGGCAACGGCATGGTCGGCTTCGGGGAGGCCGCCCGCTTCGAATCGACCGGCCCGGAGCGGTTCGCCGAGGCGCGCGCCTGGTGGGGCGCGGCGGTCGCGGCGGCGCGGACGACGAACGACGTCGGCCTGCCCGGCACGGGGCCCGTCGCCTTCGCCTCCTTCTCCTTCTCCTTCACCAGCGCGCGGTCCTCGCGCATGGTCGTCCCCGAGATCGTCGTCGGCCGGCACGACGACGCCAGCTGGCTCACCTACACGACCGCGGATCCGCACGCGGAACTGAGCATCCAGGCGGCCGAGGAGCGCCTCGCACTGCTGCTGGACGACGTTTCCGAGGAACACGAGCTCGATCCGGGCGACGACCGGCTCGTGGCCGGGGCGGTCTCCGAGGACGACTACCGCGAACGCGTGGCCGCCGGCGTGCGGGCGATCAACGACGGGCGGCTCACCAAGCTGGTGCTCGCCCGCGACGCGGTCGCGGAGCTGGGCGCGCCGATCGCCGTGGCGCAGGTGCTGCGCGAACTCGCGCTGCGCTACGCGGACTGCTGGACGTACTCGATGGACGGCCTGATCGGGTCGACGCCGGAGATGCTGATCCAGGTCGAGGGCACCCGGGCGCGCGCCCGGGTCCTGGCCGGGACGCTGGACCGCGCGGCGGCGCCGGCCGGAGACGCCGATTACGCCCACCGCCTGCTCTCCGGCGACGAGAAGCAGCGACACGAGCACGGCCTCGCCATCGATTCCCTCACCGCACAGCTGGGGCCGCTGGTCACGGGAATGGACGCGCCGGACGAGCCGTTCGTCCTGGAGCTGCCGAACGTGTGGCATCTGGCCTCCGACGTCGAGGCGCAACTGCGCGTCGACGGCGGCGCGACGCCGAGCGCGCTGGACCTTGCGGAGGTGCTGCATCCGACGGCGGCCGTGTGCGGCACGCCCACGAAGGCCGCCGGGGCGCTGATCCGCGAACTCGAGGGCATGGACCGCGGTCCGTACGCCGGCCCCGTCGGATGGGTGGACACGGCCGGAAACGGCGAGTTCGGCATCGCGCTGCGCGGGGGCGTCGTCGAATCGCCCACACGCGTTCGCCTCTACGCGGGTTGCGGGATCGTCGGCGCGTCCGACCCAGAGGCCGAGCTCGCCGAGTCCTGGGCAAAAATGCGACCCATGCGCGAGGCGTTGAACCTCTAGCCACTCATGGCGGGCCGTGAAGCGCTTGTTTACTTGGGATCTACTCCTGTAGCCTGTGACGAACATCTCAAGCCACTGCGGCGCAACGGCTACAATTGCCCTGCTAACCAGCGACTCCGTACCGTTCTCACGAAAGACTGGCACTCCCCCATGCAGAACTCTCCCCGCATCCTGAAGGCCCTGGCCGTCACCGCCATCGCCGGACTGTCCCTGACCGCCTGCGGCGGCGGCAACGAGGAACCGGCCGCGGCCGGTTCGGACTCCGGCATCGCCATGGTCAACACCGGCAAGCTGACCGTGTGCTCCGACATCCCCTACGAGCCGTTCGAGTTCGTCAAGGACGGCGAGAACGTCGGCTTCGACATGGACATCGCCGCCGAGATCGCCAAGGACCTGGAGGTCGAGTTGAACGTCGTCGACTCCTCCTTCGACTCCATCGAGTCCGGCCTCTTCGCCACCCAGTGCGACGCCGCCATCTCCTCCATCTCCATCACCGAGGAGCGCAAGGGGAACATGGACTTCTCCGAGCCCTACATGGACGACGACCTGACGCTCGTCGCCAAGGACGGCTCCGGAATTACCGACGTCGAGTCCGCCAAGGGCAAGCGCGTCGGCGTGCAGCAGGCCACCACCGGCGCCAAGTACGCGCAGGAGCAGGGTCTGGAAGCCGTGCAGTTCGAGGACACCGGCCTCCAAGTCCAGGCGCTGAAGTCCGGCCAGATCGACGCGGCCGTCGGCAACCAGTCCGTCCTGGGCTACGCCATCAAGGACGACGCCGAGTACAAGCGCGTCGCGGACTTCGCCACCGGCGAGCAGCTGGGCATCGGCGTGAAGAAGGGCAACACCGCGTTGCTTGAGTCCATCAACGGCACGCTCAAGCGCCTCACGGACGAGGGCACCATGGAGGAGTTCTCCGCCACCTGGTTCGGCGAAACCGAATAGTCGCCCGCGGCGGTCGGCGCACCCCCGCCGGCCGCCGCACCCATGCCCGGGCCGTTCCCCCGGCACCAGTCCCATGCCCGGCACCGGCGATCGATTCCCCTGCCGGGCAACCCTAATGGAAGGCATTCCCCATGGCCCTGACCGTCCGCCAACGATCACGGATCAGCCAAATCGTCCAGCTTGCCATCCTCGTCGTCCTCGTCGTGGTGTTGGTGCTCAAGCTGGATTGGGAGGTGATGAGCCGCTCCTTCTTCAACTTCGGCGCCCTCGGCCCGATGTTCCCGGACCTGATCGTGGTCGGCCTGAAGAACACGATCTTCTACACCGTCATCTCCTTCGCGCTCGGCCTGAGCCTGGGCCTGCTGCTGGCCCTGATGAAGATGTCCAGCTTCCTCCCCTACCGCTGGCTCGCCACCGCCTACATCGAATTCTTCCGCGGCGTCCCCGCGATCCTGGTTCTCATCGCGTTCGGATTCGGCATCCCCAGCGCGTTCCCCGGAACCATCTGGCCCCAGCCCGTCGTGGTGATGACGGCCCTCGGCATGGTGGCCTCCGCCTACATTGCCGAGACCCTCCGCGCCGGCCTGCAGGCCGTGCCGAAGGGGCAGATGGAGGCCGCGCGTTCGCTGGGCATGCCCGCCTGGCGCGCGATGGTCACGATCATCATCCCGCAGGCGTTCAAGATCGTCCTGCCGCCACTGACGAACGAGGTCATCCTGTTGACCAAGGACTCCTCCCTGGCGTTCATCCTGGGCGCCACGGCCAGCCAGTACGAACTCACCAAGTTCGGGCGCGACGGCATCACCAGCCTCGGTGCCGGCATCACGCCGCTGATCGTGGCCGGAGCCCTGTACCTCGTCATCACCGTTCCGCTGAGCCTGCTGGCTCGCAAGTTCGAAGCCCGCACCGCGCGGACCAAGCGATAGGCACCGAAGACATGAACGAAACGGCCAACACCGAGTCCATGCCCGATTTCAAGGCCGCCGGCGTCAGCGTCGTGGGCCTGCGCAAGTCCTACGGCTCCAACGAGGTGCTCAAGGGCATCGACCTCGAGGTCGCCCCCGGCGAGGTGGTGTGCCTGATCGGGCCCTCCGGCTCCGGCAAGTCCACCCTCCTGCGCTGCGTGAACCTCCTCGAGCAGCCCAACGGCGGCACCATCCACGTGGCCGGATTCGAGGCCACCGATCCGGACATCGAGCTGGACAAGATGCGCCGCAACGTCGGCATGGTGTTCCAGCAGTTCAACCTGTTCCCGCACCTAACCGTGCTGCAGAACTGCACCGTGGCCCAGACCAAGGTCCTCCGGCGCCCCGTCGCCGATGCGCGGCGGACCGCCCTGAAGCACCTCGAAAACGTCGGCCTCGGCGACTTCTCGGACCGCTACCCGGACCAGCTCTCCGGCGGCCAGCAGCAGCGCGTCGCGATCGCCCGCGCGCTGTCCATGGACCCGCAGTTGATGCTCTTCGACGAGCCCACCTCGGCCCTCGACCCGGAGACGGTCGGCGAGGTGCTCTCGATCATGCGCCAGATGGCCAAGGCCGGCATGACGATGCTGGTGGTCACCCACGAAATGGCGTTCGCCCGGGAGGTCGCGGACCGCGTCGTGTTCATGGACGGCGGCGTCGTCGTCGAGCAGGGCACGGCACGGGAAGTCATCGGCAACCCGCAGCAGCCGCGCACCCAGGACTTCCTCAAGCGCGTCCTGGACCCGACGCACATCGACGTCCGGGAGTAGCCCCGCCCAGCGGCGGGGTCTCCTACGAAACGGCGTCCCGCGTCGCAGCCCGGGCCGCGTCGATCGCCGCGCCTGCCAGCCGTTCGTGCAGTCCCCGGATGCCCGAGCGGTCAATCCGCACGTCGATGATCCTGCGTGGCCGCCGCACCCGCGTTCCGTCGCCGCGATCCAGCGCCAGCAGCAGTTCGGCGCGGGTCGAAACCCGGACGTAGTCCGTGCCGTAGGCGGCCGCGAGGTTCACGAGTTCCACGTCGTGCGGGGTCCCGAAGAGCCGTTCGACGGCGTCACCGTAGCGCCCGGACTCCGCGACGTGCCCGTGTTCGAGCAGCGAGAAGATCGCTCCCCCGGCGTCGTTGAGCACCACGATGTCCAGCTCGGGCTCGGGTTCGCCTCGGCCGATCAGCAGGCCGCCGGCGTCGTGCAGGAAGGTGACGTCGCCCAGCAGGACCGTGGTCCGCAGCCCGGTCCCCAGCGCCACCCCCGACGCCGTGGCGAGCGTGCCGTCGATGCCCGCGAGCCCGCGGTTGGCGAACACGCGCGCGGCCGGGGCGGCGGCCGGGGCGGCCAGGAGATCGGCGTCCCGCACGGGATTGGACGAACCCAGCACCAGGGCGCCAGCGGCGTGTGCCCAGACCTCCCGCGCCAGTTCCGGACCGGTCAGGGGGCCGTCCCGCAGAACGTCCTCCATGGCTTGCAAGGCGGCGGCGGCCGCATCTTGCCACAGCCGGAGCCAGCCGTCGGCGCCGCGGCCCGCGAACACCTCGAGATCCGCCGGATCCTCGATGATCCGCTCCTCGCGGCGCCCTGGCTCGAACCAGGACACGGGCTCGGGCACGTACAGCGCGGCCGGAGCCTCCGGGTCCGCGAGCAGCCGGGCGACCGGGCGACTGAGCGTGGGCCGTCCGAAGACCACGACGCGTTCCACGAGCGGGCCCAGCACGGCAAGCAACAGCCGGTAGGGTCCGATCGCGTGGGCGCCGAACCGCGCGTTCGAGCTCGGTTCGGCGAGCAGCGGCAGTCCGTGCCGGCGGGCGAAGTCCTCGGCGGCCGGCCCCGCTCCGTGCCCGGCGACCACCACGGTGCGGCGCTGGACGACACCGTCCACGGGCGCCGGCGGCATGCGGTCCGCCGCCTCGGGTCCCTGGAACGACGGCGGGGCGTCGCCGGCGGGCGGGACCACACCGTCGTTCGCTGGGGCAGGCAGCCGGTCGGCGGGACCGGGCACCAGCGGATCGCGGAAGGCGACGTTGAGGTGCACGGGTCCTCGCGAGGTGTCGTGGATGGCGATGCCCGCGGGTAGCGGGAGATTCACCGAGGCCGCCGAGCCGCGTTCGTCCGGGCTCGCGAAGCCGCCCTCGCCCGTCACATGGGAGGAGATGCCCTCGGCGGCGAGCAGGACCCGCCGCACATCGTCCGCCGGATCGGCTCCGGCCTCGATCTCGGCGGCGGCAAGCACGTGCCCGGCAAAGAGCCCGGGCTGGATGGTGGTCTGGTTGGCGCCGGTTCCGCGCAACTCCGCCGGACGGTCCGCGGTCACGACGATGAGCGGGACACCTGCGTGGTGGGCCTCCATCACGGCCGGCAGGAGCTCGCCCGCGGCGGTGCCGGACGTGGTCAGGACGGCCACGGGCCGTTCCGTGGCCAGGGACAGGCCGAGCGCCGTGAATGCCGCGTCGCGCTCGTCGATGCGCACGTGCAGCGTCAGCCGGCCGGCCGCCTCGGCCTCCGCCGCCGCGTAGGCCAGGGGTGCGCTGCGCGACCCCGGGCTGACCACCAGGTGCCGCGCACCGGCGTCGTGCAGGGCGTCCAGCACGCGGCGCGCGGTGTCGATCGAGGTGAGTACGGGACCGCCGGCCGGGGCCGGGAAGCTAGCAGTGCTCATGGAATCCATCCTAGGCTCCGCCCGTCCCCGGCCCCGTGCGGTGGGTGCTTAGCGCTCGCCGCGTCCCTTTCCGCGGTTGCCGCTGGTCGAGAACACCTGGACGACCGAGGGCCGCGGCGCGTACGCCTCGCCCTTCTTCTCCCGGCCC
Source organism: Arthrobacter arnarulunnguaqae (assembly GCF_051262515.1). NCBI lineage: Bacteria > Bacillati > Actinomycetota > Actinomycetes > Micrococcales > Micrococcaceae > Arthrobacter > Arthrobacter arnarulunnguaqae. The sequence continues at coordinate 8,204 of NZ_JBIMER010000024.1, read as the reverse complement.
CTCGCGGACACGTAGTCCGGGAACAGCGAGGTCGGCTCGGCGAACGTTCCACCGTCCCCCGGGTGCTGCACGGCCACGAACACCGAGTCCTCGCGGTCGTGGATCACTGGCCCGCAGGTCTCCGCGCCGGCCGGTACGGCAAGGAACTGCTCCACGCGGCCGCGCTCGGCGCCCGTCAGCGTGACCTTGTGCAGCGCGTCGCAGTAGCCGATGGTTCCCGGCTGGCCGTCGGTAGAGATCCAGAGGTTGCCCTTGGAGTCGAACGCGAGGTTGTCCGGGCAGGAGATTGGGGAGACCTTGTCCGCCGGGTAGCCCGCGAAGTAGGTGGACGTGTCGTTCGCGGGGTCGCCGGCAACCAACAGGATGTTCCAGCCGAAGGTCAGCGCCGCGGCGTCGTTACCGGCCTCGGTCAACTCGATCACGTGCCCGGTGCGGTTGCGCGTCCGCGGGTTGGCCTCGTCCGCGCCGGCCTTGCCGTCCGTGCCGCGCCGGGTGTTGTTGGTCAGCGCGATGTAGAGCTTACCCGTGGCCGGATTCGGCTCGACGTCCTCGGGGCGGTCCATCTTCGTTGCGCCCACCTTGTCGCCGGCCAGGCGAGTGTAGACGAGGACTTCCTCAACGGTCATGCCGTCGACCTTCGACTCGCCGTCGACGACGAGCGGCAGCCACTCGCCGGAGCCGTCGAAGGCGCCGTCGGACGGGACCGCTCCCGTGCCGTCGATCTCGGCGGCCGGGGAATCGCCGGAGAACCGCGCGACGTACAGGTCGCCGTCGGAGAGCAGCGTCATGTTGTGGCGGCGGTTGCCCTCCTGGTACCTGTCCCTGGAGACGAACTTGTAGACGTAGTCGAAACGCTCGTCGTCGCCGGAGTAGGCCACGACGCGGCCGTCCGCAGCGATGCCGACGGTTGCCCCCTCGTGCTTGAAGCGCCCCAGCGCCGTGTGCTTTACCGGCGTGGAGTCTGGGTTCTGCGGATCGATCTCCACGATCCAGCCGAAGCGGTTGATCTCGTTCTCATACCCGGTGTTGGCGCCGGAGAACCGCGGGTCGATCTCTTCCCAGCCGCGCTCGGTCGGGTCCGCGGAAACGCCGTAGCGCGCGTCGGTGGCGGAACCTGTCCCCCGGAAGTACTGGTTGAAGTTCTCCTCGCCGGACAGGACGGTGCCCCACGGGGTGGTGCCGCCGGCGCAGTTGTTCAGGGTTCCCAGGACCACCGTGCCGGTCGGGTCCGCGGCCGTCTTCAACAGGTCCGAGCCCGCGGCGGGTCCGTCCACGGCGAACGGCGTGGTCGCGGTGATGCGCCGGTTGCGCACGGCGCCGCGGACGTACTCCCACTTCTGCCCGGCCCGCTTGCGCTTGACCTCCACCACGGAGAAGCCGTGGGCGGCCAGTGCGATCCGACGGGCCTCGTTGATGTTCGCGTCGTACCAGGTCTGGTCGAACATGATGTCTTCGTTGGTGTACTCGTGGTTGGCCACCAGCACCCCGGATTTGCCGCCGCCGTCGGCGATGACGTTCAGGTAGTCGTTGTTGTAGCCGAACTGGGCGGCCTGGGCCGCCGCGGACTGGTTGTCGATGTCGAAATCCGGCGCCCCGGCGAAGAGCGGATCGCCCCAACGGATGATCGGTGCCCAGTCGTAGCCCTGCGGCACCGTCATGGTGTCGACGGTCCGCTCGACCGGCGCGATGGCGGTGAACGACAGCTTGCCGCCGCCCTGGCCGTAGCCTCCGAAGTCGGCCCGGGCACGAGGCGCGGCGGCGATGTCCGTTCCCAGCACGACGGCGGCGGCGGCCACTCCCGACATGCCCAGCAGGGCGCGGCGGGACAGCGCCGAATCGGCGACGTCGCGGAAGTACTGGTTCCCCGAGGTGTTGCACACGTCCTTGGCGCACGCGTTGCCGCACTTGAAGTGGCAGGTCGCGGCGGAACGGTTTCCGCGGGTATGGCCCAGCATGGGCAGGAACTTGCGGGTGGCGGTCATGGCGGTGCTCCTCCAATTGTTCGGGTGTTTCCCGTGGGAACCCTTTCACCCCCAGTCGACGCGAGGTCTGCCGCCGGGTGAACGGGGCGCTACGCGGATGTCACCAGAAGTTCACCGCAACGCCGTAGCCTATCGAGCCACCACGCCCGGCGCTCCGGCGGCGCGGCGTGTCGCCGCAGCAGCTCCGGATCCGCCGCCACCGGACGGAGGTCCAGCGCACCGCCGCGCGCCTCGTAGCGCTCCGTGGACACGTCCTCGGCGAAAAGCGACACGGTGCCGAGGCCGCACGCATACGGAAGGTCCGGCAGGGCCGCGGCCAGCGCGGCGCCGGCCCGCGTTCCGATCGAGGAATCCAGCGCGGAACTGACGACGGCGGGCAGTCCGGCCTCGGCGACGATGTCCAGTGCCCGGCGGATCCCCCCGAGTGGCGGCGCCTTCACCACGATGAGGTCCGCCGCGTCGGCTCGGGCCACGGCGAGCGGATCGGACTCCTTGCGGACCGATTCGTCGGCGGCGATCGGGATGCACCAGCCGCGGCGGATCACCTCGAGCCGCAACCGGCGCATGCCGTCGATACCCGCGACGGGCTGCTCCGCGTATTCCAGTCCATACGGCAGGAGCGCCTCCAGCGCGGCCAGCGCGCCCGCGTGGTTCCACCCCGCGTTGGCATCGACGCGCAGCGCCGCGTGCGGCAGGAGGCGGCGCACCTCGGCGACCCGTGCGACGTCGTCGGCCAGCGACTGCCCGCGCTCGGCGACCTTGATCTTGACCGTGTGCGCCGCGTCGAAGGCGCCGAGCACCTCTCCGACGCCGGACGCCGCGACGGCGGGCACGGTCGCGTTCACGGGCACGCAGTCGCGCACGGGCGGCGGGAAGCCCACCCAGCCCGCCTCGACGGCGCACGCCAACCAGGAGGCGGCTTCGGCGTCGTCGTACTCCGTGAAAGGCGAGAACTCCGCCCAGCCCTCCGGGCCGTCCAGCAGCAGGACCTCGCGCCGGACCACGCCCCGGAAGCGGACGCGCAGCGGCAGCGAGACGACGTGCGCCCGCGCCAGCAGCTCCCCGACGTCGGGCGTAACGATGCGGTGTTGACCGTGCGCGCTCATGGGGCAACTGTATATACACCGGTGGTCACGCGCCCCAGCGTTTTCCCATGCGGCTGTGGCACGCTGGTGCGAATGAACGACACCAGAGTGCTCACCGCCGTCGGCAGGGGTTCCCACCGGGCGGCACGGAGTCCCGCGCTGTGGATCCTCGGGATGCTCTGCATCGCCGCCGCGTTCGGCGCCGCCTACTGGGTCTTCGTACTCACCGCGACGGGACAACAGGCGGACGACAACGCGTTGCGGGGCGCCATCGGCTACCTGAAGGCGGACGCCGCCCGCCGCCCGGCGCTGGCGTTCCTCGGCGAGCTGCCCGCCGTCTCGGGCGGGATCGGCGTGGTGGTCCTCGCCGCCGCCGCCGTGGTCCGCCGCAACGTGTTCGCCCCGGTCGTGGCGGCGCTGGCCTTCGGCGCGGCCGTGCTCAGTTCCCAGGTCCTGAAACACCTCGTTTTGGACCGCCCCGACAAGAACATCTCCGAGGCGACCGTCAACTCCTTCCCCTCCGGGCACACCACGTTCGCCGCGGCGTCGATGGTGGCCGTGTTCCTGGTCACGACGCCGCGCTGGCGCCCGTTCGTGGCGGCGTGCGGCGGCCTGTACGCGGCTCTCGCCGGCGGCGCGACGTTCGTCCTGGGCTGGCACCGGCCGGCCGACATCCTGGCCGCGTACCTGCTGGCCGTGTTCTGGGGACTGCTGGGCGGCCTGGTCATCCTGCGTGGCCAGCCGGCCTGGAACGTCTGGCGCGGATCCGCCGCGCACTGGGCGTCGGGACGCGTGTGGGTGGTGCTCCTGTGGCTGCCCGGCCTTCTGGGCCTGTCCGGCGCGGGGGCCACCTACTGGTTCGTGGCGCACGCACGCGGGGTGACCGGCACCGAGGGTCTGGGCTGGTACCTGGTCAGCGGGATCCTCCTGATCTTCGGTTCCGCCTTGTTCCTGTTCGGACTGGGAAGCGTATTCTTCTCGCAGCAGACGCGGCCGGTCCGCCGCCGGGCGCGGGAGTGATATTCGGACCACGCCAACGGAACGGAAAGAGGCGGAACGCATGGACAACCACTCGGAGATCACCGTGCGGCAAAACGACGAACGCGGCCGCTACGAGCTCCTCGAGGCCGACCGGCTGATCGGCAAGGCGCATTGGATCCCGTTCGACGACGGGACGGCGCCGGCGCGGATTTTCTTCCACACGGTGGTAGACGAGGAGTTCGGCGGACGCGGCCTCGCGTCGAAGCTTGCCCGGTTCGCCCTCGACGACACCGTCGCGGCCGGGCTGCAGGTGGTCCCCGTGTGCCCCTACATCAAGGCGTATGTGCGCAAGCACCCGGAGCTCCAGGAGCACTCGCTTCCCGTGCGCCCGGAGCACCTCGCCGCCGTCGAACGGGTCGCCGACGAACGGGCGCCCAAGCCCGGCGCGTAGCGGCGGCACCGGCACGCCTGCCCCCGGGTATGGACGAAGATGGGGACATGACTATCCTCAAGTCCGTCCTGTTGTTCGCACTCGCCGCGACGGCCGAGATCGGCGGCGCGTGGCTCATCTGGCAGGCGGTCCGCGAGGACCGTTCGTGGTGGTGGGCCGGCCTCGGCGTGATGGCGCTGGGCCTTTACGGCTTCGTGGCGACGCTGCAGCCCGACGCGAACTTCGGACGTATCCTGGCCGCCTACGGGGGCGTCTTCGTGGCCGGTTCGCTGGCCTGGGGCATGGCGTTCGACGGCTTCCGCCCGGACCGCTGGGACCTCGCGGGATCGTTGGTGTGCCTCATCGGGGTCGCGGTCATCATGTTCGCGCCGCGCGGTTCTTCGCTGCAGTAGGTCCGGCGGCCTCCCCTACCGCGGCGGCGGCGTCCGCGGAATGAAGTAGCCGAAAACCGCGGATCCGAGGAACGCGAGTGCGGCCACTGCCCAAACTCCGGACGCCAACGACGCGAATCCGGTGACCACCGCCAGCACCACCGGCCCGGTCATGACACCGGCGTCGGACAGAAGCCTCCACAGCCCGAGGAATCGGGGCCGGCCGACCGCCGGCGAGTGGTCGGCCCCGAGCGTCATCACGATGCCCGAGCCGATTCCGTTGCCGAAACCCAGCAGCATGGCCGCCAGCAGCAGCGTCCACGCCTGGCCGGTGAAGGGCAGCACCACCAGCGCGGCGCCCATGATTGCCATACACGGCACAGCGACCCAGACACGGCCCCTGCGGTCCATGATCTTGCCGGCCGGGTAGAAGACCAGCATGTCGACGGCGCCGGAAATCCCGTAGACCACGGACGCGGCGGCCGGGTCCAGCCCCAGCTGCTCCGACCACAGCGGAATCACCGCCTGCCGGGTGGACCGGACGGCGGAAATCAGCACGACGCCGATGCCCAACGTCGCGAGCGTGCGCCAATGGTCGGCGGCGATGGAGCGCATGGTCGGTCCCCGGCGTCGTTGCTTGGACTGGGCGTTCACGTTGGCGCGCGCTACGGCGTCGGCCGCTTTTGCTCCGCCGGTTCGGGCACCGCCGGCGGGCACCAGCTCCGGGATGCGGAAACTGACGATCGCCGCGCCCACCATGGCGGTCAGACCCACCCAGTAGGCGCCCGCCAACCCGAGCCAGACCATCGCGGCCGCGGCCGCGAAGGGCCCGATGAACACCCCGATGCGCATGGTGCCGCCGAGGGTGGACATGGCGCGCGCCCGGTGGCTGATGGGCACGGCCTCCGCCAAATAGCTTTGGCGCGCCAGGTTGAACACCGAGCCGGCCATGCCGATCATCAGGATGCCCGCGCCGAACACCGCCAGGCCCGACGCGACCAGGGAAAGCGCCATGCCAGCCGTCGCCCACGCCGCGGCCCCGATCATCGCGGAGCGTTCGCCGAAGCGCGAAGTGATCAACGCCGCCGGAACGTTCGTGAGGAGCGAACCGACGCCGACGAGCGTGATGACCAGAGCCGCGGTGGCGATGCTGGCGCCGTGTCCGCGCGCGCTGAGCGCTATGACTGGGACGACGGCGCCGAGGCCAACGGCGTATAGCAGCGACGGGGCGTAGACCCGGACTCCGATGTCGCGGAGCCGGAACCCGTCGTCGCCCACGGTCAGCGCGACGCGCCCTGAATGCGGCGCCCGGCCGTTTCCTTGATGCGCGTCAGCAGGTGGCGCGATTGAATGGGTCCGTACGGAAGCACCGGGACGGCCTTGGTGTAGTCGTTGACCTGCTCGGCAATGGCTCCCGTGCACGTGAGGATGGCCTGGCGCAGCTTGTGGAACTGCATGCGGACGAACTCGAGGTCCACCGGACGTCCGTGCCCGGGCACGATCACCGTGTAGAGCTCGTCGATGGCGATCAGCTTGCCGAGCACCTTCTGCCACTCCAACGGGTACGAGTCCTCGAAGCTCGGCGGCGCTCCCTCCTCGACGATGTCGCCCGCAAAGAGCACGGACCCGGCGGAGACCAACAAGTCGCCGTCCGTGTGGCCCCTACCGAGGTGGAACAGTGTCACCGTGTGGCCGCCCAGGTCGAGGTCGACCGGCTTGTCCCGGACCACGGAATCAGGCACCACGATGCGCGTGTAGGCGCCCTTCCCCTCACCCATTTCGGGTTCCGCGGCCCGAACGAGCATGCGCTGGGACTCGCCGTTGGACGCGATCTCTTCGGCGGTGCGGTGGTGGGCCCAGATCGTCTCGACACCCTGGGCGCGGAAGTAGTCGTTGCCGAAGTAGTGGTCGCCGTGGGCATGGGTATTGACGACGACCAGGGGCAGATCCGTGACGGCGCGAATGGCCTCGTACGTCGGCGCGGCCTCGCGCGGGCCGGCGCCGGGATCGATGACGAGCGCCTTCTCGTCGCCGACGATCAGTCCGGTGTTCATGGTGAATCCGGCGTTGACGAGCACCCACGACTTTTCGCCGATGTATTCCCAACCGGCGGCCTCGGCCGCCTCCTTGACCTCGGGTGGTGGGATTGCGTTGCTCATGTGGCCCCTTGTTCGCAGATGTCCGGACGGTCGTGCCCACCCATCAAAATACCGGGTGCGGTCGCCGTCCGCACAAACGCCTACCCCGGCGCCGCCTTCATTCGCGCCGCCGGTGCGTCCCCGGGCGCGGGCTCAGGTGATGCGCACCTCGCCGAAGGGCACCTTGTCGTCGACGAACGCCTGCTCGTAGTGCGTGCCCAGGCCGCGGACGTGCACGCCGTGGTCGCCTTCGGCCACGGATTCCAGGAACACGGGCCGCAGTGCATGTGCCGTCGACGCACCGAGCGTCTCGAGGTACTTTTCGTAGCTCTGAGGAAGGATCTCCATGGGGCAAGGATAGGCCCGCGGCGCCGCGGTGGGGAGTGCGGGGCGGTGACGGCTAACGGCGTCCCGGTTGCCGGGATGCAGGAAAGCCTCGACCGTTGCGCTTGGTACACGGATCATTCCGGTCCTGGCTCGGCATTGAGCGGTTTGTGTCGGCACGACTGTCCCTACCCAGGTGGCGAAAAAAACTTCCTCTCCCCATTCGAAGGTTTGTTCCCATTTTGTCGGTGGTGGTCGGTAGCGTGGAGTCATGTCCAAGGAACAACAGCCGACGCCGACGCCGGAGCCGGGCCCCCGGCGGGGCGCCGGGCCGGGTGCCAGGTCAGGTCGCCAGGCGTGCACCGATCCGGGCACCGTGCCGGGTTCGGCGCAGACCCCGCCACCTCAGCCGGAGTCGCCCTCGGTTTCGGTGCCACCGGTGCCGCCGCCGCCATCGCCTCCGTCGTCCGGCGTGGATTCTCCCGGCGTGGAATCCGCGGGTGCGGGTTCCCGCGACTCTGGAGTCCCGCGCTGTGAGTCCTCGGCCGGTGTCGAGACCGTGGGTGGGCCGGGTGGTTTCGCGGCGGAGCTGTCGGCGGTGGGTGCGGTGGCGGAGTATTTCGCGGGGATGCGGTATGCGGATCTGGTGGCGGAGTCCGCCGCCGGGGATCCCGGCGACCAGCTCACGCGTCCCGAAGGCCCCGAAGGGTCCGGCGGATCGCTAGCTGAGCCCGTCGGTATCGACGGCCCTACCGTTCCTCCGCGGCCACCCGAGCCGGGTGGGGGTTCGTATGTGTCGGGTGGGACGGTGATCCGTCGGCGGGGGACCGTGGATCGTTCGGATGCGGCGGTGGTGGATCTGATCCGGGGGT
>NZ_JBIMER010000023.1:0-36394 GCF_051262515.1 Arthrobacter arnarulunnguaqae | reverse complement strand
ACCGCATGAGCAGAGTGGCGCGAAAGCCCACGTTGGCGAACATCCTTCGAGGAGCGAAACTGGATTAACGTTCCACTCTTCGGCACACAGCGTAGGTGTCGGTCATCACAGCCTGCACTCTTGTGGCAGACCCACCGGTCCAATCCCACACAGCATGTTCAGGAGAAACCATGTCTTCCATCCCCTCGCATTCGACGGCCGTTCCGTCGGCGCATGGTGAATCAACGAAGAAGGACACCCGCCGCGCGCTGGTCTCCAGCTTCCTCGGATCCACCGTCGAGTACTACGACTTCCTGCTCTACGCCGCAGCCGCGGGACTCGTTTTCCCCAAGCTCTTCTTCTCTGCCGACATGGATCCCGCACTCGGCACGATGCTGTCCTTCGTGATCCTCCTGGCTGGCTACATCTCCCGCCCCATCGGCGGCATCCTGTTCGGCCACTACGGTGACAAGTTCGGGCGCAAGAACATGCTGTTCATCACCCTGATGATGATGGGTATCGTCTCCATCTGCATCGGGCTCATGCCGACCTATGCGGCCATCGGCGTCGCAGCCCCGCTGATCCTCGTACTCTTGCGCGTTGTGCAGGGGCTCGCCGTCGGCGGCGAATGGGCCGGCGCCACGCTGATGGCAGCCGAGCACGTCAAGGAAAAGAACCGCGGAATCGCGGCCTCGATTGCCGTGACCGGCGGTCCGACCGGTTCTGTCCTCGCCACCCTGATCCTGGGGCTCTTCGCCGGATTGCCCGAGGAGGCGTTCCTCAGCTGGGGCTGGCGCATCCCGTTCCTGATGTCTGCGGCCCTCGTGATCATCGGACTCTACCTGCGGTACCGCGTCACCGAGTCCCCGGCCTTCGTCAAGGCCCGCCAGGCCGGCGAAATCCACACTGGCGTCCCCATCCTGCGAGTGTTGAAGAAGTACCCGCTTTCGTCGGTATACGGCATCCTCGCGGTGGCCGGACCGCTGTTCATGCAGGCGCTCCTCGCGGTTTTCATGGTTCCCTACGTCGTGGCATCGGGCGCCGTCGACCGCCAAACGGCGCTGATGATGCTGACCGCATCCTCGTTCGTGCACATCTTCGCCATCCCGTTCTTCGCCTGGCTCTCCGACAAGTACGGACGCAAGCCCGTGATGCTCGCAGGCGCCGCCGTCTCCGTGACGCTGGTCTTCCCGATGTTCGCCATGTTCAACTCCGGTAGCTTCTGGCTGATCGCCTTGGCCTTCATGGTCGGCAATCCCATCATCCAGGCCTCGATGTACGGACCGATCGGCGCCTTCCTCGCCGAAAAGTTCGAGACCGAGGACCGCTACACCGGCGTATCCCTGACGTTCCAGGTCGGCTCGGTCCTCGGAGCCGGCACAGCGCCCCTGCTGGCCACGTGGCTCATCGGCTTGGAGAACGGCGGCGGCACCACCAACATCGCCTGGTACTTCATCGGCCTGATCGCCCTCTCGGCCCTCGCCGTATACCTCTCCAAGGAGACCCGCGGCCGAGCGGCCCGCGACCAGACCGCTCGCGACGAGGCATCTGCCGTTTCGTCGGCATAAGCGCGGCTTCCCGCACGACGGCGGCGCAGCGGACTCCAGTGTCATGCCGGGGTCCGTTGCGCCGTCCCATCAGTCGCGACGCAACGCCCGCACACGGCTCGCGAGGAGGCAAAATACGTTGCCCTCGGGGTCGGCGAGGACTTCCCAGGACTCGTCGCCGGCCTGGCCCACTTCGGTTCGTACGGCACCCAGGTTCAGGAGCCAATCGAGCTCGGCGGTCTGATCCCGGTCGGTGGGGTTGATGTCGAAGTGGAGACGGGGCCTTCCCAATGGCGGCTCGGCTACGGGCGCGAACAGCAGCGTGGGCTGCCAAGGCGCCGATGGCGCGGCCCGGTCCGCCTCGTCCGCGTCCGGGTCGTCGGCAACGAGGACCGCCTGCCCCGGCTGTCCAATCTCGACCCAGCCCTCCTCGTCCCGTTCCAGAACCTCGTACCCGAGGACTGTGCACCACCAAGCGGCCAGTGCGTCCGGATCGACGGCGTTGATAACGAACTCGGTAATTCGACTGGCCATGGCCACACGGTAATTGCCCTGGACAGGTCGCTCAACCCCCACAGAGGCGCGCGTGCACGCTGGCGCCTTCGCGACCGACCCTGCGGAGAGCGTGTTTCGTGGCGTTCTGTCAGGCGGCACCCGTCCTCAACGGACGGGTGCCGGCGTCGTTAGGGTGAAGGCAGCCGCCCAGCCGCGCGGCAACCAAGCACACGCCGACCACCACCCAAGGAGCCGACCATGGCACATCCCGCCGACCTCGACGAATTCACCGTGTACGTCGACAAGTTCACCGCCCGGCTTGGCTTCGACGACATCGTGGCCACGCTGGGGCTGAAGCCCCACGCGGTCGATTCCGATTCGATCAGTATGAGCATGCAGTTGACCGAGCCCCTGTCCCAAGCCACCGGCATGTTCTCCGCCGCCGCCCTCTTCGGCGCAGCGGACATCACCGGCACGTTCCTGGCCATGCAGGCCTACGCCGGAACGGGCCAGTTCCCGCTGGCGGTCCAGTCGAACCTGAACTTCATGTCCAACTCCAAGGCCTCCCCCGCCATAGCGACGGCGCGGATCCTGCGCGGAGGCGGGTCCGTGGCGGTCGCCGAGGTCGCCGTCCGCGACGCCGACGGCAAAGAGCTTGTGCACTCGACGTTCACGTACGTGATCAAGGAACGCAACGTCGGCAAGTAGCCTCCGTGTTCCGTTAGGCGGAACAGGCGTATGTTCACCACCGGCCGCCGGGTGTGCAATTGAAGCAGGACGAACCAAAGGAGCTAGCGCCATGAAACAGGCCCTCGTGTGCATGTCACACAGCCCGTTGCTGGAACACACGGCCCCCCCGGCCGACGTCAAGGCGGCCGTCGAGGCCGCGTTCGACCAGGTTCGCGCCTTCGCCGCGGACTTCAAGCCGGACCTGATCGTGAACTTCGGCCCGGACCACTACAACGGCTTCTTCTACGACCTCATGCCGCCGTTCTGCATCGGCTACGAGGCGCACGGCACCGGCGACTACGACTCGTGGTCCGGCCCCCTCAACGTGCCGACCGACACCGCCGAAGCGCTCGCCCAGTATGTGATCGACCAGGACATCGAAACGGCGATCTCCCGCAAGATGGAAGTCGACCACGGCGCGGTCCAGCCCATGGAAATCATCTTCGGCGACCTGAGCATCATCCCCGTGATCCCCGTGTTCGTGAACTCCGTGGCCCCTCCGTTCTCCAAGATGCGCCGCATCCGCGAGTTCGGCACCGCCGTCGGAAACTACTTCAAGGACACCGACAAAAAGGTGCTGTTCATCGGCTCCGGCGGACTGTCCCACGATCCGCCCGTCCCGCAAATCGCGACGGCGACCGAAGAGCAGCGCGCGTTCCTCACGGACGGCCGCCACCCCACTCCCGAGGCCCGCGCCGCCCGCCAGCAGCGCACCATCGACACCGCCAAGGCCTTCGCCCGCGGCGAGGCGGACATCATGGATCTGAACCCCCAATGGGACCGAGAGTTCCTCGAGGCCTGCAAGTCCGGCGACGTCCAGCGCTTCGACGCCTACATCCCGGCGGAAATGACCGCAGCGGCCGGCCACTCCTCGCACGAGGTCCGCACCTGGGTCGCGGCCTACTCGGCGCTGCGCGCCTGCGGCGAATACGAGGTCACGTACGAGTTCTACAAGCCCATCAAGGAATACATCGCAGGCTTCGGAGTGACGACGGCGGTGCTCAAGCCATGACGACGGCGGCAGAGAGCGGCGCGGCCGACTGGACCTCCAACCACTCCGACGAGGCGACCCGGGACGAGCAGATGCGCCGCTTGGCGGACGAACTCCTCGACGCGACCGAGACGCTGGAACCCGTGGCTCCGCTGCGCGACCGCGTGATCGACATGACCCTCGAGGACGCCTACGCGGTTCAGACGCACCAGTTGGAGCGGCACCTCGCCGACGGCCGCGTGCTGGCCGGGCGGAAGGTCGGGCTGACGTCCCTGGCAATGCAGAAGCAGCTCGGCGTCGACTCCCCCGATTTCGGGTTCTTCTTCGAGGACATGGTCCACCACGAGGGCGCCAAGCTGCCCGCCGGTGCGTTCATCGCTCCCAAGGTCGAGCCCGAGTTCGGATTCGTGCTCAAGGAGACGCTGCGGGGACCGGGCGTCACCGTGGAACAGGCCCGTGCGGCCATCGGCTCCGTGTACGCGGCGATCGAGATCATCGACTCCCGTGTGGAGAACTGGGACATCAGGCTCGTGGACACTGTCGCGGACAACGCGTCCTGCGGCGCCATCGCCGTCGGAACGACGCCGCTGGACGTCGCCGTGGAGGACCTCGCCGGCGTCGAATGCTCGCTCCTGATCGACGGCGAACGCCGCGAGACCGGAACCGGGGACGCCGTCATGGGGGATCCCGTCGCCCCGCTCGCATGGCTGGCCAACGTCCTCGGCGAACAGGGCGTGGCCTTGGAGGCCGGGCAGCTGGTTCTGCCGGGCTCGTTCACGAAGGCCCTCCCGGTCGAGGTCGGAAGCTCCGCGACCGCGGATTTCGGGTCACTCGGCTCACTCACCATCAACTTCGTCTAACCCCTAAGGATTTCCCCATGGCAAAGAAGACTGCCGCCATCGTCGGGTCCGGCAACATCGGTACCGACCTGATGTTCAAGCTGATGCGCCGTTCGAAGAACGTCGAGGTCAAGTACATGATCGGCGTCGACCCGGCCTCCGACGGCCTCGCCCGCGCCGCCCGCCTGGGCCTGACCACCTCCGCCGAGGGCGTCGACTGGCTCCTCGCGCAGGACGAGCTGCCCGACTTCGTGTTCGAGTGCACGTCCGCGAAGGCCCACGCGGCCAACGCCCCCAAGTACAAGGCCGCCGGGATCCACGCGATCGACCTGACGCCGGCCGCCGTCGGGCCGTACCTCGCGCCCGTCGTGAATCTCGACTCGCTGACGGACACCATGAACGTCAACATGATCACCTGCGCCGGCCAGGCCACGACGCCGATCGTCGCCGCCGTCTCCTCCGTCGTCCCGGTGGACTACGCGGAGATCGTCGCGTCCATCGCCTCCAAGTCCGCCGGCCCGGGCACCCGCGCCAACGTCGACGAGTTCACCGAGACCACCGCCAAGGCACTCGAGGTCGTCGGCGGGGCCAAGCGGGGCAAGGCGATCATCATCATCAACCCGGTCGAGCCGCCGATGATGATGCGCAACACCATCTACTGCGCCATCCCCGCCCAGGCAGCCGAGCCCGGCGCGACCCAGGACGCGATCCGCGCCGCCATCGAGACGGCTGCGGAGAACATCCGCGACTACGTGCCCGGCTACGAACTGCGCGTCGAGCCGCAGTTCGACACCGCGCGCGAGGACTGGGGCGGCAACGGCCGCGTCGGCATCTGGGTGCAGGTCGCCGGCGCCGCCGACTACCTCCCGGAGTACGCCGGCAACCTGGACATCATCACCGCGGCCGCCACCCGGACCGCCGACCTGCTCGCCCAACGCATGGACGAGCGTTCCGCCGAGCTGGCCAGCGCCGGCACCGAAACCAAGTAGGAGCCCGCCATGACCACCACCACGGACACCCCCGTGCCCACGATCTTCGATGTCCGCCTGACGGACACCACCCTCCGCGACGGCTCGCACGCCATGAGCCACAAGTTCACGGAGCGCCACGTGCGCGACGTCGTCCGCGCCCTGGACGACTCCCGGGTCGAGGTCATCGAGGTGACCCACGGCGACGGCCTCGGCGGCTCCTCCTTCAACTACGGCTTCTCCCTGACGCCGGAACTGGACCTCATCAAGGCCGCCGTCGACGAGGCCAAGCAGGCCAAGATCGCCGTCCTGATGCTCCCGGGCCTGGGCACCATCCACGACCTGAACCAGGCGCACGACGCCGGCGCCTCGGTCGCGCGCATCGCCACCCACTGCACCGAGGCCGACATCTCGATTCAGCACTTCCAGCACGCCCGCAAGCTGGGCATGGAAACCGTCGGCTTCCTGATGCTCTCCCACCGCACGACGCCGGAAAACCTCGCCCAGCAGGCGCGCATCATGGCCGACGCCGGCTGCCAGTGCGTCTACGTCGTCGACTCGGCCGGCGCGCTGATCCTCGAGGACGTTTCCGACCGCGTTTCCGCGCTGGTCTCCGAGCTCGGCGACGACGCTCAGGTCGGCTTCCACGGCCACCAGAACATGAGCTTCGGCGTCGCCAACTCGGTCTACGCGGTGCGTGCCGGGGCCAAACAGATCGACGGCACGCTCGTGGCCCTCGGCGCCGGTGCGGGCAACTCCCCCACCGAGGTCCTGGCCGCCGCGTTCGACCGTCTGGAGATCAAAACGGGCGTCGACACGCAGGGCCTCATGGCCGCCGCGGAGGACGTCGTCAAGCCGTTCATCACCCGCATGCCGGTCATGGACCGCGCGTCCATCATGCAGGGCTACGCGGGGGTGTACTCCTCGTTCCTGATCCACGCCGAACGCGCCGCCGAACGGTACGGCGTCCCCGCATACAAGATCCTCGAGGAGATCGGCAAGGCCGGCTACGTCGGCGGCCAGGAGGACATGATCGTCGACGTCGCCGTGCAACTGGCGGCCGAGGGCAAGTAGCCCCTCCCCACTTACCGTTTCGACAAAGGTAGATGCTCCAATTCGGGCAAAAAAGAACATCTACCTTCGTCGAAACCGGAGAGTTCGGCATCGTGCTTCGTCGAGATCTACGTGGGCTTGCTTCGAGCTGGCGACCGGCCCGTTGCGGAGCCCTCCACCGGCGCGGGGACATTCGCCAACGTGCATAGTCCTCGGGGCGCGGGCGGCACCTGCGGCATGTGCGAAGATCGAGCCGTGAACCAGCAACCCGACGTCGAGTTGAAGCGCCCGGCCTCCCGCACCGCGGGATCCCAGACGCTGGCGCGCGGGCTGGATGTTCTGCAGGCCGTGGCGCTCTCCCGCGACGGACTGAGCGTGGCGGAGGTGGCCGAGCGCGCCGGCGTCCACCGCACCATCGCGTACCGGATCCTGAACACCCTGGCCGATGCGCGCTTGGTGCACCGCGGCCACGATGCCCGCTACCGCGGCGCCGCCGGCCTGCTGGCCCTGTCCTC
The DNA here is from genome assembly GCF_051262515.1 of Arthrobacter arnarulunnguaqae. NCBI lineage: Bacteria > Bacillati > Actinomycetota > Actinomycetes > Micrococcales > Micrococcaceae > Arthrobacter > Arthrobacter arnarulunnguaqae. The sequence continues at coordinate 29,278 of NZ_JBIMER010000023.1, read as the reverse complement.
CGCCGCGCTGCGGGCGGTCAACGCGGCGGCGCTGCCGGTGCTGCGCGAGACGGCGGACGGGCTCGGCGCGACCGTTGCCCTCATCGTGCGTGAGGGGGACGACGCCGTGGCCCTCGCCGTCGTCGCGCCCACGCGCGGCTCGTACCACGTGGCGTTTTCGCAGGGCAGCCGCCACCCGCTGGAACGCGGGGCCGCCGGCCATGCGCTGCTCGCCGCGGGCCCCACGTCGGGGAGCGAAATCGCGGTCGTGGCACGGGTGCGGTCCGACGGCTTCGCGCTCACCTTCGGCGAGGTCGAACCGAACATGTATGGACTCGCCGTCCCGCTGGACGCGCGGGCCGTGGGCATCGAGGCGTGTCTGAACGTCATCACCGTCCGCGAAGAAGCGGCGACGAACGCCGTCGGCCCACTCCGCGCCGCCGCCGCCCGCATCGCCGAGCGGATGGAATCCTAGCAGCGCCTCAGGCGGAGGCGACCAGCTCCCAGTCCTTGACATCGGCCACGGGCGAGAACACGCTGCCGTCCAGTTCGTCGAACCCGGCGTTTCCGCGGGCCCGCCGCGGCCAGTCTCGCGTGGCCAGCGCTGCCTTCCCGAGGGCGACCACGTCCGCCGCGCCAGACTCGACGAGCGCCGACGCGGAGGCGGGATCGTCCAGGCTCCCGTTGGCGATGATGGTCAGCCCGGAATGGCGCTTGGCCAGGGCCGCGAGCGAATCGCCGCCCCCCTCGAAGGCCGGGGCGTCGGCCCGGCGTTCCGTGGTGTGGATGTAGTCGATCCCGGTCGCGGCGAGGGCCGTGAAGATGGTCTCAGCCTCCGCGGCGCCGGACCACTTGTGTCCGTGGTCGCTAACCTTCCCCTGAGAGATGCGGATGCCGACGCTCAGGGACGGGCCGACTGCCTCGCGGACGGCCCGGCTGATTTCGACGGCGAAGCGCACACGGTTCTCGGGCGTTCCCCCGTATTCGTCCGTACGCTCATTGAGGTAGTCGGTGAGGAACTGGTCCAGGAGGTACCCGTTGGCGCCATGGATCTCCACGCCGTCGAATCCGGCGGCGCGGGCGTTCAGCGCGGCGGCGACGAAGCCTTCCCGGACCTCGCACATCTGTTCCCTCGTGATCTCGGCCGGGCGGCGGTAGGGACCCTCCCCGCGGTAGAAGCCGAGTTGCTCGCCCTTCGGGGCGATCGCGGAGGGGCCGACCGTCGTCGGGACGAACCGGTTGCCCTGGGATTGCGCGCCGGCGTGCATCAGCTGGGCGAACATGCGGGATCCGCGCGCATGGACGGCGTCGACGACCTGCGCCCACGCTTCGGCCTGTTCGGCCGTCGCCAGGCCCGGCTGGAAGCGGTAGCCCTGGCTGTGGGCGGTGTCCGTGTAGATGCCCTCGGTGATCAGCAACCCGAAGCCCCCGTCGGCGAACCGCGAGTAATAGGCCGCCATGCGGTCCGTGGCGTAGCCGTCCTCGGTGGCGCTCACGCGGGTCATGGGCGCCAGGGCAACCCTGTTGGGCACCTCTGTGGGGCCGATCTTGAAGGAGTTCCAGAGGGGAGCAAAGTGAGGCATGTGCGGTGTCCTAGAAAGTCTCGTGGATTTTCGTGGTCGATACGCCGGAGTCCTCGGCGCACTGCTTCCACAAGGACGGGACGGGTGCCCAATATTCCCCGTGGGGGTTTTCCGGCGCTCGAACGTTCCGCGCAACAGAACACGACTATTGACCTGCGTCACAGTCTGCTGATGAGATGGATCGCAAGTTGTTGCACATATCGCTTGAACTGTGCGCTATATACACTGAAGGATGAGATTCTCATGAACAACCCCACGCCCAGCCCCGATGCCAGCGAAGTACTGATCGTTGGAGCCGGTCCAGCCGGCCTGATGCTGGCGAACGTCCTCGGCATGTACGGCCGCAAGGTCACCGTGCTGGAGGCCATGGACCAGCTGATCGATTATCCGCGCGGTGTCGGCCTGGACGACGAGTCTTTCCGCACCATCCAGACCGTCGGCCTCGTGGACACCATCCAGCCGCACACCACGCCGCAGCACATCATGCGGCTGGTCAACGGCGCCGGAAAGGTCATCCTCGTCAACAACCCCCAGACCGACGAATTCGGCTGGGGCCGCAAGCACGGCTTCATCCAGCCGGAGGCGGACAAGGCGCTTTACGAGGGCCTCGCGCGCTTCAAACACGTTCAGGTGCTCTTCGGCCACCGCGTCGAAGACGTGCGGGAAACCGCCGACGGAGTCACCGCCGTCGCACTGGTCGCCGGGCCTGACGGGGAACTCGAGGAACGGAACTTCACCGCCCAGTACCTGGTGGGCTGCGAGGGCGGCAAGTCACCGACGCGCAAGCGCATGGGAGTCTCCTTCGAGGGCGAGTCCCCCTCCACCCGCTGGCTCGTCGTGGACGTCAACAACGATCCGCTCGGCACGCCCAACGTGTTTCTCGGCGCCGATCCGAAGCGCCCCTACGTCTCGATCGGTCTGCCCCACGCCGTACGGCGCTGGGAATTCATGCTGCACGACGGCGAGACGGAAGATCAGGTCACGGATCCGGCCTACGTCAACAACCTGCTCAGCGCGCACGTCCCGGACCCGTCGAAACTGGACTTCATCCGCCGTCGCGTGTTCACGCACCACGCACGCGTGGCCGGCAACTTCCGGAAGGGCCGCCAACTGATCGCCGGCGACGCCGCACACCTGATGCCAGTCTGGATGGGCCAGGGGTGGAACTCGGGCATGCGCGATGCCACCAACCTCGGTTGGAAGCTCGCCGCAGTGTTGTCGGGACAGGCAGGCGACGCGCTGCTGGACACCTTCACCACGGAGCGCAAGGAGCACGCCCAGGCGATGGTGGATCTGTCCCTGACGTTCGGGAACTTCATCAAGATCACCAACCCGTTGCTGGCCGCCGGCCGCGACGCGGCGTCGTCGGTCCTGAATCTCTTCCCGTCGGTGAAGAGCTACTTCTCCGACATGAAGTTCAAGCCGATGCCGCGCTACACACAAGGAGTCCTGGCGGATCCCAATACGCAGGCGTCCGGCCGCGCCGCGGCAAGGCTGACCAGCAAGCTGGTGCCGGTGCTGACGGCAAACAACAAGGTCTCTCCGGTTGGCGTCCAGTTCCCGCAGCCGCGCGTCAACTCGAAAGCGGGCGCGAACGTCCTGTTGGACGACGCGATCGGCAATTGGTGGGCCGTCGTCGTATGGGGCAACAGCCCGAAGGACGTGCTCCCGTCCGAGTCGCTGGAGAAGCTCCGCACCCTGGGCGCCCGCCTGGTCTGCGTCCTGCCCGAGACGCAGCGGGCGTGGGCGGAGCGGGACATGGGCGAGGACGTGCTGGTTCTCGGCGACCACACCGGCCGCATGAAAAAGTGGTTCGACGATCGCCCGACTCCGCTGGTCTTCCTGCGTCCGGACCGGTTCGTCGCCGGTGCCTGCCTGACGCAGAACGCCCCCGCGACGCTGGACGCGATCCTGCGTTCCATGGCGTTCACCGGCAAGCCGGCGGCCCACGGAGCGGTGCAGGTTCCTGATGACGCCCGCGAGCTCCTGGGCTAGTCCCTCACGCAAAACGGTCCGGCTCCCCACAGGGAGCCGGACCGTTTTTCCGTTTCCTGGTCCTGCCGGATGCGCTACTTGCCGCCGACGCCCTGCGCGGTCAGGTACTGCTTGATGACCGTGTTGAACTCCTCGGCACGCTCCACCTGGGACCAGTGGCCGCACTGGCTGAAGATGTGCGCGTCCGCGCTCGGGATCACGTTGAGCAGCTCCCACGTGCGCGACGGCGGGATGACGACGTCCTGCATGCCGTGGATGAGCAGGACCGGGATCTCCAGCTTGGAGAGCACCTCGAAGTCCAGCGGGAGGGCGTCGCGGTCCCGGTCGCGGGCCGTGACGACCTCGACGAGGCGGTCGGAGGCGGTGTCGTTCAGCGCGGACTGGTAGCGCAGCGAGACGAGCTCCTCCGTGACCAGCGACTTGTCGACGACGAACTGCTCCAGCGTGCGGCGGATGCCGGCCTCGGACAGTTCCGGCTTCGCGTGTCCGGACAGCGCCGCGGTCTTCTTCGCCCCGCCGGTGCCCATGGAAACGATGCCCAGCAGGCGCTCCGGGAAGTCGATGGCGAACTGCATCGCCACCCAGCCGCCGATCGAGTTGCCCACGATCCACGTCTTGTCGATGCCCAGCGCGTCCAGCACGCGCACGGAGTGGCGGACCCATTCCTTGATGCCGTATTCGGTGCCGGGGGCCACGACGGACTGGCCGTAGCCGATCGAGTCGATCGCGATGCAGCGGCCGAGTTCGGAAATCTCCGGGAGATTCAGCCACCAGTTCGCGGCCGCGGTGACGCCGGTGCCGGAGCCGTGGAGGAAGAGGATCGGGGTGCCCTCGCCGAGCTCGTGGTAGTGGGTGACCTCGCCGGGAGCGGTCTCGAGCCACTTGTCCTCGAGGCCGAAGAACTTGTCCGTGGTGTAGTCGGGAATCTGAACTGTGGTCATGGCGCACTCCTGTTGCTCGTCGTCGCGCAGAGGTCCTCGCGGACCCGCGGCCTGGGTGGGGCGGCCCCGCGCACGCGCAGGGTTCCCCTCCCTGACAAGCCTAGGGACGCGCGACCCTCTGGCCACGGGACCGTTCCGGCAGGCGGCACAAAGGCAACGGCACGACGGCGGTCCGCTCTGCGCCAGGACGTCGTGGACGTCCCAGCCCGGGCACGGCGACGGCGTCGTCCAGCTCCGCTGCAGACCGCGGGCGTCAGCCCCGCCGGCCTGCGATGTTGACCATCCAGCCGATCCCGAACCGGTCCGTGCACATCCCGAAGCTGTCGCCCCACGGCGCCACCGCGAGGGGCTCGATGATGGTTCCGCCGTCAACAAGCTTGTCCCAGTAACCGCGCAATTCCGCCTCGTCGCCGCCGCTCAGGGACACGGAAAACCCCTTCGGGGTGTTGTACTCCATGGCGTTGGGCGTGTCCGAACCCATGAGTGTCAGCCCGTTGGCTCCCGTCACCTGGCCGTGCATGATCTTTTCCTTTTCGGCCGGTTCCTCACTGGCCTGGAAGTCGCCGAATGTGTTCAGCACGAGTTCGCCGCCGAAGACGCCGTGGTAGAACTCCAGCGCGTCGCGGGCGTTGTCCTTGAAGCCGAGGTACGGGTTGAGCGTCGTCGCCATTTTTGTGCCACTCCTCGGAGATGAATGCGTCCGGGCACCTGGGCAACTGCCGGAGCCGACTGAAGGCTCCCATTATGCTCCGGCACGGCCGCTTAGGCGAGGGCCGCCGCAGCCGCCCGCGTCGACATGTTTCGGCGCGTTGCGGTTCGTGACGAAACCCTTGAACCACCCCGCCATCCCCCGTCAGACTCGTCGGAGAATCAAGAGTTCCAACCACGGGCCCTGGCCGGTTGGACGGCAACCCTCCCGCTGTAGCGGGGTGCCCCAGGTGAGGATTCGACGCCGGCCCGGCTTGGGCGGCGTAAGTATGGCGACGTGCCTGGCATGCGCCACGACACCAAGGATCGATCATGACCCAGACTTCCCTGCAGGACCTGAACGAGGTTCGCGCCGCGCGGCTCGACGACGCCGGAGCCTTCTGGTCCGGCAAAATCGCCGCCGACGCCGCGAACGCCCGCCTGACGTATGGCGCACGGGGGGCCGGCGAGGGCTCGGTGGCCACGCGCATCACGACCGGAGGACATGAGTTCACCGTCGACGAGCCTGCCGGGCTGGCCGGCGACAACGCGGCGGCGAGCCCGGTGGAATACGCGCTCGGCGCCTTGGCATCCTGCCAGGTGGTGGTCTACAGGCTGTACGCCCACCAGCTCGGCATCCGGGTCGACGACATCACGATCGACGCCGAGGGAGACCTCGACGTGCGGGGTCTCTTCGGCGCCGATGCAACGGTCCGGCCGGGCTTTTCCGCGGTTCGCCTGCGCGTAGTCATCACCGGACCGGAATCGCAGGAGCGCTACGACGAACTGCGGCGGACCGTCGACGAACGCTGCCCGGTGCTGGACCTGTTCGCCAACCCGACGCCGGTGGAGATCGAGGTGGCCGCGAACCCAGCCGGATAGGGCAAGGGGCTACGGCAGCGGGCGTCCGCGGGCCGCGGTCCAGAGGGCGTACCAGTCGTCGGAGGCCATGGCCTCGGCGACACGTTCGGCGTCGGCGCAGGCCGCGATGCGTCCGGGGTTCGACGTGCCGACGACGGGACGGATGTTCGCGGGGTGGCGCATCAGCCAGCCCAGCACGACGGACTCCGGCGCGCAATCCAGGCGTTGCGCCAGGGCGGCGACCATGCGGGAAGCGGCCGCGTCCGCAGGTTCCGTCCCGGCGCCGTCGGCCGGCCGTCCGCTGTAGCGACCCTGCGCCAGCGGACCCCAGGCCTGGAGCTCGACGCCGTTGGCCGCGCAGTATTCGAGCGCACCGTGCGGGAAACAGACGTCCGCGCCCTCGGCGTGGTTGACGAGGACGCCCGCCTCCAACCAGCCGAGCCGGTGCAGGCTCATCTCCAACTGGTTGACGGCCAGCGGCTCGTCGAGGGCGGACTGCAGCGCGCCCATCTGCTCGGCGGACATGTTCGAGACGCCCAACCGCAACACCTTCCCGGCGGCCTTGAGGTCGGCGTAGGCGCCGGCGATTTCCGCCGGCGTGGCCAGCGGGTCCGGCCGGTGGACGAGCAGCGTGTCCACGCGGTCCGTGCCGAGGCGCCGCAGGCTGTCCTCGACCCGGGCCGCGATGGTCCCGGCGGACGCGTCGTAGCGGCCGGGAGTGTCCGGCGTGCCCAGCACTATCCCGCACTTGGTCTGCAGGTGGAGTTGGTCGCGAAGCTCGGGGCGTTCGGCCAGGACGCGGCCGAACACCTCCTCCGACTTGCCGTTGCGGTAGATGTCAGCGTGGTCGAACACCGTGATGCCGGCCTCCAGCGCGGCGTCGACGGCGCGGTGCGCCTCGAACACGTCGGCTGCCTCGAGCGGTCCGGCGCCCCAACCCCCGCCCAGGCCCATGCATCCAAAGATCAGGCGGGATGCGGCTTCGTGCATGCTGGTGCTCCTTCGGTAGGTGGACTCACAGCGTACGACGCCGGTGCGCGCCGGCGCCTGCGCCAGCGCCGACGCTCGGGGCTACTAGCGGGAGCCGGGATCGTCGTCCCCGAAGACCTCCGGCTTGAAGGTGATGTAGGCCTCCGGCGCGTTGAGCTGCGGCGCGTCGAGGAAGCTCAGGACGCTGCGCATCGACGACTGCATCACGGCCGTGCCGATCCCGCCCGGCGATGCACCGATGATACCGGTGGGCTTGCGCGAAAGAGTTGCTGCCCCACGGGCGGGAACCCCAGTCGATCGCGTTCTTCAGCGCGCCGGGGATGGACCGGTTGTACTCGGGGGACACGATGAGGATTCCGCCCGAGCCCTCAATCGCTGCCTTGAGCTCCTTACCGGCCACCGGGAAGTCGGCGTCGAAGTCCGGGTTGTAGAGGGGAAGGTCGGCAATGGGGATCTCGAGCACAGCGATCCGCACCCGGCTAGATTTCAATTTCGTCAACACTCCAACAAGTCTTGACAAGATCCGTCACTTGGGGTCTAGTCTCTTAATAGATCCAAACGGCCTCCCCCAAGGGCCAACAGGATCACCGCGGCCCCGCCGTCCCCCAAGTGGCGGGCCCGCCAGCATCGGACCAGGCCAATGCCGATGCAGAATCAGTGCCCCCACCCCCTAGGCAGGGCGGGGGCACTCTGCTGTTCGGACCGGCTGGCCGCCCATAAACACCCCGACACGTCAGGCAAGGCCGGCGTTTTACAAAATGATTACCCCCGGGTATTGTTCCAACAGATCCAATGCTTCCCCCAAGCCGCTTGGATCTTTCGTTCCCGCCTTCCCCCAAGTGGCGGGGACGCGTGCCAAACCCAAGAGGCGGCACATGAAAACGCCCCCGCCGATGAGACCGGCGGGGGCGTTTTCGCGCCTTACGGGTTCCTGATCACCAGGCCGGCAGCGTCGGCAAGGGGCCATCGGCCTCCAAATACCCGGCGTGGCCACGGGAGAGCCATTCGAGCAGGCCCTCCCGGTCCGATTCCACTCGCAGGGAGCCGTCGCCGATCACCCACTCGTCGCGCTCCTCCGTCACCAGGGTCATGCCGGGGGCGTCCTTGGCCCGCATGGTGCGCACCGCTGCCTCGAGGGCGTCGAGCACCGAGTCGGGATCGGCCTCCTCGATGGTCCAGGCGGTGTCCAAGTCGTTGTGGTGGACGACGACCTCGGCGATGCGCAGTGCCACGATGGAGAGCACGGGGATCCGCTTGCCGTGCAGGTGCACCTCCTCGACCGCAAAGTCGCCCGCCAGTCGCCGGGCCTGCTCGGAGAAGTACGCCGCGGACTCCCGGAAGGCATCGAGCAGTTCTTTCCGCGGGCGGGCGGCGATCTCCGCGATCTCCGCGTCGCGGGCCTCCCGGGACGCGTAGGGTTGCTGCTCCTCTCCCGTGACGGCCCAATCGATGAGCTTGACCAGGGCGCGGCCGTTGGAGGCCAGGTGCGCAATGACATCGGCGCGGCTCCAACTGCCGCACAGCGACGGCCGGGGGAGTTCGTCGTCCGCCAGCGACTCGATCGTGGCCAGGAACATGTCCGTTTCTCGGCCGAGTCGGGAGATGTCCGAGTGGAGGGAAGCTGAGTTGATCATGAGGCCACCTTATCCAGTGGCCACGGCGCGAATCGCCCTTACCGGCGATCCATATGCAAACGGTCCTGACTGATCCGCCGGGACGAACTACGCCCGCCGGCCGCGCAGGGCGGCGTGCTGCTCCAGCCCGTAGTAGGTCCGGCGATGGTAGACCAGCGGGACCGCCGGCGAACCGCCGTCGGACACCTGAAGGACGCGCGCCGCCGCGAGGACGCCCGCGCCCACCGGCGTCCGGCTGACGATCGCGCACCGCAACACCGTTCCCACCCCGCGCAGGATGGGCTCGCCAGTGGGCGCCGTGTACCAGTCCATGTCCGTTCCGAAGCGGCGCGAGCCCGGACGCGCGAACAACTCGGCGAGTCGGTGGTTGGCGATGGTCAGCAGGTGCACCGCGACGGCGTGGCCGGCGAGGACCGCGGCCCCGGACGTGCTGTCCGTCGAGACGGAGAAGGCGAGCGCCGCGGGATCGGCGGACACCGAGATCACGGACGAGGCGGTGATGCCGACGGGACCGTCCGCGCCCGCCGCCGTGACGATGGCGACGCCCGCGGGGTGGCCCCCGAACGCCTGGCGGAACGCCGAGGCGAGGTCCGACGTCGTTTGCGTGCCCATGTGCCCCACCTTAGAACCGCTTCCGGTGCGGCGCCAGACGCGCGACGCCGGACGCGAGCGACGCGCGCCGCTACGGCATCAGACCCACCGCCTACCGGTCCCACGAAGGCACGGCGCCGCCGACCACCACGGACTAACGCGCCCGGCCGGCACCCGCCGCCACCATGCGTACACTTGTACACATGAAATCCCCAGCGCACCGCGAGTCCGCCCGCACGCGCCGGCACGATCCGGAGCGCCGGGACCGGATCGTCGACGTCGCCCTGGACGTCATCGCCGAACACGGGGTCGCGGGCACCACGCACCGGAGGGTGGCAGCGGCGGCCGACGTCCCGCTGGGGTCCATGACCTACCACTTCGGCGGGATCGAGGAGCTCCTCACGGCTGCGTTCACGAGGCTGGCCGACACCACCGCGGACGGGTTCGAGGCCGCACTGGCGGCCGCCGCCGACCGCCCGGCGGCGCGGGAGGCCGTCGTCGGATTGATCACCGGGGACCTCCTCGGCTCCCGCCGCGGCGCGATCCTGTCCTACGAGCTCTACGCGCTGGCCGCGCAGAACCCCGAATTGCGCCGGGTCACCGACGCGTGGATGGCGCGCAGCCGCCACGCGCTCGAGCGGCATTTCGACCCGGCCACCGCGGCGATGGTCGACGCGCTCATCGAGGGGCTGTCCATCCACCGCACCCTGTCCCTGCATCCCCTGCCCGTCGCGGAGATCCGCCATGCCGTCGAGAGAGTGACCACCACCCCGTGAACCCCGGAACCCTGACCCCGGACCGCGGCGCCCCGGCCGGGGCCCGCGCGCACGGCCGCGCCCGCCTGGCGGTGTCGCTGCTCTTCCTGACCAACGGCGCCCTGTTCGCGAACATCGTGCCCCGCTACCCCGAGATCCTGGACGCGCTGGGCCTGAGCAACGCGGCATTCGGCGCGGCCGTGGCCGCGTTCCCGCTCGGCGCGCTGATCGCCGGACTGGCCTCGGGCGCGCTCATCCGGCGCTTCCGCTCCTCCCGGGTCGCCGGCGTCGGCACCCTCCTCACCGGCACCGGCATCCTGCTCGCGGGGATCGCCCCGTCCTGGGCGCTGCTGGCCGGCGCGCTGTTCCTCGCCGGAGCGATGGACGCCATCACCGACGTCGCACAGAATTCGCACGGCCTGCGCGTGCAGCGGCTCTACCAGCGCTCGATCCTCAACTCGTTCCACGCCGTCTGGAGCATCGGCGCGGTCCTCGGCGGGCTCATGGGCGCCGCGGCGGTGGGTCTCGACGTGCCGCGCGGAGCGCACCTGGCCACCTCGCTGGTGCTCTTCGCCGCCGTCGTGCTCGCCTTCCACCGCTTCCTCCTGCCCGGCGCGGAACCGGCCGAGACCCCCGAACCCGCGCACGACGCCGTTGCCCCCACGCGCGCCCCGGCCGGACGGCGCGGACGCCTCGCCAAGTACGCGGTCCTGGCCGCGCTGGTGCTCATCGCTTCCTCCGGCTCGTTGGTCGAGGACGCCGGCAGCTCCTGGTCGGCCCTCTACCTCGGCACCGGACTCGGCGCCGCGGCGCCCGTCGCGGCACTCGGGTTCGTCGCCCTGACCGGCGCGCAGTTCATCGGACGCCTCGTGGGGGACCGCCTCGTGGACCGCTTCGGGCAGCGCGCCGTGGCGCAGGCCGGCGGTGCGACCACCGCCGTCGGAATGGGGGCCGCCCTGCTCTTCCCGACCGTCCCCGGGACCATCGCCGGCTTCGCCGCGGCCGGCCTCGGCGTCGCCACCCTGGTGCCCGCCGCGATGCACGCGGCGGACGAGCTCCCCGGCCTGAGGCCCGGCACCGGCCTCACCGTGGTGAGCTGGCTGATGCGGGTGGGTTTCCTGCTGTCCCCGCCGATCGTCGGGGCGGTGGCCGACGCCACCAGCCTGGCGACCGGCCTGCTGGTGGTGCCGCTGGCCGGGGTCCTGGTCCTCGCGTTCTCTCCGGTGCTGGCGGTCCGCCGCACCCGCCCCTCCCCACGTTTCGCCTGAGGTAGATGTCTTTTTTGGGTCGAAATTGCGCATCTACCTCAGGCGAAGCGGGAGCTGGTGACAGCTAGCGTCGTCGAAACGCGCGGCTTGTTCCAGGAACTAGTTCGCGAACACGTCCAGCAGCTGGCCGTTCCGGGACCAGAGCGCCACCGAGTCTCCCCCGTTGTTCAGCACGGACGCGGTTCCACCGTTGTAGTAGGCCTCGGCCGAGTTGGTGCCGGGTCCGGTGTAGACGCGCAGTTCCGCGCCCGGCGCGAGCCGGTAACCCTCGCCGACGCGCAGGATGTTGTTGGCGGCGTCGCGGAGCAGGAGTCCGCTGGCGTCCACGGTGTGGCCGGTGGTGTTGCGCAGCACCACGTGCTCGCCCGATTCGGGCTGGACGTCATTGCCTGCCGGATTGTTCACGGAGTCCACGATCTCGAGTCCGCGTGCGGCCGGGAACGGCTTGAGGCCCGCGACGTGGCGCATGGTCTGGATGGGGAAGTCCCCGGTGACGGCTTCGACGCCGAGGTCGATCACCGCGTCCACGGCCTCCGGCGAGTTCACGGTGTAGACGCCCATGACGAGTCCGGCGTCCTTTACGTCGGCGACGTTCTCCTCCGTCAGCGTGCGGTAGTTGGTGCCGACGGAGTCGGCGAATGTCGCCCAGGACTCGATGGTGGCGGGGCCGGGCACGGTGCTGGAGAGCTGCTGTAGCGCGACGTCCGGGGCCAGCTGCGCGAAGGTGCGGTTGGAACCCTCGTCGAAGCCGATGACCTGAATCTTGTCCGCTTCCACCAGGCTCGACCACGCCGGGTCGTTCGCGAGCCTGTCCGCGACCACGGCCTCGATGCCGGGCGAGTTACGGGGCGCCTTGATCTCGATGTAGACGCCGGTCTCCGGCGTGGCGACGCGCGCGGCGTCGTCGAGGTGGGGGATGCCCTGCCCGGCGAACTTCCCGCCGAAGTAGGATCCGGCGTCGAGCTGCTGGAGCTCGGCCCACGTGAACGAGGTGATGGGGTCCGCGGCGCGATCGGGGAACACGTCCTCGACGTTCGTGGTGCGCGCGGGCGTGTCGTCGTGGAAGACGAACGGCACGCCGTCGGCGCTGAGCTGGACGTCGATCTCGAAGAAGTCCGCCCCGGAGGCGCGGCCGTGCTTGAACGCCGCGACGGTGTTCTCCGGCGCGGTGCCGGCCGCCCCGCGGTGTCCGATGACCAGTGGCGTCTCGGCGGATTCGCTGCGCTCGGGGGCGGCGTCGGCGGGCTGGGCACTGGCGGCGGGCGCCAGGATCGAGAGGCCGACGGCGGCCGCGGCGGCGGATCCGGCGAGCAGGGTGGACAGGCGTTGTGACATGGTGTGGTCCTCTTCCGTGGATGGTTCGAACGGTTCCCCTGCATACGAGGGTGTCCGAACGCCACGACGGGATCGACAACGGGCGGTGAATGGCGGGTGAAGGATTACCTCGACGAAGCTCGACGAAGGTAGGTGTCCCGCCCCCGCGTTTCGACGAAGCTAGATGTCCATTTCGGGCCGAATCAGAGCATCTACCTTCGTCGAAACGCGGGAGGGAGGGGAGGGTTAGGCGGGTTCGGTGATGAGGCCCTCGGAGACCATCCATTCGAAGGCGACGTCGGCCGGCTCGGCGCCGTTGACGTCCACCTCGAGGTTCATCCTGCGCATCTCCTCGTCGTTGAGCAGCGGCGAGATCTGCCCGTAGACATCCTCCAGCTGGGGATATTCCTTCAGCGTCTCGGTGAAGAACACGGCGGCGACGTTATACGCCGGGAAGAACGTCTGGTCGTCCTCGAGGACCACCAGGCCCAGCGAGTCGATGCGGCCGTCGGTGGTGAACACCTCGACGAAGTTGCAGTCGCCATTGTCGGTCGCGGAGTAGACGGCACCGGTGTCGTAGATGCCGATGTTGCCGTCCGGGACGCCATCCGCGGCGCCCCGCTCCATCCCGTATGTTTCCACCATCGGGTTCATGCCGTCGGGGCGGGAATCGAACTCGGCCTCCACGCAGAACGTGCGGTCCTCCACCGGAAGGTCGGCGATCTCCGACAGCTTGGAGATGCCACCGAACTCCTCGACGGCCTCGCTGCGTACGGCGAATGCGTAGGTGTTGTTCAGCGGGGCGGCCGGTGCCCACGTGAGGCCGTTCTCCAGATCCATGTCGCGCACGGCCTGCCACTGCTCCTGCTGGTCCGGGATGCCCGCGTCCTGGCCCAGGTAGGTCAGCCACGCCGTTCCCTTGTACTCCCACAGCATGTCCGCCTGGCCCGAGGCGATGAGCTCGCGGGCCGGTTGGCTTCCGGGGACGTTGGTCAGGTCGTTGACCTCGAACCCGGCGGCGTCCGCCGCGAGTACCGCGATTTTGCCCAGGATCAGCTGCTCGGTGAAGTTCTTGCTGGTGATCGTGATCTCCGCGTCCTCGGGCAGGTTCGGGACCGGTTGGATGCTGCCCGGTTCCGCCTCCGGCACGTAGGAGGCCGCCGGCTGCAGGCCGCAGCCCGTGAGCGCGAGGCCGGCAGCGGCGAGCGCGACGGTGACGGCCCACCGGCGTCGTGCGTTGGGGTTCGTGGTCTTCATGGCGTCACAGTCCCTTCGGGCGCGCCACGTCCTCGAAGAGCCGGCCCGTCCAGTCGATCAACAGGGCCAGCAGGGCCACCAGGATGGAGCCGGCCACGAGCACCGCGGTGAGGTTCAGGGTTCCGCCCCGCACCCGATCGGCACTTTCACCTGAGACTGATGTCCCCCACCCCCGTTTCGACGAAGGTTGATGCTCTTATTCGGTCGAATACGAGCATCTGCCTTTGTCGAAACGCAGGGCGGGGGCATCTACCTTTGTCGAGGCGCTAGGCCTGGCGGACCGCGACCTTCACGCCGACGACGTCGGTGCTTCCGGAGCCGTTCACCAGCTCACCGCTGTAGGAGTACGTTCCCACGGACTTGTCCGTCACGGACGTGGAGATGGACCGCGGGGACTGCGGATCGAGCTGGTGCTCGCCGAGCAGGACACCATCCTCGTAGAGGCGGAACAGCGTCGCACCCGTGGCGCGTGCCGGCTCCATGGTCACCGTGTAGTCGCCATCGGCCGAAGGACCGCGCTCGTTGTCGTGGGACAGCTTCGCCTGGCCGCCGCCCTTGTTGCCGGAGTTGCCCGGGGACGTGCCCGGGTCCGAGGGCCGCACGTCCAGCTCGAAGGCCGCGATGGCCCCGTCGACGGTGACGCTCTTGGCACCATTGGCGCCAGCAAACTCGACGTTCCGCGCCGGGACCACACCGTTATCCAGATCCTCCTGGGTCAGCGCATGGGTGAGCACGTGCTCCACGCCGGCGTTGACGGCCAGCGCGTCGACGAGCGCATCGCCGTCGGCCGTCAGATCAGTCAACCGAACGTTCCCGTTGTTGGCGACCGGAACCGTGCTGCGCACCGAGTCTCCCGCTGAGGCGTAACCGTCGCCGTCGGCGTCGACGAGTTCACTGCTGGCTTCGCCGGCCGAGAGCTCCAGAGCTCGAACCAGGAGGTCCACCTCGTCGCCCGCGATTCGGTAGGTCTCACGGGGGGTGTAGTAGTCGTCGTGCGTGCCGACCGTCCACGTGGTTTGTGGGACGAAGAAACCGTCCGCGAGTTCGGCCTCGGTGACGTCGTGTCGCGGGGTGGAGCAGTTGTAGGACGCCCCGACGTTGAAGGTTCCGAAGCGGCAGTTGCCCGCCGGGGCGGGCTCTCCCACCGGAGCGGCGACGAACGGCGAGAAGTTGCCCTCGGTCGGAACCACCCACTGCGTGACGTTGCCCGTGTGCTTCACGAGGAAGTTGTAGGGGACCTTCTCCCCCGCGGCGTAGGGGTTCGCCGCGAGATCGCGGGACGTGTCCGTCCGGCTGCCCTGAACCGAGATGCCGACGACCTCCACACCTTCAACCGATGCACGCACCAGCGACTGGGCCTCCCGGCCGTCCGCTGCGGTGAAGACGGTCTGCAGCGTGGCGGTTCCGTTGGCCGTGGCCGGCACGTTGACAACGACGTCGACCACGGACGAGCCGCCTGGCGCTATCGCGGGAACGTCGACCGTTTCGGCGCTCCAGCCGCTGGGGCCGTCGATCGTCACTCGGCCGCCGACGGGTTCCGACTCCTGGTTGGTCACGGTGACGGGCACAGTGTGCTGCCCACCGGCGTCGGCCGTGAAATTGTCTGCGGATTGGGGGGCGCAGACCACGTTGAGCCATGCCTCGTCATATGCCGCGAACGGCATGTTGTCCGTGTAGTTGGCCTCGTAGAAGGTGCCGAACGTGCCGTTGCCCAGCGCCGTGGTGCTGGAGTAGGCGGAGAAGCCGTGGCGGATGGTCCGCAGACCGGGCCAAGTGGCGCCGTCGTCGCAGGAGACGCGCGCGGAGACGTTCTGCCGCCCGGTCTGGCTGTTCGCTCCGGTGTACAGGAGCTTCTTCGCATCGGCGGTTCCGGCCGCGGCGTCCGGGTGCAGTTGCGTGATGTGGGCGTTGTTGGTCGGATCCGGCAACTGTGTGTCGCGGGTGACGGGGCCGTAGCTGCGGCCTCCGTCGGTCGAGATGGCGACCTTGCGGAAGCCTCCGTTGGACGAATCGCGCGAGTTCATCATGACGCGGCCGTCGGAGAGCTCTACGACCTTGTTCTCGTCCATGGAGGTGCCCACGAATTCGCCGCGCTGCCACGTTGCGCCGTGGTCATCGGAGTAGACGGAGTAGGCCTGGATGCTGCGGGCGCCATCGGCCTGCTGCACGTCGCCGGCGTATTGCTGGATCAGACGTCCGGCGTGCTCGCCGTGCTTGAGCTGGATACCCTCGCCGGAGGTCGCGAACATGCTGCGGACGTCTCCCGGGCTGGGCGTCTTGGAGGCGCCGGGCTTGACCACGTCTGTGATCAGTCGGGGCTCGCTCCACGTGATGCCTCCGTCCATGGATTCCACGACGGCGGCGCTGATGACCTGACGGTCGGCGTCGTCGTTGCCGAACTGGCTGCCGTGGAAGCCCTGGTCCTTGGAGTAGACGAAGAAGTTGAAGATTTTCCCGGTCTCCCGGTCCACGACGTAGCTTGGGTCGCTGTAACCGTACTTCGGCGTGAGGACAGTGCCCGCATGGCCGGCGGCGATGGTGGTCATCGGGCCCCAGGTCTTGCCGTAGTCGGTGCTGCGGCGCTGGACGATGGTGTTCGGGTTGGGGGCATCGGCGGCGGAGCCGGGGCGTGCGTCCCATGAGGCGAGGACGACGCCGTCGCCGAGGCTGGTCAGCGCGGGTATGCGGTAGAAGAAGTTCTCCGCGGTGCGGTCCGCGGCGAGGTTCTGCTCGGCGAAAGTGGCGGGGGTGGCATTCGGGGAGTAGCCCGGTGTGGTGGTGTCTGCGAAGGCCGGCCCGGCGGCCAGGGCGGGGACCACGAGGCCGAAAACGGCGACGGCGCCGAGGACGGATGTGGAGCGGCGCCGCAGGGAGCGACGGCTGCTGGGTGGGCTGGCGGCGGAGGCGGGCCGGGGTGCGGGAGTGGCGGTCATGGGGATGCGATCGTCCTTTCCGGGGGAAGGGCCGAGCGACGGCCCATGACGTCCGATGTAGGACGTCCTATATAGGATTATGTGTTTGTCGTCACATTGTCAAGGGCCCAAGGGAACCTGCCACTGCATTTCGACGGCGGTAGATGTCCGCCGAACCCGTTTCGGCTGAGGTAGATGCTCGAATCCCACCGAATCAGAGCATCTACCTTCGTCGAAACGGGGTGGGAACGGGCGTAGGATCCTGCCATGGCGGTGCGGCGTCCACGACGCCGTTGCCGCCCACAGTTTCTCCCTACCCGATGTATCACTGACCACGCACGCCCCTCCTAGTCTCAGGAACCATGACCTGAGAGGACCGCCATGACCGAGCACGAGCCCGCCGCCGACAACCCGTTTCCGTACATCGACCCGCAGGTCGCCGCGGCGTGGAACCTCCGCGTGGTTCTCGCGCCGGACGGCGGGGCCACCGCCTACGTGGCCGACTCGCTGCTCCTGTCCGCGCGTGCCGAGGACGTGCCGGGACTGGTGGACCCGATCGGCAGGATCGCGGCGGAACTGGGGATCGAGGTCGAGTCCACGCCACTGGGGATCGAGTCCAGGGGAGGTCCGGAATCCGTCCGCCTGTCCCCGCCGACGCACCGCTTGGTGCTGCGGGGCGCATCGGAAGACATCGACGCCTGGCGCCTGCTGGCGCTCCTGCGCCGCGAGGGTGCGGACGGTTCGGTGGCGCTGGACCACGCCATGGTCGCCTCTCCGCACTACGCGGGCGTCCCCTACTATGCGGGGGTCCCGTACTACGCCGGGGTTCCCTACTACGCCGGAGTCCCGTACTACGCGGGAGTCGGCGGTCCCCCGGCCGCGAGCTACGGCTCACCCGGGATGGGCGGACGGACCCCGGTCGCCGTCGTCCTCCCGGATCCGGCCGGGGGCCGCAGGCGGCCCAAGCGCGCGCCCGTCGTCGTCGTGCCGGACACCGGTCTGGAGAAGCACCCGTGGTTCACCGACCCCGCCACGGCGACCGCCGAGGTGCACGTCGACGGACACCTCCTCGGGCGGCACGGGACCGTGCCCGGATCGGCGACGCCCGAGCCCACCCGCAACCCGCTCGACGGCACCCTGCTGCCGTTCGCCGGGCACGGGACGTTCATCGCCGGGATCGTCCGCCAACTCTGCCCCGAGGCCCGCATCTTCGGGATTCCGGTCATGACGGACGACGGCGTGGTGTCCGAATCGTGCCTCATCGCGACGCTGCAGGCGCTCCGGACCCGGCAGGTCGACGCGCTCGCCGCTGGCGAGACCGGGCAGCTGATCGACGTACTCAGCCTGTCGCTGGGCTACTACCACGAGTCCCCGGCAGACCATCTGGCGGATGCCCCGCTGCGCGCCCTGCTGGAGGACTTCGGGCGCCTCGGGGTGCTGGTGGTCGCGTCCGCCGGGAACAACGCCACCACGGCGCCGATGTATCCGGCCGGTTTCGCGGAGGGCCCAACCGTCCCCGACCTCCTGCCGATCGCCGGCGTCGGGGCGCGCAACCCGGACGGCACGGTCGCCTACTTCAGCAACGCCGGGCCGTGGGTGAGCTGCACCCGCGCCGGCGCCGCCGTCGTCTCGACGATGCCCACGCACCTCCACGGCGACCGGCAGATGATCGCCACCCTCGACTACGAGGGGAAACCACGCGCCACGCTGCACCCGGACGACTTCTCGGGGGGGTTCGGCGTCTGGAGCGGGACGTCGTTCGCCGCGCCGGTCCTCGCCGGCGAGCTCGCACGCGGGCTCGTCGATTCCGCCGACCCGGACCTGGCCCACCGCCTGGACCGGGCGTGGGACGCGCTCGCCGCGACGTTGGACTGGGTCCGGCCATGACCGCGTCCACCAGCCTCGTCGACGAGTCGGCGGCCCTGTTCGCGGAGTTCCAGGCCGGGCGCCGCGGCCGGATCGAACCGCTCGTCCGCCTCCTGAACCCCACCCTGTGGCACCTGGCCCGGGCCTGCCGGCTGGAGCAGGCGGACGCCGAGGACGTCGTCCAGACCGCGTGGCTGCGCCTGGTCGCCTCGGCGGCCGACATTCGCGAGCCGCGCTCGGTGCTCGCATGGCTGGGCACCACGGTCCGCCGGGAGGCGTGGCGGGTGGCGCGCGAGCGCCGGCGCGACCTCCCCTGGGAGGCCCCGAATCCGGACACCGACCTCGGCGACCCGTCGCCGGGTCCGGCCGAGGAGGCGCTGCGGCACGAGGCCCGGCGCGTCCTCGCGGACCATCTCGGCCGGCTGAGCCCACGCTGCCGCGCCATCCTGCGCGTGGTCAGCCGCGGCGGGCCGCCGGACTACGCGGCCCTGTCCGAGGCCCTCGGGATCCCGATCGGGTCCATTGGACCAACCCGTGGCCGCTGCCTCGCCGCGCTACGCGCCTCACTCACCGCCGACCCCGCTTGGAGCGCATCATGAACGGCACCGGAGACTCACCGCTGGAGAACCTGGACGGCCTCGACGCCGCCATCCTCGGCTCGGTCGCGGACCACTACGACGCCGTCGATCCGCCTCCGCCGAACCTGGACGACGACGTCGTGTTCGCGGTTTCGCTCGCCGCCCTCGACGCGGAGATCGCGACGCTCCTGGAGGCGAACGACGCCGCCCTGCGCAGCGCCGAGGCGAGCCCCACGGACACGGTCACCTTCACGAGTTCGGCCCTGCAGCTGATGGTCAGAACCAGCGACGACGAGCACGACGACGGCGGGGGGCTGCGGATCGACGGATGGATCACCGGGGGCGGGCTGGAGGTGGCGCTCTTCGCCGGGACGACGCCGCACTGGGCGACGTCGGACGCGCACGGCCGGCTGGTCTGGCGGGCGATCCCGCACGGGCCGGTCCGCTTCCTGCTGCATCCGGCCGCCCCGGGCGGCAAGCCCGTCCTGACGCCGGTGATCGAGTTCTGACGTGCCGGAACCGGACCCGCTCGCGGCCGCCGACGCCGCGTACCAACAGGCGCGCGCGGCCGTCGCCGGGTACCGGCTGAAGGAGGCGCGGGAGCGGCTGGACGAGGCGCGGGGCCACTTGGCGGCGGCGCCCGGCGCGGACGGGTTCGAGCTCGGGTTGCGGATCCGTCTCACCGAATCCTGGCTGACCTGCGACGACCGCGGGCTGCCCGCGGCCCTGGCGGACATCCGGGGCGTCCTGGGCGAGGCCGCCGCGGCGGGGCGAGTCAACATCCGGGCGCTGGCGCACATCCAGTCCGGCGTTCTTTGCGCCCGCGCCGGGAACTTCGGCGACGCGCTCGATCACCTGCGCCCCGCCGTCGTGCTCTCCCGGTCCCTGCCCGTCGACGACCGCGTCCGGCTGCTGCTCAACAAGGGAACCATCGGGTCCCAGGCGGGCCGGCTGGAGGAGGCGGCCGCGGACCTCGGCGCCGCGGCCGGCCTGGCGGGCGACCTGCCGGCCTACCGGTTCATGGCCCTGCACAACCTCGGCTTCGTCGAGTACCTGCGCGGCGACCTGCCCGCCGCCCTGCGCACCATGGCGGAGGCGGACGCGCTGGACGCCGACGTGGACCGCGCCGTCGCCCGGCACGACCGCGCCCGGGTGCTGATGGAGACCGGACTCGTCGAAGAGGCCGCCGGACTGGCGGGCCGCGCCGTCGTCGAACTGCGGGACGCCGGGCTGACGGACGAACTGGCCGAGGCGCTGCTGGACCAGGCGCGCTGCGCCGCGCTCGGCGGACGCGTGTCCGACGCCGTTCGGCTCGCCGGGGAGGTGGTCGACGTCGTGGCCGAACGCGGGGAGGACGCGCGCGCCCTCGAGGCGGCGGCGGTGCGGCTGGAGGCGCGGCTGCTGGGCGCCGGGGAATCCGGGGCGGAACTCTCCGTGGCGGCGGCGGCGCTGGTCCAGGGCGCCCGGGCGGCGGGCCGGCCGTGGCTGGCCGACCGCGCGACGGCGCTGCACGCCGTCGCCGAGACGCGGGTCGGGGCACCCGCGGACGCGGCGGACCCCGAGACCGCCGGATGCCTGCGCAGGATGCGGCGCTCCCCCTACTTGGCGACCCGCCTGCTGGCGATCCTGGCGCAACTCTCGCTGACGGCGGACCCCGGGAGGCGGGCACGGCTGCTGCGGGATGCGGCGTCGGACACGGCGACCGCCCGGGCCGGCATGGCGAGTCTGGACCTGCGCACCGCCGTCGCGCTCCATCTGGGTCCCATCGTGGGCGGCGATCTGCGCCGGGCCGCCGCCGGCGGCGACGGATGGGCGGCACTGCTGGCGACCGAGCGCTGGCGCGCGGCGCTGGCCGGCGTGCCGTCCGTGGTGACGCCGGCCGAGCCGGCGCAGGCGCGGCTGTGGTCCGACCTGCGCCGGCTGCACGAGGACCTGCGGACGGCCGGTTCCGGCGACGCCCGCGGGCTCCGGGCGGAGGCCGGACGGATCGAGGGCGAGCTGCGCGAGCACTACTGGGCCGGGCGCGGGCGGATGGTCCGCCGGCGCCGGGAGCCGCTGAGCCGCGCGCGGCTGGGGCGGGCCACCGTGCTGAGCTACTTCTGGGCCGACGACACCCTGCGCCTGGTGCACCTCGAACCCGCGCGGCCGGCCGGGTTGCTCCGCCTGGGGAACCGGGAGGACGTGGCCGAGCTCGTGGCGCGGGTCATCGCGGGCGCGTCGGCCGCGGCGCAGTCGCCGTCCGGGCCGCTGCGCGCCGCGGTGCTCTCCTCCCTCGACGAGTCGCTGGAGCGGCTGGACCGCATGCTCCTTCCGGAAACGCTGGGGGCGGGGCCGGTGGTGGTGGTGCCGAGCGGCGCGCTGGCCAGGCTGCCGTGGGGCATGCTCCCGCGACTGCGGAACCGCGACCTGACCCTCAGCCGGTCGGTGGACGCCTGGTGCTCGGGTGCCGTGCGGTTCGAGGCCGGCCCGCGGGTGGCGGTCGCCGCGGGGCCGGGGCTCGCCTTGGCCGGCCGCGAGTGTTCGGCGGTGGCCGGGCTCTGGGCCGGGGCGGAGGAGATCGCCGCGGAGCCGGCCGCGGTGACGGCGGCGCTTGCGACGTACGACGTCGTACACATCGCCGCGCACGGGACGCACCGGGAGGACAACCCGTTGTTCTCCTCGCTGCGGCTGCACGGGGGTTCATTGTTCGCGCACGAACTGGAGCAGGTCCCGATCCGGGCGTCCCTGGTGGTGCTGTCCGCGTGCGGCGCCGGACGGGGGCGGTTGCGTCCGGGCGACGAGGCGCTCGGGCTGACGTCCAGCCTGCTCGCGATGGGGGTGCGCGCCGTCGTGGCCCCGCTGACGGATGTCCCGGACGAGGCCGCGGCCCGGACGATGGCCGGGTTCCACCGGCGCCTCGCGGCCGGACAGGACGGGCCGGGGGCGCTGGCCGACGCGAGCGAGGGGCTGTTGGACCGAAGCTTCGCGTGGTTCGGGGCCAACTGGTCGGCCGCCCCGCCCGTCGCGTTTCGACCAAGGTAGATGTCCGTTTCGGGGCGGATTCGAGCATCTACCTCGGTCGAAACGGACGGTGTGGGCATCTGGCTTCGTCGAAATCCGTATGCCTCCCCGAAAATTCTCATGCCCCGTGTATCAGGACCGCCGGATCGGACTCTTGACATGTGCAAGGCGGAAACGGCCGACGGGGACCGGCCAGGGGAACGCCGCGGCAGGGGCCCGACATCAAATTTTGGGGGATGTCGGGCCATCGCCGTGCCTCGCCAGCCTTGAGGGTACGACGGCGGTGCGCACCGCCGTCGTACCCTCGCCTCGTCCGTTCGCGGGCCTCAACCGCCGGTGATGGCCACCAGTGCGAAGTAGAAGACCGACGGCACCAGCAGGACGCCCATGCCGGTGTAGAATGTCGCAGTCATCGCGCCATAGGGGACGAGCCGCTTGTCGGTGGCCGCCAATCCGCCGGCCACGCCCGAGGTGGTGCCCATGAGGCCCCCGAAGGCCATCGCGGACTTGTAGTTGTTCAGCCGGATCAACGGTGCGATGAAGGGCGTGCCGACCATGACGATGACGGACTTGACCAGCCCGGCAGCCACGCTCAGCGCGATCACCTCGCTGCTGGCACCGAGCGCGGTGCCGGTGACGGGGCCGACGATGTACGTGGCCGCGCCGCCTCCGATGGTCGCCATGCTGACGGGATCGGTGTACCCGAACGCCACCGCCACGCCCGCGCCGACGATGGCGGAGACGAAGACACCCAGCAGCACCGCCAGGATGCCCGTGACCCCGGCCTTCTTGATTTCGTTCAGGTCCACGCCGTAGGCAGTGGAGACGATGGCGAAGTCGCGCAACATCGCTCCGCCCATCACGCCCAGGCCGGCGAAGACGGCGATGTCCGCCAGACCCTTTTCTCCCCCGGTGTGAAGCCCGCCGAAGTACGCGAGGGCGAGCCCGACCATGATGGCGATGGCGGAGCCCTGCAGCCTGCCGCGGGTCAGCTTGGTGGACAGGAAGTTGGATGCAAGCACCAACGCCCCGACGATGACGAACGCCACAATGAGACCGTTGGCCTCCAGCACTCCTGAAATGAGATCGGTCATGCCACTTCCTCCTTAGTCTTTTCTTCCTCCAGCGAAGGCAGTGGTTCGGCTTGTCCGCCGATTCTGGCTAGGACCGGCACCAGCGCCAATCCTGCGGCCAGGGCCCCGATCCCCGCCAGCAGTGCCATGGGTCCGCCGCTCACGGCGGCGACCACGTTCTGCGTGGCGGCCATGGCCACCACGATCGGGATGTACATGGCGCTCCAGAAGAACACCCCGTGTTCGGCGGCGGAGGGCAGAAGGCCCGCCCTGCGCATCCGGTGGGTGACCAGGACCAGCAGAATCATCGCGAAGCCGACGCCGCCGACGTTCGACTCCACTCCGATCAACAGGCCGAGGAGCTCGCCTAAGAGCATCCCGGCCACATAACAAGCGCCCAGTACCGCTACTCCTGTGATAATCATGTTGTCCTCTCAGCCCCTGGTTCCCACGGGCGTCTGTTGGTTTTGAAAGAGCATTGCGTGCGTTCTCCGGAGCTCGGCCTTTTGGACCTTGCCCATGACGTTCCGGGGCAGCTCGGCGCTGAAGACGACCGCCCGCGGTTGCTTGAACCGTGCGAGGTGCGGGCGGACCACGTCGAGGATCTCCTCGGACGTCGCGGTGTGGTGTTCTTGGAGTACGACGACGGCGAGGGGCACCTCCCCGAGGTCCGCGTGTGGAGCCCCGACCACCGCCGACTCGCGCACCGCCGGATGTTCGTCGATGAGGTCCTCGATCTCCTTGGGGTAGATGTTGTAGCCCCCGGAAATAATGAGGTCCTTGTCCCGTCCGACGATCGCGAGGTAGCCGTCGTCGTCGATCATGCCGAGGTCACCTGTGATGAAGTAGCCGTCGTCGGTGAAGTCTTCCGCGGTTTTCTCCGGTTTGTTCCAGTACTCGCGGAAGACGTTGGGGCCGGAGACCTGGATCAGCCCCACCGTTCCGCGGGGCACCTCCGCGTTGGCGTCCCTGTCGACGATCCGCACGTCGATGTCCGGCAACGGCGGACCGACGGTCCCTGCCTTGCGCTCGCCGCCGTAGGGGTTGGAGCACATCATGCCGGTCTCGGTCATGCCGTAGCGCTCCAGGATGGCGTGGCCGGTCCTGGCTTTCCATTCGTGGTGCGTTTCGGCGGTCAGCGGAGCAGATCCGCTAACGAACAGGCGCATGCCCGCCGTGGTCTCCGCGGTGACCGCCGCATGCTTGAGCAGCCGGGTATAGAAGGTCGGCACGCCCATCAGCACGGTGGACGTGGGCATGAGGTCAACGATCGCCTGGGGGTCCAGCTTGGGCAGGAAGTGCATGGTGGCCCCGCTGGTCACCGACATGTTGATGGCCACGAACAATCCGTGGATGTGGAAAATCGGCAGCGCGTGGATGAGCACGTCGTCTTCGGTGTACCGCCAGGCCTCCGTCAGCGTGGAGCAGTTGCTGGCGAGGTTGCGGTGGGTCAGCACGGCGCCCTTGGAACGGCCGGTGGTTCCCGAAGTGTAGAGGATGGCAGCCGGGGCATCCAGGTCCACGGCCGGCGGCACGAACGGCTCGGGGGCTTGCTCGAAGAGGGTTCCGCTCTCCCGCGGACCCATCGACACGAACGCAACGTGGTCCGGACTGCTCTGCGCGAGCCCGGTTTCCTCCCCGGGGTTGCAAACGAAAACCTTGGGCCGGGCGTCGTCGATGAAGTACTGGAGTTCACTGCCCGTGTACGCCGTGTTCAGAGGCAGGTAGATCCCGCCGACCCTGAGGGTCGCTAGGTAGAGGGCGATCACCTCCGGCAGCTTCTCGACCTTGGCGGCGACCCGGTCCCCCGGTTTCACGCCGAGAGCGGACAGGATGCCAGCCAGCCGTTCCGTCAGGGCGTGCGCCTGCGCGTAGCTCAGGTTCCGTCCGTCCGGCTCGATGGTGAGGGGTTTCTCCCCTCGTCGCCCCGCCGCGTCGTCGAACATTTGAACAATGGTCTTCATGGTGCCTCCTCGGCCGTAGTGGATGAGTGTGTGGCCGCCGCGTAGGATCCGGCCGCGGCGAGCTGGTGCAACTCGTTGCCCTGGTAGATGTAGTTGGCCATGAGCCCCATGGACTGCTCCATGACGTGCCTCCCGGTGTTGGCCGGCCAATTAATACGGTGCAGGGTGGCCCCGTTGCGCAGGTGGAATCTGGCTACGCGGTCCAACGGCCTGCCCCGGCTGTCCGTGCTTTCCAGGAGGTAGCTGTGCGCGGCGGCGGTGATGGCCGCGCGGACTGAAGAGACGGCGTCGTCCGGGGCCCCGGGCTGCAGCGCCTTCTCGGCTGCGCGAATCAGCCCATCCGAATCCGAACCGTCTGCCGACCGCTCCTGAAGCCAGGCGCGGAAGCCCGGGACCGGGGAGAGCGTCACGAACGTGGTGATCCGTGGATTTTCGCGGCGCACGTGGGCGATCACCTGTTTGATGAGGTGATTGCCGAACGGGATTCCGCGGAGGCCGGGGAAGGTGTTGTTGATGGAGTAGAGCGTCGCCACGGTTCCGGTGGCCGTGTGGTTCACGCGGTCCAGGTCGTCCATGAACTCCGTCGAGTGTGGGATCTCCTCGGTCACGGCCACCTCGACGAAAATGAGCGGCCGGTCCCCCATCGAGGGGTGCAGGAACGCGAAGCACTTCCGGTCCGCCGGCTTCAGTCGCGACCGCAACTCGGACCAGCTTCCCAGCGGGTGTACGGACTCATAGTCGAGAATGTGCTCGACGAGTGCGCTGGAGGAGTCCCACGAAAGTTCCTGCAACTTCAGAAAGCCCGCGTTGAACCAGGAGCGGAACAGGTGCAGGAAATCCTGGTCGACCGGCTTGAACTCGGGATGCCGGTCCAAGACCTCCAGGAACCGGGACCGCATGGAGACCAACCGAAACGTTCCGTCGGGCGCCAGGTTGAGCCCGCGGAGTAGGGCTTGGCGCGGTGACTCGCTCACCGCGTGCAGCCGTTGGGCTGCTTCTTGGGACGGCTCGGTCTGCCAATGCGCGATGGCGTCGCCAACGGCTTCCGGGTCCGGCGTCAGATCGCGATGAAGGAACCGGAAGAAGGCGGCCCGGCCGTGTGCGTCGAGTTCCTCGAACTCGTCCAAGATGGCGGCCGCCATCGCGGGCTTGAAGTGGCCGTCACCGACGTCCAGCAGTGCTGCGCAGTTCGCTGTCAAGCGTGCTGACAGCGGGACGGGAGTGTCCATGGGGTGCTCCTGACGGGAAGGGATATATACATGGAATGCTGTGTTGTATATAACAGCGACAGTACAGCATGTATGTGATCCACGCCATAGTCGTGCGCTTGCGCTAAATTTGAGGCATACGAAGAGGAGGCGCCCATGTCAGAAGCCGTACGCGTTCGGCGCGGCCTGGAAGAGGCGATCGTGGAGGGCCGCTTCCGCCCTGGCGACAAGCTTGACCCGGAGGGCATTGCCGCGGAATACGGGTGTTCGCGGACGCCGGTCCGCGATGCGCTCCAGCACCTGAGTACATCCGGCCTGGTGGAGATCCGGCCCAAGCGCGGGACGTTCGTTTCGCGCTTGAGCATGCGCGAGCTCGCAGAGCGCTTCGAGGTCATGGCGGACCTGGAGGGCCTCTGCGCCGAGCTGGCGGCCCGGCGCATGCCGCCGGACGTGGCCGACGAAATGACGGGATGGCTCGTCGCCTGCGAGCAGTTCGTCGACTCCGGGGATCCGGACGGATACTACGACGCCAACAGCCGCTTTCACCGGACGATCTACGCCGGCTCGGGCAACGATTTCCTCAGGCGGGAGACGGAGAAGCTGCAGGGCGGCTTGGAGGTCTATCGCCGCCTGCAACTCCGCGTGGGCGACCGCATGTCGCGGAGCCTGCGCGAGCACCGCGCCATCGCCCAGGCCATCAGGGACGGCTCCGCCCAGGAAGCCCGTGCGCTAGCGAGGACGCACGTGGTCATCCAGGGCGACGAGTACACGGAGATGGTCCTGAACCTCGACGGCCTACTGCAGGAATAGCAGAAACCTTCCCCCGCCCCCTCCCCCACCGCCACCGTTTCGACGAAGATAGATGTCCGTTTTCGGCGGAATTCCAGCATCTACCTCCGTCGAAACGGGGGCGGGGAGCATCTACCTCCGTCGAAACGGGAGGGGGCGCCTACGCTCCCCCGACGTCGCGGCGGCGCAGCGCGACGACGGCGAGCGCCACGAACAGCGCGTTCAATCCGGCGAGCCCCCAGAAAACGGTCCAGTCGATGCCGTCGACCAAAAGCAAGCCGTCGAGCGCCCAGTTGTAGGGGGACAGCGCATGCATCCATTCGAGGTCCGCGCTTTGGTTTCCCACGGCGTTCAGCACGTACCCGCCCACGGCCACGACGGCGCCGGCCACCGTCCCGTGCGTCCGGTGGCCGCCGACCGCCCCGCCGAGCATCGCGGCCGTCCCGCCGAGCAGCACCAGAAGCAGGAACTGCGCCACGCCCTGCAGTAGCGGCCCGGCCTCCAGGCCCAGCTCGGACGGCCCGTTCAGGACCCACACCCCGGCGTAGACCACGAGCATCAGCAATGCCACGGTGGCCAGGAGCGCCAGCGCACGCCCCACCACCACTTGGGTGCGCGTCACCCCGTGCGCGAGCGTGAGCTCCAGCAGCCCCGCGTCCTCGTCCCCGCCGATCGCGGCCGCCCCCGTCGAAATCGCGACGGCCGACGTCAGCATGAACCCCAGCAGCCCGAAGAACGTGGCCTGCGCGTAGCCCGGCCCGGTGCCGATCTGGTCGTAGTTCAGCGCCCGGATGAGCTCCGGCGGCAGGGACGCCAGCAGCCCCTCCATCTCCGGGCCGGCCATCGACGGGTACAGCGGAAGGTAGAGGGCCAGCACGGCGAGGAGCACCGCGGCCCACACCAGGGTGGAGCGCCACGTGTCCGCGAGAGCCTTGGCGAACAGCGTCGGCACCGGCCGGCGGGCCGGGGCCGTCATCGCCGTTCCCCCTCGGCGCGGAGCCGCCCGTTGCCGGGGCCGGAGCCGTAAAGCTCCAGCACGGCCTCCTCCAGGTCCGGTTCCTCCAGGACCAGATCGCGCACGTCGAGTCCCGACAACGCGTGGAGCAGCGCACCGACGTCGCCCGCGTAGGCCGCGTCGAGAACGCTCGCCCCGTCGTCGAGCCGTACGACGCCGGAGCGGTCCAGTCCCGGGAGCCGGTCCAGGTGCGCGGCGAGCGCGTCCGGACCGGCAGCGGCGACGACGCGCAGCCGACGCCGGGCCCCCGCGCGCAGTTCCGCGACGGTCGCGGTGCGCACGATCAGCCCGTCCCGCAGGATCGCCACCGTGTCCGCGGCCTGCTGGATCTCGCCGATCATGTGCGAGGACAGGAACACGGTTTGGCCGCGGCCCTTGGCCTCCTCCACCATCGCGAGGAACTCGCGCTGCATGAGCGGGTCCAGTCCCGACGTCGGCTCGTCCAGGATGAGCAGTTCGGGATCGTGCATGAACGCCTGAACCAGGCCGAGCTTCTGCTTGTTGCCCTTGGAGAGCTTGCGGGACTGTCGGTCCAGCTCCAGGCCCAGCCGGGCGGCGAGTCCGTTGACGCGCCCGGGCCGGACGGGCCCGCTGATGGCGGCGAAGTGGGACATCATCCGGCGGCCGGTGATCCGGCGCTCGAGGGCCAGTTCGCCGGGAAGGTACCCGATCCGGCGTCGGACCTCGGGGCCCGCCCGGCGCGGATCCGTGCCAAGCACCCGGACCGTTCCCGCCGTGGGCCGAATGATGTCCAGCAGGCAGCGCATGGCGGTGGTTTTGCCGGCCCCATTGGGTCCGATCACCCCGAACACGCTGCCGCGCTCGATCTCGAAGTCGATCCCGCGCAGCGCCTCGCGGTTGCCGAAGCGCTTGGCCAGTCCCTCCACCGCGATGGCGTTCCCCATGCCGTCCCCCTCACGGGCGCCTGGCGCGGCGGCCCCTGTCGCCATTGTGCGCCGCGCGCGCCTACCGCGCCAGAGGCGGGACGATCAGGAATGACGCCGGAGAACACACCCCC
>NZ_JBIMER010000022.1:0-36408 GCF_051262515.1 Arthrobacter arnarulunnguaqae | reverse complement strand
GCTAGACGGCCACCTGGCGCCACAGGAATCCGTAGCTGCGGGCCAGCATGGCCGCGGATTGCCGGTTGTCCGCCGCCCCCGCATGCCCTCCGTCGAGCGCCTCGTGGTACCAGACGTCCGTGGTGCCCCGCTCCGCCATCTTCGCCGCCATCTTGCGTGCCTGGACGGGTCCCACGCGGTCGTCGCTGGTGGCCGTCCAGATCAGCGACGGCGGGTAGGACACGCCGTCGGGCAACGCCTCGTCGAGCCGGTGGTAGGGCGAGAACGTGCGCACGAATTCCCAGTCCTCGGCCACATCAGGGTCGCCGTACTCGGCGATCCACGAATGGCCCGCGGCCAGGCGCGTGTAGCGCCGCATGTCCAGCAGCGGCACGCCGCACGAGATCGCGCCGAAGAGCTCCGGGTAGCCCGTGATCATGTTTCCCATCAGCAGCCCGCCGTTGCTCCGTCCGGTCGCCCCCAGCCGGCGCGGGACCGTCACGCCCCGGGACACCAGATCGCGTGCGATCGCGGCGAAGTCCTCGTAGGCGCGGTGGCGGTTGCCGCGCAGCGCCGCCTGGTGCCAGCGCGGCCCGTACTCCCCGCCGCCGCGGATGTTGGCGACGACGTACACCCCGTGGCGGCCCTCCGCGGTGGTCCGGGCCAGCCACGCCCGGCCCACCGCACCCGAATAGGAGGGCGTCAGGCTGGCCAGGAAACCGCCGTACCCGTTCATCAGCACCGGGTTGTTGCCGTCGAGCGCCATCCCGCGCGGCGAGACCTGGAAGTACGGGACCGCCGTCCCGTCGTCGCTCCGGGCGAAATGCTGTTCGACGACGTGGCCTCCGGCGTCGAAATGGCCCGCCGCGCGCTTGACGGCGGCGGGCGGCGCGGCGGGCCCGGAGCCCGCGGCCGACGCCAGGGAACCGCGGGAGAGCGTCGCCGGGGTGAGGAACCCCGTGCTGGTCAGCCAGAAGTCGTTGGCGGTTTCGGGGTCCTCGTCGTCCACCGCCCACACGCCGAAGCTGTGCAGCGGGGCGCCGAGGTCCAGGGTCCGCAGGCGCCATCCGTCGGCAGGGTCGGCGGCCAGGACCTCGGAGGAGACGTCCCGGAGCGTGTTGAGCAGCAGGTGGTCGCGGGTGAAATCGAACGACTCGAGCGACGAAGCCTCGCCGGGGGCCCACACCTCGGTGACCCTCCGGTCGCCGGCAAAGAACGCCTCCGCGTCAGCGACGCCGAGGGCGCCGGCCCGGAGCACCGTCTCCCCGGCCTCCTCCCAGTCGGTCCGCGGCCGGAACAGGATCCATTGGCGGTGCAGGTGGACGCCGACGTGGGTGGGGGCGTCGATGGCGATCCACCCGGCGGGGCCCAGCACGGAGCTCCGGCTGTTGTAGAAGTCGATCACGTCCACCGCGACCGTGCGCTCGTGCCCCGGGGTCGGGTCGTGGCGCACCCGCGCGGCGACGTGCGACGCGTCGACGGCGAACACCTCCGGGGCGTCGGCCACCGACTGGCCGCGCTCCACCCGGCGGACGGTCCTGGCGTAGGAGGACAGCGTGAGCGACCCCTCGCCGAAGTCCGTTCCGACGTAGACGGCGTCGCGGCCGTCCCAGCCCACGTTGGACTTGGCGGCGTCGAACGCGAACCCGCCGGCAACCCAGTCCCGGGTGGCGAGGTCGAACTCGCGGACTTCGACGGCGTCGCCCCCGTCGGGCGACAGGCGCACCAGCGCGCGCTCGTAATCCCCGCCGTCGTCCGGGCGCAGGAGCTGCGCGCCGGCGAAGACCCACGCCGTGCCTTCCCGCGCGGCCAGCGCGTCCACGTCCAACAACACCTCCCACGCGGTGGCCGGCGTGGAGTATTCCTCCCACGTTGTCCTTCGCCAGAGGCCCTTGGGGTGGGCGGCGTCACGCCAGAAGTTGTAGTAGTGCGCGCCGCGCTTGCTGGGCATCGGGATGCGGTCCTCGGCGTCCAGGACCTCCAACAGCGACGCCTCCAGTTCCCGGTGGGCGTCGTCGACGAGCAGCGCCTCCGTCTCGGCGTTCCGGTCCCGGACCCAGTCGAGCGCGCGTTCGCCGTTGACCTTCTCCAGCCACAGGAAGCCGTCCTGGTCGTCGTCGTCGGCGGTCCGCTGGGTCGCTGGCATGCTCATGCGCCCCAGTCTATGGCCGTGGACGACCGGCCCTGGGAAGCCCGGGCGTTAGGCTGGAAGCGGCCACGTCCGCGGATCCAGCGGCATTGGCCGCATCGAATGGAGGAGTCGCCAGTGGTCCACGAGACGTTTCGGTTAGCCGTCATCGGGGCGGGTCCGCGCGGCACGTCGGTGCTGGAACGGCTGCTGGCCCACCTCGCGCCCGAACGCCCCGGCGCCGAGGACTCCCCGCCGCGCCGTCCGCTGGACATCACCGTCGTCGAACCCTTCGAACCCGGCCCTGGCCACGTCTGGGCCCCGACCCAGTCGAGGCTGTTCCTGATGAACACGCCCGCCCTGTACCCGACAGTCGCCCCGCCGCGCGGAACGTCCGCCGCCGTGGGCCTCACCTTCGAGGAATGGCGCGTCGCCGGGGGCGACGGAGCGGACCTCACCCCGGTCGAACGCCGCGAGCTGGCGGACCTGCGCGCGGGTTCCTACCCGCCGCGCGCCCTCTACGGGAGCTACCTCAAACACGTGTACGACGCCGTGGCGCGGCGCCTCGCGGGGCACCCCTCCGTCGTCGGATTCAGGCACGTGCGCGCCGAGGCCGTCTCGCTGCGGCGCCTCGGCGCGGGCTACGCCGTCGGCCTCGATGCGCCGGCGGACGCCGGCGAAGGCCCAGCGGGTCCGACTGGTGCGTCGCTGGAGGTCGACGCCGCGATCCTGGCCGTAGGGCACGTCCCCGCCCGCGCCAACCCCCGGCAGGAGGCCGCCGGCCTGCGGGCCGGAGCCGTGGGGCTGCACTACCAGGCGCCGAATGTCCCGGCCGATGTGGACTGGAACGTTTTCCCCCCGGGCGAGACGCTCCTGGTGCGCGGCCTGGGCCTGAACTTCTTCGACGCCATGGCGCAGCTGACCGTGGGGCGGGCCGGGGAATTCGCGGAAACCGGCGACGGCCCGGGGCGCGCGCTGGAATACCGCGCCAGCGGCCGCGAACCGCTGGTGGTCGCCGCGTCGCGCCGCGGCACGCCCTACCGCGCCAAGGCCTGCGTGGACGCGTTCATCGCGCCCTCGGCCCAGCTGGTGCACCTGAGCTTCGAGTCCGTGCATGCGCTCGCCGCGTTGGGCGCCCCGGGCGAGCCGCCGGGCCAGGTGTCCTTCGCCGCACACATCTGGCCGCTGCTGCATCGCGATGTCCTGCGGACATACTTTGCGACCTGGGCCCGCACGGCGCCGGAGGCGTTCGCCGGCGGGGCGGGGGAGTTCATGGTGCGCCTGGACGCGATCCTCGACGCCCCGCACGAACACGGGCAGGAGGTGTGGCGCACGCTGGCCCGCGCACTGGTCGAGGACGCCGCGCCGGGAGTGGGATGGCTCGATGTCGCCGCGCTCGGTCATCCTTTCGCGGACCGCGGGTTCGTCGACGACGAGGCGTACCGGACCGCGGTGCTGGAGTACCTGGAGGAGGACGCCCGGTCCTCCGCCCGCGGCGAGGACGATCCGCTCAAGATGGCGATCGCGACGCTGAACCTCGGCCGGATGGTCGTCAAGCGGATGGTCGCGGAGGGCCTCGTCGACGAGGCGAGCCGGCTGGAGGAGCTCCAGCGCTGGTTCGAACCGCTCGTGGAGGGGCTGGCCAGCGGTCCGCCCCTCCAGCGCATCGAGGAGCTCGCGGCGCTCGTCCGCGCGGGGATCGTGCGCTTCATCGGCCCCGACCCGGTGTTCTCGCTCGACGACGAGGCCGGGCACTTCTCGGCGTCGTCCCCGTGGGTGGCGGCCGAGCCGACCACGGCGCGGCACATGGTGGAGGCGATGATGCCGGCGAACCGGGTGGCCCAGACGCGCTCCGCGCTGTTGTCGCAGCTGCAGGCGGACGGCCTCGCGCGGCCGCGTCCGATGCTCACCGGCGAGGGGGAGGAGGTCCCCGGATCCGGGTTCGACGTCGTGGGCGAGCCCTACCGGCTGGTCGATGTGTCCGGTGTCCCGCACCGGGCCGTGTTCGTGCTGGGGCTGCAGCTGTCCTCGGTCCAGTGGGGAACGGCGATCGCGGCCGAGGCCGGCGCCGGATGGCAGGACGGCGCCCGCACCCTGGCGGATGCGGACGCCGTCGCGGCCGAGCTGTTGCGGCTCGCCGGGGGCTAGCCCCGTCCGCGGACTACCGTGTCCAGATGCAGGCCGACGACCACCGGATCATGGTGACCACGGCGTCCGCCGCGGGGTGCGTTAGAGTCCGTTGACCTTGATGGTCGCTCCGCAGCAGTCGACGAGCGTGGCCATGCGCCCGTAGGGGGTGTCCGCGGGCGCTTCGAGGACGGAACCGCCGAGCTCCGTGGCGCGGGCGATCGACGCATCGAGATCCGCCAGGCCCCAGTAGGTGATCCATTGGGAGGGCGCGTCCGGGGGAAGGAACCCGGAGGCGTCCATCAGTCCCGCCCGGGCGTCGTCGTCGGCACCGAGCGTGGTGTAGCGGAATTCGTCGGTGTCGGACATGACCGAGGTCTCCCAGCCGAAGGCCTTCTCGTAGAACGCGACGGTGTCGGCGTAGGACTTGGACAGGTTCTCGTGCCACACCGGCGCGCCGTGCTCCGAGTCGATCCCGAAACCGTGGTGTTCCTGGGGTTGCCAGCCGCCGAACGCCGCTTGCCCGGGATCCCGGAACACGGCCATGTGGCCAAACGGGGCGACGTGCATGGCCGGGGTGAGGATGCGTCCCCCGGCTGCCGCAACTGCGTCGGATGTGGCGGCGATGTCGTCGGATTTGAGATAGACGGTCCACACATTGGGCGTGCCGCCGAATTCCTCCATGTGCGGATACAGGCCGGCGACCTTGCGGTCGTCGAGGTAGGCGGTCACGTAGCCGCCGTACTCCTCCGCGGTACCGTCGCCGTCGTAGGTCCAGCCGAACAGCCCCGTGTAGAACTGCTGGGTCGCGGCCATGTCGGTCGTCGAAAGGTCGGCCCAGACGGGGGCGCCGGAGGGCGTGGACTCGCGGATGGGCATGGCATGCTCCTGAAATCGGGCGGGGACGCCGGTGCGTTCCGGGCGGTCGCTGCCGATCCTACGCCGGAGTCGCGCGGGACGGTAGGCCGACGGCGGCGCCCGCGACCCGGGGTTGAAACCGCCGGGCGGGACGCCGCCGTCGTGCCTTGCTTGGCCCGCGGTGCTGCGGGCCGTGAGCGGAAGGTAAGGGATTTGAACCCTTGGTACGGGGTCGCCGCACACTGGTTTTCAAGACCAGCTCCATAGGCCGCTCGGACAACCTTCCAGTCCCCAGCACTATACGGCAGGCCCCCCGGCGGACGGAAAGCCGCGTCGGGCCCCGCCGCCCCGCCGTCCGGGTGCATAAGCTGGAGCGAAGCCGGCCCGCCGGGGCCGGACGGTGACGACGAGTCGGAGGACGACATGGGTGAGACGATGCGCGCGGTCGAGTACGCGGAGGCGGGCGGTCCCGGGGTGGCCACGGTCGTGGAGCGGGAGCGTCCGGTGGCCGGACCGGGGGAGGTCCTGATCCGGGTGGCCGCCGCCGGGCTGAACCGGGCCGACGTCCAACAGCGCCGCGGTTTCTACCCGCCGCCGCCGGGAGCGTCGGATATCCCGGGGCTCGAGGTGTCCGGCACCGTCGTCGGGCGCGGGGAAGGGGCAACCCGGTACGACGACGGAGCCGAGGTCTGCGCGCTGCTCGCCGGCGGTGGGTACGCGGAATACGTGGCCGTTGAAGAGGGGCAGCTCCTCCCGGTTCCCGCGGGCACGTCGCTCGTGGATGCCGCGGGGCTGGTGGAGGTCGCCGCGACCGTGTGGTCCAACCTGTTCATGGTCGCCGGGGTGCGGGAGGGGGAATGGGTGCTGGTCCACGGCGGTTCCGGCGGCATCGGCACCATGGCCACGCAGCTGCTCGCGGCCCGCGGGGCGCACGCCGTGGTCACCGCCGGAAGCGTGGAGAAGCTGGAATACTGCGCCGGCTTCGGGGCCGAGGCCGGTATCGACTACCGCCAGGAGGACTTCGTCGAGCGCATCCGGGACCTGTCCGGAGGCCGCGGGGCGGATGCGATCCTGGACGTCGTCGGGGCGAAGTACCTGGCCCGGAACGTCGAAGCGCTTGCTCCGGGCGGGCGGCTGGTGGTCATCGGACTCCAGGGAGGGGCCAAGGCGGAGCTGGACCTCGGGCTGCTGATGCGGCGCCGGGCGAGTGTTTCCGGCACCACGCTGCGGTCCCGCCCGATCGAGGAGAAGGCGCGAATCCTCGCCGAGGTGCGCGAGCACGTGTGGCCGCTGGTGGAATCGGGCCGCGTGCGGTCGGTGGTGGAGGCGACCTATCCGCTGGAGCGCGTCGCCGAGGCGCACGAGTACTTCGATTCCGGCCGGCACACTGGGAAGATCCTGCTCACGCTCTGAGGGGTGCGTGCTCCCATCCGGACCGTCCTGAGCGGTTTCGAGCCTCCGTGAGCGGCTTTGCGCCGGATCCGACCGGCTGACCTGCGCGTTTGTGGAGGCCGGCTGTGAAACCCGCTCACGAAGGCACACGCGCCGGCGATGTCGGGAAGGCACACGCGCCGGCGATGTGTCGCCCCGTTTCGCCGCGCCGCGGCAGATCGGCGGGCGTGGCAAGATGGGTCCATGACCGATCAGCAGCCGCAGCCGGGCCTCGGCGGACACGGTTCGACGCCGCAGGCCCCAGGCGGCCGCGGGGGCTTCCGCATCGAGGGGCTCGTGGACGAGCCCGCCAAGGTGATGCGCGTCGGCGGCATGGTCAAGCAGCTGCTGGAGGAGGTCAGGTCGGCGCCCCTGGACGAGAAGGCGCGCGGCCACCTGGCCGACGTGCACGAACGGTCCGTCCGGGAACTCGAGGACGGACTGTCGCCCGAGCTCGTCGAGGAACTGCACCGCCTCCGCCTGCCGTTCACCGACGGCGAGACCCCCTCCGACGCGGAACTGCGGATCGCCCAGGCCCAACTGGTGGGCTGGCTCGAAGGGGTCTTCCACGGCATCCAGACCACCCTCGCCGCCCAGCAGCTCGCGAGCCAGCAACTGGCCCAGCGCATCCAGCTCAAGGAGCTGCCGCCGGGCACCCGTGTGTCCCCCGGCATCGTGATCAACGACCAGGGCGAGCCCGTGCGGGCGGGAGGTTCGGACGGCGACGGCGAACCCCGCGACGACGGCGGCCCGGGACAGTACCTGTAGGCGTGGCGATTTTCGGTGGTGCCCGCGGCGCGCGCCGCGAGGAGAAGGAGCTCGGCACGGGTGTCTGGCGGCGTGCGCACGACCGCTACGGGCGCGGGCTGGACAGGTTCCACCAGGTCCTGGAGGGCATCGAGGACGACGACCTCTACAACGCGCTCGTCATGATCGCCAACCACCTCGCCGACCTGCAGCCGCGCGTGCGCGACATCTGCATGCGCGCCCAGGCCTTCAGCCCGAGCGACGCGAACGACATCCCGCACGCGGTGCACACCGTCCACCGTTCCCTGTCCAAGGCGGCGAACGACCTCGCGACTGCGGCGCAGTCGGCGGCTCTGGCGCGGCTCGACGGCGAACGCTGGGGATTCGCCTCGGCCGGCCTCGAGAACGTGGCGCGCCGGGCCGACATCGTGGTGGTCGGGATCGAGGCCGCCGAGCGCGACCTCGCGGTCGCCGAGGCGCAACGCGCGGGGGAAGACGCGTCCTGACGCCCGACGACGGCGGGTCGCACGGTTTCGCCGTTGGCTGATCGCGGCGGCCTACGCGGTTGTGAAAAGCCAACCGGTGGCAGGATGGGCCGATGACGACATTCGAATCCCCAGTTCTGACGTTCAACGACGGCAACACCATCCCCCAACTCGGATACGGCGTGTGGAAGGTGGAGGACGAGATCGCCCACGACGTGGTGCTCAAGGCGTTCGACGCCGGCTACCGCCACATCGATACGGCGCGCATCTACGGCAACGAGGCGGGCGTGGGACGCGCCATCGCCGGAGCGGATCTGAACCCGAAGGACCTCTTCATCACCACCAAGGTGTGGAACGCGGACCAGGGCTACGACGAGACGCTCGCGGCGTTCGACGAGTCCATGGAGCGGCTCGGCCTCGAGACGCTCGACCTGTACCTGATCCACTGGCTGCAGCCGAAGCAGGGGAAGCACGTCGAGACGTGGAAGGCGCTGATCGAGCTCAAGAACTCCGGCCGCGTCCGCTCCATCGGCGTCTGCAACTTCACGATCGAGGCGCTGCGGGAGCTGGAGGAGGCCACCGGCGTCGCGCCCGCAATCCACCAGGTGGAGACCCACCCCTACTTCCCGCAGACGGAGCTCCGCGAGTACGCGAAGGAACGCGGCATCGTGCACCAGTCCTGGTCGCCGCTGGGCCAGGGATCCGAGCTGCTGGAGGAGCCTGAGCTCGCCCGGATCGCCGAAAAGCACAACGCGACCCCGGCGCAGGTGGTCATCGCCTGGCACTTGGCGCTCGGCTGCGTGGTGATCCCGAAGTCGGTGACCCCATCCCGGATCGTGGAGAACTGGGAGGCCCTGGCCATCACCTTGGACGAAGGGGACATCGAGGCGGTCAACGGCCTGGATAGGGGCGAGGCGGGACGCATCGGACCCGACCCCGCGGTCAGCGACTTCGCCTAGGAACAACGAACAAGGCCCCGGCCGCTTGATGCGGTCGGGGCCTTGTGCTGCTCGTGGGGCCTCCTGTCAGAATCGAACTGACGACCTTTTCATTACGAGTGAAACGCTCTACCAACTGAGCTAAGGAGGCAACCGCGGCCTCACGGCCGCAGTCACCTACCTTATAGGAGCGATTCGGGCCCGGTCAAAACGGACGACGGCGGGGCCCCGGGTTTTCAGCAGCGGAGCCCGTCCTGGGGGACCGTCCCCGCGAGCAGGTAGCCGTCGACCGCGTCGCCGATGCATTCGTTGCTGCGCCCGTAGGCGGTGTGTCCGTGGCCTTCGAAGGTCACCAGGACGGAGGACTCGAGCTGGTCGTTGAGCGACTCGGCCCACTCGTGCGGCGTTGCCGGATCCCCGGTGGTTCCGATCACCACGATCGGCGCGGCGCCGGGGGCCGAGACCGGCTCCGGATCGCCCGTGGGCGGGAACGGCCATTCCTTGCAGGCGGTTCCGCCGTAGGCCAGGAACCTGCCCAGGGTGGGGGAGGCCTCCTCCAGCGCTGCGGCGTTGTCCTTCTGCGTCTCGAGGTCCGTGTCCATCGGATAGTCCAGGCAGTTGACCGCCGTGAACGCGTCGAAGGAGTTGCCGGCGTAGGTTCCGTCCGGGTTCCGCCCGGCGCCCAGATCCGCGAGGGCCTGCATGGGAGTGGGGTCCCCTTGCTGCGCGGCCGCCAGGGCCTCGGTGAGGCGGGGCCACGCCGCGTCCTCGTAGAACGGGACGA
The DNA here is from genome assembly GCF_051262515.1 of Arthrobacter arnarulunnguaqae. Classification (NCBI taxonomy): domain Bacteria; kingdom Bacillati; phylum Actinomycetota; class Actinomycetes; order Micrococcales; family Micrococcaceae; genus Arthrobacter; species Arthrobacter arnarulunnguaqae. Next base: position 26,931 of record NZ_JBIMER010000022.1, on the reverse strand, counting down.
TGAAGCCGCCGACGAAGTCGCCGATGGGCACCAAGCGGCCGTCGGACGCGGTCAGGGGGTTCTCCTCGATGTCCTCGAAGAGCCGGTGCAACTGCTCCTTGGCGCCGGCGGCGTCGCCGTCGAACGGGCAGTCCTCCGTGCGCAGGCAGTCGGCGAGGTACGCGTCGATCTCGGACTCGAAGGCGCGGGCTTGGCCCAGGGTGACCTCCTCGTTGCCGAGGGACGGGTCCATCGCCCCGTCGAGCACCATGCGCCCGACGTTTTCCGGGAACAGTTCGGCGTAGATGGCGCCGAGCTTGGTGCCGTACGAGTAGCCGAGGTAGTTCAGCCGCGCGTCGCCGTTCACGGCCCGCAGGACATCGAGGTCCTTGGCTGCGCTCACCGTGTCGATGAACGCCAAGGGCACACCGGTCTTCTCGCCGCAGGCGGCCGCGTACTCCGCCGAGGCCTTTTCGACGGCGGCGAGCCCCTCGTCCGTGGACGTGTCCCACACCTTCTTGCGGTCCGCGTCGCGCTCGGCGTCCGTCTGGCAGGCCACGGGCGCGGACCGGCTGACGCCGCGCGGATCGAATCCGACGACGTCGTAGCCGCTGCGCAGTTCGTTCGAGAACATCGCTTGCGCCGAATCGCGGACCATGTCGACGCCGGAGGCGCCGGGTCCTCCCGGGTTTACCAGCAGCGTCCCGCGGGGGTCCGTGCCCCGTTTGCGGATCAGCGAAATCTCGATGGTTTCGGCGTCCGGGCGCACGTAGTCCATCGGCACCTCGACCTCGGCGCATTCGAACGTGTTCTCGCAGTCGGTCCAGCCGACCTCCTGGCTGTAGAACCGCTCGAGGCCTTCGGGGGCGGGCGGTTCCGCCTCTCCGGAAGGCGCGTCGTCCGGGGCCGGCTCGGGCTGGCCGCCACCGCCGACGCATGCCGTCAGGAGAAGCAGGGCGGCGGCGGCCGCTGCGGCACGCTGGGCCAGGCGGAGGTGCGTCATCTAATGGGTGCTCCTGTGTGATTGGTGGGCAGTCGTGGTGGCAGCAGCCCCGCCATCATGGCTTCCATGGCCAGCAGCGGCTGGACGTTGGCGGAGATGCGCTGGCGCGCCTCGGCGATGAAATCGATCCGGGCGACCGTCTGCTCCGGCGTCGAGCGGCCCGCGTAGGACGACAATTCCGCCGAAAGGTAGTCGTTGACCAGCTCGGACCCCGTGCCCAGCTGGATGGTCAGCACGTCCCGGAAGAACGTCGTGAGGTCTATCAGGGAGCGGTCCAGCGAGTCGTTGACCCCGCGCCTGGCCCGGCGCTTGTTCAGTTCCTCCAGTTGCTTGAACTGGCTCCGCAGCTGCGGAGGGACCGGCGCTTCGGCCTCCAGCCCCAACGCCTCGCGCAGTGCCGCGGCGTCGGCGTTTCCGCGTTCCTCGGCGGACGCGGACGCCTCGGTGGTGGATAACTCCACCAGTTCACCCGCGCAGATGACGGCGTCGGAGACCCCGCGCAGCGCCAGCGGGAGGCGGACGGTGCGGTCGCGGCGGAGCCGGGCTCCCTCGTCCCGGGCCAGCCGGCGCGCGATGCCGATGTGGCTCTGCGAGACGCGCGCGGCGAACTCGGCCTGTTCGGGCGTGAGCCCGTCGCGGCGGACCAGGAGCTCGGCGACAGCCTCCCGCGTCGGCACCCTCAGGCCGACGGGCCGGCAGCGCGAACGGATCGTGACGAGGACGTCGGCGGGACTGGGCGCGCAGAGAATCCACACCGTGTGCGGGGGCGGCTCCTCGATGGACTTGAGCAGCACGTTGGTGGTGCGCTCCGTCATGCGGTCCGCGTCCTCCATGATGACGACGCGCCACTTGCCGCCCGCGGGACGGTCCTGGGCCTTGCCGATCAGGTCGCGGACGTCGGCGATCGCGTACGTGACGTTCTCCGTCGCGATGAGAGCGACGTCGGGGTGCGTTCCCGCCATGGCCGTGCGGCAGCCCCGGCACTCGCCGCAGCCGCGCCGTTCCGGCTCGGGGGCGAGACACTGCAAGGCGGCGGCGAAGGACCGGGCGGCGTTGGAGCGTCCGGATCCGGGAGGCCCGGTGAACAGCCACGCGTGCGAGGGGCTGCCGTCCGCGGCGGCGCGGCGCAACGCCTCCACGGCGGCCTCCTGGCCGGGAAGGTCGTCCCAAACGCTCACAGGGCCTCCACGCGGTCGGCGACGGCCGAGGCCAGCTCGGCCACCGGGCCGGCGGCGTCGAGCACCAGATAGCGCGACGGCGAGGCGGCGGCCAGCTCGAGGAAGGCTCCGCGGATGCGCGTGTGGAAGTCGTCGGGTTCGGATTCCAAGCGGTCCTCCGCGGCCTCCCCGGAGGTGCGCCGGTTCCGCCCGGCCTCCGGGTGCACGTCCAGCAGGACGGTCAGGTCCGGCAGCAGTCCGCCGGTGGCCCAGCGGTTGACGCGCAGGACGTCGTCGGTGCCAAGTTCGCGGCCGACGCCCTGGTAGGCGACAGAGGAGTCGACGTAGCGGTCGCAGACCACAACCGTTCCCGCCATCAGGGCCGGCCGGACCACCTGCTCCACGTGGGCGGCGCGGGAGGCGGCGAACATCAGTGCCTCCGTGCGCGCGTCGACGGTGCCGTGGCCGTGGTCGAGGATCAGGGAACGGAGTTTTTCGCCGATCGGGGTGCCGCCCGGTTCGCGCGTGCGCAACACCGTGCGTCCCGCGGCGGCCAGCCGATCCGCCAGAAGCACCGCCTGGGTGGACTTGCCGGCGCCGTCCCCGCCCTCGAAGACGATAAACAGGCCCCCGGGATGGCTGCTGCTCGGCTGTTCATTCACCGTTCCAGCCTATCCGGAACAGGGGAAGTAACACGTCGTCGCGGTTCGGCTGGGGACACTCGGCGGCTTAAGCTCGGGGGATGCAGCAGAACGCGCCGGGGTCGCAGCACCCCGAAGACATGGCCCCGGACACCGTCGTCGTCGCCGCCGGCCGACCGCCGCGGACCGTGGACCAGCCGGTCAACCCGCCCATCGTGCTCTCGTCGACCTACTTCGGCGCCGGTACCCCGGGGGAGGGCGAGCGCGTCTACGGTCGTTTCGCCAATCCCACCTGGGACCCGCTGGAGGATGCGCTCGCCCAGCTGGAGTCCGCCGAACTGCCGGCGTTGGTCTATGCCTCCGGCATGGCCGCCGTCGCGTCCGCCATGTCCCTGGTCCCCGCGGGCGGGATCCTGGTGGTGCCGCGGCACAGCTACAACGGCAGCCTGTCGCTGGTGGCGGACCTCACCATGCGCAGCGGGATCGAGGTCCGGCTCGCCGACGTTCCCGACACGGCCGCGACAATCGACCTGCTGCACGGCGCGGACATGTTGTGGCTGGAAAGCCCCACCAATCCGATGCTCGAGGTCGCCGACCTGCGCGCCCTGACGGCGGCCGCGCGCGCCGCCGGCGCGTTGACCGTCGTGGACAACACGTTTTCGACGCCGTTGCTGCAGCGTCCGCTGGAACTCGGCGCCGACGTCGTGGTGCATTCGGCGACGAAGTACATCGGCGGGCATTCCGACGTCGTCCTCGGCGCCGTCGCCACGTCCGACGCCGGCCTGCGCGGCCGGCTGCACGCGCACCGGAGCCTGCACGGGGCCATCGCCGGGCCGTTCGAGGCGTGGCTGACGCTGCGTGGCCTGCGCACCATGGCGTTGCGGATCGAGCGCTCGGAGGCGAGCGCCGCGGAGCTGGCCCGCCGCCTTTCCACCCATCCGGCGGTCGAATCGGTGCGCTACCCCGGCCTTCCGACGGACCCCGGGCACACCCTCGCCGCCGCGCAGATGGACGGCTTCGGATCGATCCTGGCGCTGTGCGTGGACGGCGACGAGGAGGCCGCGGGGCGCGTGCTGGAGGCATTCCGGCTCTGGACTCCGGCGACGAGCCTCGGGGGCGTCGAGTCCCTGGCCGAACGCCGGCGCCGTCACCCGTCCGAACCCGACTCCGTGCCGGCGAACCTCATCCGGCTCAGCGTCGGCATCGAGAACGTCGAGGATCTCTGGAAGGACCTGTCCCGGGCGCTGGACGCCGCACGCTGACCCGGCCGGGGATCGCGCGGGACGGCCCGCGCCGCTCCGCGCGCAATGCCCCGCCGGGACGGGCGGGGTGGGTAGACTGACGCTCGTGGGTATGGCGATGCTATTCGAGATGTTTCTGTTCCAGGCGCTGAGTATTGTCGCGCTGGTGCTGGCGGCGTGGGCTTTTGTCGACAGCCTGCGCCACCCGGCGAACAACTACGTCCGCGAGGGCAAGCGCACCAAGGGGTTCTGGATGGCGATGGCCGGCGGGTCCGCCGTCGTCTGCCTCCTGAGCTTCATCGGCGGTGGCAGCGGGGGAATCCTGCAGCTGATCGCGGCCTGCATCGCCGGCGTTTACCTCGCCGACGTCCGGCCGAACGTCTCCGGCAAGGGCACGGGCTACTACAACTACTAGGCCCGGCGGCTACGCCCGGCCCAAGGCTCCCGTGCGCGGGGCGACACACTCCCAGTCCACCGTGATCTCGCCGAGGCGCCACCGCCCGGCGCCGTCCCGCACCGGCCAGTCCGCCGCCTTGAGCACCGCGCACATCGCCATCCACCGCTGCCGGTACCCGTAGGGCGCCAGCGGGGCGGCCGCCAGCCACGCGGCGTCGGCCGCGCGCAGGAAGCCGTGGACGCGCTCGCCCGGAACGTTTCGGTGGATCAGCGCCTTCGGCAACCGGTCCGCGACGTCCGAGGGCAGCGCGAAACCGCCGAACCGCATCGACACCGTCAGGGTGCGCGGCCCGGCCGCGTCGACCGCCACCCACGCCGCGCGTCGCCCGATCTCGTCGCAGGTTCCCTCCACGAGCAGTCCGTGGTCCGCGAGCCGGCCGGTGAGCGCGTCCCAGATTCCCGGAACGTCGTCCTCGCTGTACTGCCGCAGCACATTGAACGCCCGGATCAGGACGGGATCCGGATCCACGGGCACTTCGAAGCCGCCGTGGCGGAACTCCAGCCCCTCGCGGGCCAGGGGCAGTGCGGCGGCGACCCGGTCCGGTTCGATCTCCAGCCCGAGGAGCCGGATGTCTGGCCGGACGGCGCGCAGGCGCTCGAAGAGTTCGACGGCTGTCGTCCCGGAAGCGCCGTAGCCCAGGTCGACCGCGACGGGTCCGGAAACCGCCTGGCGGAGACGCCAGCCCTGGGTGCCCGTGATCCAGCGGTCGACCCGACGCATCCGGTTGGGATTGGTGGTGCCGCGCGTGACGTTTCCGACGGGTCGCCCGGGACGCATCCGTCCACCGAGTCGCTGCGCCTTCTGCACCACGAGGCCATTCTAGTTCCAGGTCCGCGTCACGCTGGGCAACATCGCACCGGCCAAAGTTAGGATGGTGGCATGACCTACAACCTGATCCTGCTCCGCCACGGCCAGAGTGAGTGGAACCAGAAGAACCTGTTCACCGGCTGGTACGACGTCACGCTCACCGAGCTGGGACGCACCGAGGCCGTCCGCGGAGGCGAGCTGATCGCCGCCGAGGGGCTCCTGCCGGACGTCCTGCACACCTCGGTGCTCAAGCGCGCGATCATCACCGCGAACCTCGCGCTCGAGGCGGCGGACCGCTCGTGGATCCCGGTCCGCCGCGACTGGCGCCTGAACGAGCGCCACTACGGCGCGCTGCAGGGCAAGGACAAGGCGCAGACCCTCACCGAGTACGGCGAGGAGCAGTTCATGGAATGGCGCCGTTCCTACGACACCCCGCCGCCGCCGCTGGACGACGATTCGGAGTTCTCGCAGGCCAACGACCCGCGCTACGCGGACCTTGGCGATTCGGCCCCGCGGACCGAGTGCCTCAAGGACGTTCTCGAGCGGATGTTGCCGTACTGGGAGGAGGCCATCAAGCCGGACCTCGCCTCGGGAAAGACGGTCATCGTGGTCGCCCACGGCAACTCGCTGCGCGCGCTGGTCAAGCACCTGGACGGGATCAGCGACGAGGACATCGCCGGGCTGAACATCCCCACGGGCATCCCGCTGCACTACGAGTTGGACGAGGACTTCGCCCCGGTGGTCCGCGGAGGGAAGTACCTGGACCCCGCGGCCGCCGCCGAGTCCATCAAGGCCGTCGCCAACCAGGGACGGCACTAACCTCCACCCACGCACCGACGACGGCGCCCCTCCACCCCGCGGGGTGGAGGGGCGCCGCCGTGTGGTCCGGGGCTTGGGCGCCGCCCGGACGCAAACGGTTCGGCTAGGCCTCGGTCGCCGACGGATCCCATTCGCCGGTCACGAGGTAGGTGACCTTGCGGGCCACCGACACCCCGTGGTCGCCGTAGCGTTCCAGATAGCGGCTGGTCAGGGTCACATCCGCGGTGGTAGGTGCGGATTCGTTCCAAGAGGGAGCCGCGACCGCCTTGAAGACGCCGACATGCAGTTCGTCGATGCGCGCGTTCAGCGCGATGATCTCCTTGGCAATGGACAGCTCGCGGGTGGTCAGGAGCTCGCCGAGCTTCCGGGCGATCTGGATATCGATGTCCGCCATCTCGCGGAACACCGGGGCGATGCTCCCCGGAACCACCTTCTGCGGGAACCGCAGTCGCGCCAGCTGCGCGATGTGCCGGGCCAGATCGCCCATGCGCTCCAGCGAGGCGCTCATACGCAGCGAACCGACGATCATCCGCAGGTCCGAGGCGACGGGGCCCTGGAGCGCGAGGACGTCGATGGCGCGCTCGTCCAACTGGTTCTGGAGGAAGTCGATCTTGGCGTCCCCGGCGATGACTTCCTGCGCGATCTCGGTGTCCGCGTTCTCGAAGGACTCGAATGCCCTGTCCATGGCCTCGGCCACGAGTTCCGACATGTGGGTGAGCTCCTCGCCGATCGACTGGAGCTCGGCCTGGAAAACCTTACGCACTGGCGCGTCCTTTCATTGCTGCCCAACCGCCGATCCGCAGATGGAACGGTCCTATTCAACGCTCACTGTGACAGTACTAGATGAACCGTCGTGCCCGCGGAAGTGAACGTTGCGTGAACCGGCCGCCTCCACGGGACACATGGCGGTTCGCCGGGAATCGCTGGCGCTACGCTGGGTGCGTGGATGAAGCGTGGATCGTTGTCGTGTCGGGCCTGTTGGGCCTCGCCCTCGGCGTCGCCGGCCTTCTTGCCTACCGCGTCAGCCAGCGGGGGCGGGTCGATCTGGGGGACGTCGGGGAACCGACCCTGCCCGAGGGCGCCGCGGAGATCCTCTCCGTCATCGGCCGTGCCTTCGTGGTGGTGGACGACGTCGACGGAGTGGTCCGCGCCAACCCCGCCGCCTACGCCTTCGGCCTCGTCCGCGGGCATACCATGGTCCACATGGAACTGCTGGCCCTCGCCCGCGCCGTGCGGTCCGACGGCGTCATCGAGGAGCGGCAGTTCGAGTTGCCGCGCGGCCCGCTCGGCCAGGGGACCATCGTCGTGCACGTCCGCGTGGCGCCGCTTGGCGACGAGTACATCCTTCTGCTGGCCGACGACCGCACCGAGATCACCCGGACCGAGGCCATCCGGACCGACTTCGTCGCCAACGTGTCCCACGAGCTCAAGACCCCCGTCGGCGCGATCTCGCTGCTGGCCGAGGCCATGGAGGGCGCGGCGGGCGACGAGGTGGCCATCCGCCGGTTCGCGATGCGGCTCCACAAGGAGGCGGGACGGCTCGGCTCGCTGGTCCAGGACATCATCGAACTGTCGCGGCTGCAGGGCGCCGACGTCCTGCAGCAGGGTCACCGCGTGGACCTCAACGAGGTCATCACGGAGGCGGTGGACCGCAACAAGCTGCCGGCGGAGGCCAAGAACATCTCGATCTCGCTGGGTGGTCGGGCGGAGGAGCCCGTCTACGGGGACCCGGACCTGCTGATGATCGCGTTCCGGAACCTGATCGACAACGCCATCAGGTACTCGCCGGACGGCACCACCGTGGGAGTGGGCCTGCGGTCCCGCGACGGGCTGGTGCAGGTGTCCGTGACGGACAAGGGCCAGGGGATCCCGCGCGACGAGCAGGACCGCATCTTCGAACGGTTCTACCGTGTGGACGCCGCGCGTTCGCGGCAGACCGGCGGAACCGGCCTGGGGCTGAGCATCGTGAAGCACGTGATTTCCAACCACGGAGGCGAGGTGACGGTGTGGTCCCAGCCCGGGCAGGGATCCACCTTCACCGTCCGCCTGCCGGTGTTTGAGGAGGGCTCAGAGGCGGACGAACCGTCCGTCGGGGCGCAAGGCACGGGCACGATTGGTGCCACGCAACAAGGAGGCAGGATTTGACCCGCATTCTGGTGGTTGAGGACGAGGAGTCGTTGAGCGACCCGCTGTCCTACCTTCTGGAGAAAGAAGGATTCGAGGTGCAGGTCGTGGACAACGGCCTCGATGCGATCGTGGAGTTCGACCGGCTGGGGGCGGACCTCGTGCTGTTGGACCTGATGCTTCCCGGTCAGCCGGGAACCGAGGTGTGCCGCCAGCTCCGTCAGCGTTCCGGGGTTCCGGTCATCATGCTCACGGCCAAGGACTCGGAGATCGACAAGGTCGTGGGACTCGAATTGGGGGCGGACGACTACGTGACGAAGCCCTACTCGTCGCGGGAACTCCTGGCCCGGGTGCGCGCCGTGCTCCGCCGCCAGGGCGAATCCGAGGACCTGGTGACCGCGACGGTGCAGGCCGGACCGGTGCGGATGGATGTGGAACGCCACGTGGTGAGCGTCGGCGGCCAGTCCGTTTCGCTGCCGCTGAAGGAATTCGAGCTGTTGGAGATGCTCCTGCGCAACTCCGGCCGCGTGCTCACGCGCGGACAGTTGATCGACAGGGTCTGGGGTTCGGACTACGTGGGGGACACCAAGACCCTCGACGTGCACGTCAAGCGGCTGCGTTCGAAGATCGAACCCGACCCTTCCAACCCCACGCACCTCGTGACGGTGCGTGGGCTCGGCTACAAGTTCGAGGCCTGAAGGCGCTCGTCGAAGCCATAAGGAAGGGTCCCGCAACCACCGGTTGCGGGACCCTTGCTTGTGGCGTGGTGGCCCTAGTGGGCTTCCTCGGTCTCCTCGTGCGGAGCCAGGTGCTCGACCGTGGACTCGTCGTAGCCGCCGGGAAGGTACGGGCGGTATTCGGCCAGGGCCCCGTTGACCACCGGGATGGACTGCTGCGTGGAGGCGCCCGAGACCGCCATGCGGACGCTGGTCAGCGCGCCGGGCTCCGCGCCGGAATTGGGCACGATCGTCTTGTTCGCATCGTCCTCGAGCTTCTTGGTGCTGTCCGCCGGAACGTCGATCGAGACGGTGTTTTCGGCAACCTCCAGCGTGATCGTCAGCGGGGCATCGGTGGAGTTGATGAGGCTGCCGATCAGGCGCGCCTCCTCGTCGGCGGAGTTCGCCACCAGCATCATGTTCCGTCCCTGGATGCCCGCGATGTCGACCGAGAAGCCATCAGAGGGAGCGTACTGCATGGTGGTGGCCTGCGGGTTGATGGCGGCGCAACCCGTGGCGCCGAGTGCCATCGTTGCCAGGGCGGCGGCCGCGACGGCGCGGCGCCCGCGGAACTTCTGTGCGGTGATCACGGCACAAACTCCTCATTACGTTCGAGTCTGGTGGGTCCGTCGCCGGCGGGTGGCCCGCGGGCGACGGTATTCACCCTTAGCCTAATCGGTTTCACCACAAATGTAGGACTCGGTGGTGGCCGGTGACGCCGCGCGGACCCCGCGAAGGGGGATTATGCTCCCGTTCCCGCCCCGTCGCCCAGCAACTCGCCGATGTTTCCACCACTTTCGTGATAAACTTGAGGTCGGGAAAGGGGATTATCCACATGGTTTTTGAGGTTGGCGAAACGGTTGTTTACCCTCACCACGGGGCGGCGATGATCGAAGAGATCAAGATGCGCACCATCAAGGGCGAAGAGAAGATGTACCTCAAGCTCAAGGTGGCGCAGGGCGATCTGACAATTGAGGTTCCGGCGGAAAACGTCGATCTGGTGGGCGTCCGCGACGTCGTCGGCCAGGAGGGTCTGGAGCACGTCTTCGACGTCCTCCGTGCCGAGTTCACGGAAGAGCCGACCAACTGGTCCCGCCGTTACAAGGCAAACCTGGAGAAGCTGGCTTCCGGAGACGTGATCAAGGTCGCAGAGGTCGTTCGCGACCTGTGGCGCCGGGACCACGACCGCGGCCTCTCCGCCGGCGAGAAGCGCATGCTGTCCAAGGCGCGCCAGATCCTCATCAGCGAACTGGCCCTGGCCAAGAAGCTGGACGAAGAGAAGGCCGAAAGCGTCCTCGACGAGGTGCTGGCCTCCTAGGGGCGTCTCCTTCAGGATTCGGGCCCGTCCACCACACGGTGGGCGGGCCCTTCGCGTGCCCGCCGCCGGTAGGCTGGTCGCGTGCCCGACAACCAACCTCCCCACGCGGCGCCCGGTCCCGACCCGGAGCCCTCCGCCGAGCCTCCCGCCCGGCACTCCGTCGAGTCATGCCAAGCCGAATCCTCCGCCCAAGACGGCGCCGCCGCGGTCGTGGTGGTCGCCGCCGGATCCGGGACGCGCCTCGGCCACGGAATCCCCAAGGCCCTGGTCCCGCTGGCCGGACGCCCCTTGCTCGCGCACGCACTCGACGGCGTGCTGGCCTCGGGTGTGGCGTCCCGCATCGTCGTGGTGCTGCCGCCGGGGGACACCGAACTGACGCGCGTCTGCGCCGGCTATGCGGATCGCGGGGTCGTCGCGGTCGACGGCGGCGCTACGCGCAACGAATCTGTCCGTGCGGGCCTCGGGGCGGTCGGCGACGGCGCCGACGTCGTCCTGGTCCACGACGCGGCCCGCTGCCTGACCCCGCCCGCCGTCTTCCGCGAGGTCCTCGCCGCGCTCCGGGCCGGGGCCGACGCCGCCGTCCCGGCGGTTCCGGTGGTGGACACCGTCAAGCTGGCCGCCGCGTCGGCGCGGACGGCCATCGCGGCCGAAACCGTCGCCGCGACCCCCGACCGCTCGGGGCTGCGCGCCGTCCAGACGCCGCAGGGTTTCCGGTTGGCCCCGCTCCTGGCGGCCCACGAGGCCGCGGCCGGTTGGGACGCGCTGCGGGCGGCTGCCGTCACCGACGACGCGCTACTGATGGAGTCCCGCGGCGTGGACGTCTATCTGGTGCGCGGCGCCGCCGAGTCACTCAAGATCACCACCCCACTGGACCTGCTGCTGGCGGAGGCAATGGTCGCCAACGGCTACGAGGAGACCCCATGAGCAGCGCGCCCCCACCGGCAGGAACCACGATTCCGCGCACGGGCATCGGCGTGGACGTGCACGCCTTCGAGGAGACCGGCGCCGCGGAGACGCGCGGGCTCTGGCTGGCCGGTCTGCACTGGCCGGGCGAGCGCGGACTCACCGGGCATTCCGACGGCGACGCCGTGGCCCACGCGGCCTGCGACGCGCTGTTCTCCGCCGCCGGCATCGGCGACCTCGGCACGCACTTCGGCACGGGCCGCCCGGAGTTCGCCGGCGCGTCCGGCGCGAGACTGCTGGGGGAGGCCGCCCGCCTGGTGCGCGCGGCCGGCTTCGAGATCGGCAACGTCGCGGTGCAGTTCGTGGGCAACCGCCCCAAGTTCGGGCCGCGCCGCTCCGAGGCCGACGCCGCCCTCACCGCCGCCGCCGGGGCGCCGGTCACCGTCACCGCGACGACGTCGGACGGACTCGGCTACGAGGGTGAGGCGCGCGGCATCACCGCCTACGCGACAGCGCTGGTGTACCGCACCGCCTGACCGGGGGCCGCCGCACAGCGGATAACCTTGACCGGTGAGCATCCGTTTTTACGACACCAAACAGGCGCAGGTGCGCGACTTCGTTCCGCTGGTCCCCGGCCGGGTGAGCCTCTACTACTGCGGCGCCACCGTGCAGGGCATGCCGCACGTCGGGCACATCCGGTCCGCGATCGCCTTCGACATCCTGGTCCGTTGGCTCGAACACCGCGGCCACCGGGTGGACGTGGTGCGCAACGTGACCGACATCGACGACAAGATCCTCGAGAAGTCCGCGGCCTCGTTCGCCGCCGGTTTCGAGACGGACGGCGTCTATCTGCCCGAGGAGGAGTGGTACGCGCTCGCCTACCGCTTCGAGCAGGAATTCGCGCGCGCGTACGGCTTGCTGGGCGTGCGGAAGCCGACCTACGAGCCGCGCGCCACCGGCCACATCACGGAGATGCACGACCTGGTGCGGCGCCTGATCGACGCCGGCCACGCCTACCCCGCCACCGACGACTCCGGCGACGTCTACTTCGACGTCCGTTCCTTCGCCGCCTACGGCGCCCTGACCCGGCAGAACGTCGACGACATGCAGGCCGCGGCCGACGCCGACCCGCGGGGCAAACGCGATCCGCGCGACTTCGCGCTGTGGAAGGGACACAAGGCCGGCGAACCGAAGACGGCCTCCTGGCCGAGCCCCTGGGGACGCGGCCGTCCGGGCTGGCATCTGGAATGCTCCGCCATGGTCACCAAGTACCTCGGCACCGAGTTCGACATCCACGGCGGCGGGCTGGACCTGCGGTTCCCGCACCACGAGAACGAACTCGCCCAGTCCGCCGCGGCGGGCCACGGCTTCGCCAACTTCTGGATGCACAACGGCATGGTCACGTACGAGGGCGAGAAGATGTCGAAGTCCATCGGCAACACCGTCTCCCCCGGGGACATGCTGGCCCTCGCCGGACCGCGCGTGGTGCGCTACTTCCTGGGGCAGGCGCACTACCGGTCGCAGCTGGACTACCGGCCGAGCTCTCTCGCCGAGGCCGGAGCCGCCGTCGCGCGCATCGACACCTTCGTGTCCAACGCCCTGGGCCGCACCCACGTGACCGGCCCGGGCGGCGAGTCCGGTTTCGTCGCGCCCCCCTCGGAGGTCACCGAAGAGTTCGCGGCCGCCATGGACGACGACCTGAACGTCCCGCAGGCCCTGGCGGCGCTCCACGACACCGTCCGCCGTGGCAACACCGCACTGGCCGCCGGCGATCTGGACGCCGCCGACGTCGCCCTGCGGCAGGTGATGGCGATGACGCGCGTGCTGGGGCTGGACGACGCCGTCGATCCGGCGGCCGCCACGGACGGTGCCGGCCGGGCGGCGCTCGAGGTGCTCGTGGACGCGCAGCTGGAGGCCCGCGCCGCGGCGAGGTCCGCGAAGGACTGGGCCCGCGCGGACGGCATCCGCGACACGCTCGCGGCCGCGGGCATCGTCGTCGAGGACTCCGCCGACGGGGCCCGGTGGTCGCTGGGTTAGTGTCCCGGGGCACCCGTCGCCCGTGAATGCGGGTTGGGCTGTAAAATGGTTACCGGTAGGCATCGCAGCCACCGCGCGATTCCCCCCAAAACCCCATCCCAAGGATTTTTCCCCATGGCAACACCCAAACGCCCCGGCACCGTACGCAAGACCAAGAAGGGCCCCAACGTGGGCACCGGTGGCCACGGCCGCAAGTCCCTCGAGGGCAAGGGTCCCACACCCAAGGCCGAGGACCGGACCTACCACAAGGCCTACCGCACCAAGCAGCTCGGCGAGCGTGCCGCGGCCAAGTCCGGCGCCGGCGCGCGCGCCGGCGGACGCCCGGGCGGCCGGCAGGGCAAGGGCGGTAAGCCGGCCGAGGAAATGGTCACCGGGCGCAACTCCGTGGTCGAGTCGCTGCGCGCCGGCATTCCCGCGAAGGCGCTGTACGTCGCCATCCGGATCGACGTCGACGACCGCGTCCGCGAGTCGCTGAAGATGGCCGCCGAGCGCGGCATCCCGGTCATGGAGACCGGCAAGCCCGAACTGGACCGGATGACCGACGACGCCATCCACCAGGGACTGGCGCTGCAGATCCCGCCGTACGACTACCCGGACGCGCTGGAGCTCGTCGAGGAGACGGTCGCCAAGGCCGGCAAGGGTTACATCTCCAACGCGCCGCTGTTCGTGGCCCTCGACGGCATCACCGACCCGCGCAACCTCGGCGCGATCATCCGCTCCGTCTCCGCGTTCAGCGGGCACGGCGTGATCGTGCCGGAGCGACGCTCGGTGGGCCTGACGGCGTCGGCCTGGAAGACCAGCGCCGGGGCCGCGGTGCGCGTTCCGGTCGCCCGCGCGACCAACCTGACCAGCACCATCAAGGCCATGAAGGCGCTCGGGGTTTACGTGGTGGGCCTGGACGGCGACGGCGACGTGTCGCTGCCGGAACTGGGCCTCGCGACGGAGCCGCTGTGCATCGTCGTCGGATCCGAGGGCAAGGGACTCTCGCGGCTGGTCCGCGAAACCTGCGACCAGATCGTCTCCATCCCCATCGACTCCGGCATGGAGTCCCTGAACGCCTCCATGGCCGTGGGCATCTCGCTCTACGAAGTTTCGCGCCGCCGGGCCTAGGCCCGGACGCCATGGCACAGCCCACCGAGGAGATCCCCTTGCGACTTCGCCACGCCGAGGCGCACTTTTCGCGCGCCTTCCCGCTGGGAGTCGCGGACGCGGCGCCGGGGCTGAGCCACGTGCCCGACGCCGTCAACGTCGCCGTGTACGCCCCGGGGCTCGAGGCCGTCGACGTCTGGTATTCCGACCCCGCCGGCCTCATGGTCTCCGCGCCCCTGTTCGACTTCAGCGACGGTGTGCACCACGGTCGCGTCGAGGGGCTGCGTCACGGGGCGCGGTACGCATTCTGGGACCGCGGCGCGGACCTGCCCGGGCACGGTCAGCTGCTGGTGGACCCCTACGCCAGGGCGTTGGAAACGGACGACGACGGCGTGCACTGGGGCATCCACGTCGCTACCGGCTTCGACTGGGGAAACGACGCCCGGCCGCACGTGCCGTGGCGGGACACGGTGGTCTACGAGGCCCACGTCAAGGGACAGACCAAGCTGCACCCGGACATCCCGGAGGAGCTCCGCGGCACCTACGCCGGTTTCGCGCATCCCGTGATGATCGAGCACCTTCAGTCGCTCGGCGTCACCACCGTGGAGCTGCTGCCGATCCACTTCCACGTGGACGAACCGCACCTGCAGGAGTTGGGCCTGCCCAACTACTGGGGCTACAACACCCTGGGCTTCTTCGCCCCGCACGGCGAGTACGCGACCGCCGCGGCCCGGGCCGCGGGTCCGAAGGCGGTGCAGGACGAGTTCAAGGGCATGGTCAAGCTGTTGCACGCGGCGGGCATCGAGGTGGTCCTCGACGTCGTGTTCAACCACACGGCCGAGGGCGGCAAGGACCAGCGCGCCCTGTCCTGGCGGGGACTGGCGGACCGGCAGTACTACCGGCACGACGCCGACGGCAACTACTTCGACACCACCGGCTGCGGCAACACGCTGAACTTCAACGAGCCGGCCGTGGTGCGGATGGCCATGGACTCGCTGCGCCTGTGGGTGGAGGAGTACCACGTCGACGGGTTCCGGTTCGACCTCGCCGTGTCCCTGGGCCGCGACGGCAACAACCACTTCACGCCGCAGCACCCGTTCTTCGTCGCGCTCGGTGCCGACAAGGCGATGACCGGTGTCAAGCTGATCTCCGAACCGTGGGACGTTTCCATGGGGGGCTGGCAGACGGGCCGCTTCCCGCGCGGCTTCGCAGACTGGAACGACCGCTACCGCGACACGGTCCGCGACTTCTGGTTCGCCGACAGGGCCTCGTTGGAGGCCGGGCACCAGGGCGGATCCGTGGCCCGCCTGGCCGGCGTGCTCGCCGGATCGCGGGAACTCTTCGCCCCGTCCGGGCGCGGACCGCTGGCATCCGTCAACTTCGTCACGGCGCACGACGGCTTCACCCTGCGGGACCTCGTGAGCTACGACCGAAAGCACAACGAGGACAACGGCGAAGAGAACCGCGACGGGCACAACCACAACCGCAGCTACAACCACGGCGTGGAGGGAGCGACCGGCGACGGCGCCGTCTCGGCCGCCCGGCTGCAGACCGCCTCGAACGCCATGGCGACCCTGCTGCTGTCGCTGGGCGTCCCGATGATCACCGCCGGCGACGAGATCGGCAAGACGCAGGAGGGCAACAACAACGCCTACTGCCAGGACAACGAAATGACGTGGCTGGACTGGACCCTCACGGAGGAACAGCGCGCCATGTTCGCGACCACCAGGGCGCTTTCGCGCATCCGGCGCGAATTCATGGCCGGGCAGCCGTACAACTATCCCGCGCGGGATAACAGCGCCTACATGCTGTGGTTCGACGAGCACGGCCGGCCGATGCCGCAGGACGCGTGGTCCAACCCTGGCACGCGACTGGTGCAGTTGCTGATGGGCAGCCCCGCCGGACAGATCGACGGGCTCATCGTCTTCAACGGCTCCCTGGAGCACCGCACCATCCTCATGCCCGAGGAGGCGTCGCTGAAGGACTTTGAAACCGTGGAGCACGTGCCTTCCACGTTCGATCTCCGGTTCAGCACCGCTCCCGAGGCGCGCAGCCGCCGCGGGACGACTCTGCGGGCCGGGGAGCGCGAACGGATCGAGGGCTATTCGGTCACGGTGTACCGCGCGACGCCCTAGTGGCGTACTACGAGTCTCCGGCGTTCGCGACGAGGCCCAGCTCGGCATCCGACGTCAGCGCCGGGTGCCGCGGCACCACGCGGACGCCGTACCCGAAGGCCCCCGGGCGCTCCAGCGTGAGCGTCCCGGTGAACAGGTGCCGGCCGTTGCCCAGATCCTCCGCGGGGGACAGGTCGGAGACCACGGTCCCGACCAGCTCGTCGGATTCGAGCACCGAGCCGTGTACGGCCTGGACCGCGATGTCCTCCGGCGCGAGCCCGTCCAGCCGGACGTACGTGTTGACGCGGAACTCATCGCCGATGCGCGGCTGCTCGGAGATCCCGACCGAATCCACGTGCTCGACGACGACGCCCGGCCACGAGGCGCGGATGCGTCCGGTGTACTCGGCCAGCGCGCGCGCCCCGGCGTGTCCGTCGGCGGCCGCGGCCCGCCCCGACCCCGCGGCCGGAACGTAGAGCTGGTTGACGTAGTCCCGCACCATCCGCGTCGCGGCGACCTGCGGGCCCAGGTGAGCCAGCGTGTGCTTGATCATGCGCACCCATTGGCGCGGAACGCCGTCGTACTCGGCCTGCGACGGGCCGGCGGCCCCGGCGGCGCCGGAATCCTCGGCCCCGTAGAACCTGGGGGCCACGTTGTTCTCGATCAGCGCGTACAACGCCGCCGCCTCGAGGTCGTCGCGCTGTTCCACGGATGCCCCGGGCGGCGCGGTGGGGATGGCCCAGCCGTTGTCGCCGTCGAACATCTCGTCCCACCAGCCGTCGAGCACCGACAGGTTGAGCCCGCCGTTGATGGCGGCCTTCATGCCGGAGGTTCCGCAGGCCTCGAGCGGCCGCAGCGGGTTGTTCAGCCACACGTCGCATCCCGGGAAGAGGGTGCGCGCCATGCGCATGTCGTAGTTCGGCAGGAACACGATCCGGTGCCGGACCTCGGGGTCGTCCGTGAACCGGACCAGGTCCTGGATCATCTTCTTTCCGGCCTCGTCCGCGGGGTGCGACTTGCCGGCGATCACGATCTGGATCGGCCGCGTCGGGTGAAGCAGCAGCGCCTTGAGCCGGTCGGGGTCGCGCAGCATCAGGGTGAGGCGCTTGTAGGTCGGTACGCGGCGGGCGAATCCCATGGTCAGGACGTCGGGATCCAGCACCGACCGCGTCCAGCCGAGTTCGCTTTCCGTGGCGCCGCGCTTGAGCCAGGAGGACCGCAGCCGCGCGCGGACGTCCTCGATCAGCTGGACGCGCAGGTTGCGCCGCAGCGCCCAGAGGTCCTCGTCGGGAACGTCTGTGGCGCGGCCCCATTCGCCGGCCTCCACGGCCTCGTCGCCGAACTGCCTGCGGGCGAACGCGAGCACCTGGGGGTCCACCCAAGTGGGGACGTGCACGCCGTTGGTGACCGAGGCGATCGGCACCTCGTCGACGTCGAATCCGGTCCAGAGCCCGGAGAACATGCCACGCGAGACGCGCCCGTGCAGCTTGGCGACGCCGTTGGCCCGCTGCGCGAGGCGCAGCCCCATGACAGCCATGTTGAACGTCGCGGGATCGCCGCCGGGGTAGTTCTCGGCGCCGAGGCCGAGGATGCCGTCCACCGGAACGCCCGGGGCCAGCCCAGCGCGGAGGAAGTGGCCTACCTGTAGCGACTCGAAACGGTCGATCCCCGCGGGGACCGGCGTGTGCGTGGTGAAGACCGTGGACGCCCTGACCGCCGCGAGTGCCTCGGCCCAGGACAGCCCGCCGTCCATCAGTTCGCGGATGCGCTCCACGCCCAGGAACCCGGCATGGCCCTCGTTGGTGTGGAAGACCTCGGGGGCGGCGGCGCCGGTGAGCCGCTCGAACGCGCGCAGCGCCTTGACGCCGCCCATGCCCAGCAGCAGTTCCTGTTGGAGCCGGTGGTCCCCGCCGCCGCCGTACAGGCGGTCGGTCACGGCGCGTGCCGCGTCGTCGTTGGTGGGAATGTCGGCGTCGAGCAGCAGCAGGGGCACGCGTCCGACGTCGGCGCGCCAGATCTGAGCGCGCAGCTGGCGGTCCCCGGGCAGGGGCAGGGAGACGACGGCGGGCGTGCCGTCCTCCTCGCGCAGAAGCGAGAGCGGCAGGCCGTGCGGATCCAGGATCGGGTAGGTCTCCTGCTGCCACGCGTCGCGGGAGAGTGACTGCTTGAAGTAACCGGCCTGGTAGAGGAGTCCGACGCCGACGATCGGCACGCCGAGGTCGCTGGCGGTCTTGAGGTGGTCGCCGGCGAGAATGCCGAGACCGCCGGAGTATTGCGGCAGCGCCGCTGTGATGCCGTATTCGGGGGAGAAGTACGCAATGGATCGCGGCGCGGATCCGTCGAGGCCCTGGTACCAGCGAGGCCTCTCGAGGTAGCGCCTGAGGTCCTCCACCTGCGACTGCACGCGGGACACGAAGTCCGCGTCGGCGGCCAAGACGTCCAGCCTGGCGCGGTCGAAGCGGCCCAAGAGCGCCACGGGGTCCTCGTGCGCGGCTTCCCATTCCACCGGATCCAGATCGCGGAACAGGCGCGCGGTCGGTTCGTGCCAAGACCAGCGCAGGTTGGCGGCGAGGGTGCCGAGCCCGGCGATCGGCTCGGGCAGGACGGTGCGGACGGTAAATCGTCGGATGGCCTTCACCCTGTGAACGGTAGCGCAGATGCGCCCCGTGTGGGTTTCGTCTCGGTAAACGATGCGCAAAGCGCGTTTATCCTTGGCCTTTGTGACGGATAGTCGCTAGCGTCTACAGGGTGACTAAAGGACAGCAAGCCAGATTCGGCCGCATTCCGGTGACCAACGTCCAACCCGTGGTGGAGGGCGGCCACTTTGCGGCCAAGGCCATTCCGGGGGAGGACGTGCTGGTCTCCGCCACCGCCTTCCGTGAGGGGCACGATTCCGTGGGTGTGACGGCGGTACTCTACGGACCCGACGGCGCCGAGACCCAGCGTGTCCGCATGGCTGCCGGGGCTCCGGGCACCGATTCCTGGCATGCCCGTCTCCAGCCATCCGCGGTAGGGGCATGGGAGTTCGAGGTGGAGGCCTGGGACGATCCCTACGGCACATGGCACCACGCCGCGACGGTGAAGATCGACGCCGGCATCGACGTGGACCTGATGCTCGCCGAGGGGGCCAAGCTGTTCGGCGAGGCCGCCGACGGCCACCCGGACGCGCGCGGCGCCGACGTCCTGCGGGCGGCCGCCGCCACCCTTTCCGACCGTGAGCGGGACACCGGCGCCCGCCTGGCCGCGGGGGAGTCCCCGGAGGTCCTCGCCGTGCTCGATGCACATCCGGTGCGCCGGCTGGTCACGTACAGCGGCCGTTTCCCGATCAACGTGGAGCGCGAACGCGCCGGACGCGGCGCCTGGTACGAGTTCTTCCCCCGTTCCGAGGGAGCCGTCTACCACCCGGAGACCGGTGCGCACACGTCGGGCAACTTCACCACCGCCGCCCGGCGGCTGGACGCCGTAGCCGCCATGGGCTTCGACGTCATCTACCTTCCGCCGATCCACCCGATCGGCCGCGCCCACCGCAAGGGTCCCAACAACACGCTTGTCGCCGGGGAGAACGACCCCGGTTCCCCGTGGGCGATCGGCGCCGCCGAGGGTGGCCACGACGCCATCCATCCGGACCTCGGGACCAAGGAGGACTTCGCCGCTTTCGTGGCGCGCGCCAACGAGCTGAACCTCGAAGTGGCGCTGGACCTGGCGCTGCAGGCCTCGCCCGACCACCCGTGGGTCACCGAGCACCCGGAGTGGTTCACGACCCGCGCCGACGGCAGCATCGCCTACGCGGAAAACCCGCCGAAGAAGTACCAGGACATCTATCCGCTGAACTTCGACAACGACCCCGCCGGGCTCTCCAAGGAGATCCTGCGCATCGTCCTGCTCTGGGTGGACCGCGGGGTGCGGATCTTCCGCGTGGACAATCCGCACACCAAGCCGGTCGCCTTCTGGGAGTGGTTGATCTCCCGCGTCGAGGCGCGGCGCCCCGGCGTCGTTTTCCTGGCCGAGGCGTTCACCCGCCCGGCCATGATGCACGCTCTCGGACGCGCCGGATTCCAGCAGTCCTACACGTACTTCACCTGGCGGAACACCAAGACGGAGCTGGAGGAGTACTTCCAGGAGGTCAGCCACGAGAGCCCCGCGTACTTCCGGCCCAACTTCTTCGTCAACACGCCGGACATCCTCACGGAGTACCTGCAGTTCGGCGGCCCCGCGGCCTTCAAGATTCGCGCCGTCCTCGCGTCCATGGCCAGCCCGCTCTGGGGCGTCTACGCCGGCTACGAGCTGTTCGAACACGTGGCCCGCCCGGGCGCGGAGGAGAACATCGACAACGAGAAGTTCCAGTACAAGACGCGGGACTTCGACGCCGCCGAGGCCGAGGGACGCTCGCTGGCGCCCTACCTGACCCGGCTGAACCACATCCGCCGCGCGCACCCGGCGCTCGGCGACCTGCAGAACCTAGTCGTGCACGCGTCCTCGGACGACGCCACCGTGGTCTTCTCCAAGACCAAGGAGACGGTGCCCGACGGCGCCGACGGGCCCGTGCGCGACACGATCATCGTGGTCGTGAACGTCGACCCCCACGGTGCCAGGGAGGGTACGGTCACGCTGGACCTGGACGAGCTGCGCCTGCACCCGGGGGACCTCGACGGCGACGGCCGCTTCGTCGTCGACGACCTGATCAGCGGAGAGTCCTACCGCTGGGGACAGCACAACTACGTCCGGCTCGATCCGCACGCGGAGCCCGCCCACATCCTGCACCTGAGGAGAAACGCATAGTGGCCAATCCCTATCAGTTGAACGCGCCCGGGCTCGCCCACGATCCGCAATGGCACCGCAAGGCCGTTTTCTACGAGGTCCTGGTCAGGGCCTTCGCCGACGGGAACGGCGACGGCAGCGGCGACCTGGCCGGCCTGATCGACAAGCTCGACTACCTGCAGTGGCTGGGCATCGACTGCCTCTGGGTGCCGCCGTTCTTCAAGTCGCCCCTGCGCGACGGCGGCTACGACATCGCCGACTACTACGACGTCCTGGACGAGTTCGGCACGATCGGGGACTTCCGCCGCCTCGTCTCCGAGGCGCACGCGCGCGGCCTTCGGATCGTGATCGACCTGCCCATGAACCACACCTCGGACGAGCACCCGTGGTTCCAGGCCTCGCGCAGCGACCCGGAGGGAGAGTACGGGGACTTCTACGTCTGGAGCGACACGGACGAGCTGTATTCGGACGCGCGCATCATCTTCGTGGACACCGAGGAGTCGAACTGGACGTTCGACCCCATCCGCCGGCAGTTCTTCTGGCACCGCTTCTTCCACCACCAGCCGGACCTCAACTTCGAGAATCCCAAGGTCCACGAGGCGATGTTCGACGTCGTCCGCTTCTGGCTGGACCTGGGGGTGGACGGCTTCCGCGCCGACGCCATCCCGTACCTCTTCGAGGAGGACGGGACCAACTGCGAGAACCTGCCGCCGACGCACGCGTTCCTCCGGGACCTGCGCCGCATGGTCGACGAGGAGTACCCCGGCAGGATCATCATCGCCGAGGCCAACCAGCCGCCCTTCGAGGTGGTCGAGTACTTCGGCACCGCCGAGGAACCGGAATGCCACATGTGCTTCCACTTCCCGATCATGCCGAAGCTCTACTACGCCCTGCGCGACCAGTTGGCGGCCCCGATCATCCAGACCATGGAGGAGACGCCGGACATCCCGGTCGGCACGCAGTGGGGGACGTTCCTGCGGAACCACGACGAATTGACCCTGGAGATGGTCACGTCCGAGGAGCGCGAGGCCATGCTCGGCTGGTACGCCCCGGATTCGCGCATGCGCGCGAATGTCGGCATCCGCCGTCGCCTGGCGCCGCTGCTGGACAACTCCCGCGCCGAGCTGGAACTCATCCATGCCCTGCTGCTGGCGCTGCCGGGCAGCCCGTTCCTGTACTACGGGGACGAGATCGGCATGGGCGACAACATCTGGCTCGACGACCGCGACGCCTCCCGGACACCGATGCAGTGGAACCCGGACCGCAACGCGGGATTCTCCACCGCGGATCCGGGCAAGCTGTACCTGCCGGTTGTCAGTTCGCTGATCTTCAACTTCACCAATGTCAACGTGGAGCAGCAGCTGGCCCACAGCGGATCCATGCTGCACTGGATCCGCCAGGTCCTCGGCGTGCGCCGCGAGCACCCGGTGTTCGGCATCGGAACCTACCGGAACGTGCGCGCCAGCGCTCCGAGCGTCCTGGCCTTCCTGCGCGAGCTGCCGGCCGACGCCGGCGAGGACTTCGAGGGCGAGGCGATCCTGTGCATCTACAACCTGTCCAGGCACCCGGCGTCCACGGAACTCGACCTGTCCGAATTCGCCGGCCGCGGCCTGCGTGACGTCTTCGGCGGCAGCGTTTTTCCGGCCATCGGGTCCGACGGTAGGCTCGGGCTCACCTTGGGTTCGCAGGGCTTCTACTGGCTGCGACTCCGCTCCGCCCGTTCGGACGTCTATTCGCCCGCAACGCAGTCCATGCCACTGATCAAGCAGGAGGACCCCTCACGATGACGCCTCAGGACGCGCAGCTTCTCGACTTGCTCACCGGGTGGCTGCGCGGGCAGCGATGGTTCCCCGTTCGCGACGCGGACTTCGCGCTGCGGCGGGTCGGATCGGTCCGGCTCACCGACCCGCACGGCGAGGTCGACCTCGAATCCGTCCTGCTGGCAGTGGACGTGCCCCCGGCCGGCCCGGGAACGAACGCGGGGAACGACGCCGCGGCGCCGGATGCCGCCGTCGTGCACGTGCCGCTGTCCTTCCGGCTGACCCCGCTGGGGGCCGACGCCTCGTCCGAGGCGGCGCGCGATGCGGCGGACACCGCACTGATCGGCACCATCGAAGCCGGCGGACGCCGCTCGGCGTCGACCTGGTACGTCTACGACGGCACGCACGATCCCGCGTTCATCGCCGCGTGGCTGGAGCTGATGCGCACCTCCGGGACGGGCGACGGATTCGCCGGGCATCCGGCGGCGGGATTCGACGAACGCGCACCGCTGGAGCCGCCTCTGGCCGCCGGCGTGCTCGGCGGCGAGCAGTCCAACACGTCCGTGGTGGTCGAATCCGTGGAGGGCGACGTCATCGCGAAGTTCTTCCGTGTCCCCGCCGCCGGCACCAACCCCGACGTCGAACTCGGAGAACTGCTGACCGGGGGCGGATCGTTCGACGTCCCGCTGACCTTCGGCTCCGTCACCGCGCGGTGGGGGACCGCGGACGGCGAGGTCACCGGCGCGCTGGGCGTCCTGCGCGAGTTCATCGGCGGAAGCCAGGACGCCTGGCGCACGGCCAGCGTCGCGGCACTCGAGGGCGCCGAGTTCACCGGGGAGGCCGAGGAGATCGGCCGCGCCACCGCAAGGCTCCACCGGGACCTGGCACGCGTGGCCGGCGCGGGACAGGCGGACGCGGACGCCGTTTCGTCGCTGGTCGAAAGCCTGCGCCAGCGACTGGTGTGGGGCTGGCAGAAAGCCGGGTCCGCGGTCGGCGCGCTCGAGGGACCCTTCCGGCAGGTGCTCGGGCGCCTCGACGAGATCACCGAATTGCCTCCGCTACAGCGCATCCACGGCGACTACCACCTGGGCCAGGTGCTGCACGCCCCCACAAGGGGGTGGGTGGTCCTCGACTTCGAGGGCGAGCCGCTGCGCGCCGCCGGGGAACGGACCAGCCGCGACGTCGCGCTGCGCGACGTCGTCGGCATGCTGCGTTCCTTCGACTATGCCGCCGGGGTCGCCATCCGCAACGGAGACGGAACCCCGGAGTCGCTGCGGTCGGCGACGGAGTGGGCCAAGCGGTCCCGCCGCGCCTTCCTCGCCGGGTACGAGGCCGAGTCCGGCGAGCCGGTGGACACGGAATCCCCCCTGTTCCTGGCCCTGTGGCTGGACAAGGCGTTGTACGAGGTTGTCTATGAGCTGCAGAACAGGCCGTCGTGGGTTCAGGTCCCGGCGTCCGCCGTCCAGGAGGTGCTGTCCACCATGACCGCGAACGAGAACACCGAACCGCAGGGGCGCAACGAAACCGCGGTCGAGGCAACCCGACCGGCCGGCGTGGCCGCGCGGCCGGCACCCCAGGGACCCCTGCCGGTCGATGGCCACGTGCTCTCCGCCGTCGCCCACGGTGCGCACCACGCGCCCCACGCGGTGCTGGGCGCGCACTTGGACGACTACGGACACGTCACCGTCCGAACGCTGCGCCGGCTGGCCCGCGAGGTCACCGTCGTGACGGCCGACGGACGCCACCCGATGCGGCACGAACACGAGGGAATCTGGGTGGCGGTCCTGCCCGCCTCGGACCGCGAAGGCCACGTTCCCGACTACCGCCTCGAGGTCGCGTACGGCGAGGACGAGCCCCACCTGGCCGACGACCCGTACCGCTACCTGCCCACCCTCGGCGAGGTCGACCTCCACCTCATCGCCGAGGGGCGGCACGAGAAGCTGTGGTCCGCATTGGGCGCCCACGTGCGGCGCTACCACTCGACGCTTGGCGACAGCACCGGAACCAGCTTCGCCGTCTGGGCCCCCAACGCCCGGGCCGTCAGGATCAAGGGGGACTTCAACAACTGGGACGCGACTCCGCACGCGATGCGCTCGCTGGGCCACTCCGGCGTGTGGGAACTGTTCATCCCGGGCGTCGGCGCCGGGGCCGTCTACAAGTTCGAGCTCCTGGGTCCGGACGGGCATTGGCGCGAGAAGGCCGACCCCATGGCGCGGCACACCGAGATCCCGCCGCTGACCGGTTCGGTGGTGACCGAGTCGTCCTACGGCTTCAACGACGGGGAGTGGATGGGCCGCCGCGGCGCGAGCGATCCGCACAACGCGCCGATGAGCGTGTACGAGGTGCACCTCGGGTCCTGGCGGGTTGGGCTGTCCTACCGCGAGCTCGCGGACCAGCTGGCGGAGTACGTGAGCTGGCAGGGATTCACCCACGTCGAGTTCATGCCGGTCGCCGAGCACCCGTTCGGCGGATCGTGGGGATACCAGGTCACGTCCTACTACGCGCCGACGTCCCGCTTCGGGCACCCGGACGACTTCCGGTACCTCGTGGACAAGCTGCACCAGGCCGGAATCGGCGTCATCCTCGACTGGGTCCCGGCGCACTTCCCCAAGGACGAGTGGGCGCTGGCCAAGTTCGACGGCATGACGCTGTACGAGCACGCGGACCCGCGCCTTGGCGAGCACCCCGACTGGGGGACGCTGATCTTCGACTTCGGCCGGAACGAGGTGCGCAACTTCCTCGTGGCCAACGCGCTCTACTGGCTGACCGAGTTCCACATCGACGGCCTGCGCGTTGACGCCGTCGCCTCGATGCTTTACCTGGACTACTCGCGCGAGGAAGGCCAGTGGGTGCCGAACGTGCACGGCGGGCGCGAGAACCTCGAGGCCATCCGGTTCCTGCAGGAGGCAACGGCCACGGCGTACCGGGTGGCGCCCGGCACGGTCATGATCGCGGAGGAGTCGACGGCGTTCGACGGCGTCACGCGCGCCACGTCCGACGGCGGCCTGGGCTTCGGCATCAAGTGGAACATGGGCTGGATGCACGACTCGCTGGAGTACATCGGCGAGGATCCGATCAACCGCATGCACCACCACCACAAGATGACGTTCTCCCTGGCGTACGCATGGACCGAGAACTTCCTCCTGCCGATCAGTCACGACGAGGTGGTCCACGGGAAGGGCTCGCTGCTGCGGCGCATGCCCGGGGACCGCTGGCGGCAGCTGGCGCAGGTGCGCGCATACCTCGCCTACCAGTGGGCGCACCCCGGCAAGCAGCTCATCTTCATGGGCACCGAGTTCGCGCAGGAAGCCGAGTGGAGCGAGCAGCACGGGCTCGACTGGTGGCTGGCCGACACGCACCAGCACCGCGGGGTTCAGTTGGCGGTCCGCAAGCTCAACGAGGTCTACCGGTCCTCGCCCGCACTCTGGGAACGGGACAATGATCCGTCCGGCTTCGAATGGATCGAGTCGCAGGACGGCGCCGGCAACACGCTGGCGTTCATCCGCCGCGACGCCGCCGGCCACCCGTTGGTGTGCGTCGCCAATTTCTCTGGGGAGCCGCGGCACGACTACCGGCTCGGACTGCCCCTGGCCGGCGCGTGGACCGAGGCCGTGAACACCGATGCCCGGGAGTACGGGGGGTCGGGTGTCGACAACGGCGGCACGGTGATCGCGGAAGCCGGAGGGCACCAAGGCCAGCCCGCGCACGCGGTGCTCACCCTCCCGCCACTGGGAGTGCTCTACCTCACTCCGCCGGATTCCCCGGCAGAATAGGACGACACCGGAATCCCGGGGCCAACGGCCCCGGGATTCCGCGCTTTTCCGGCCCTCGCCCCAACGGGTACCCCCGATTTGGCGTGGGGCGAAAGTGGGCGTATAGTTTTGTTCCGCGCCGGTCGCCGAAAGAATCCCGAAAGGGAGAAAAGCCTTCCATTGGAAAGCATCGGGACCACGCAAAAACCACTCGAAAAACTGGTCCGGATGTCGAATTGACACCGGGGAGGCGGAC